>CAZEJJ010000273.1:0-6173 GCA_964512185.1 uncultured Enterobacterales bacterium | reverse complement strand
GCTCGCCGCTCAGGTCGAAGACATCCATGAACTGGTACTCGAACTCGGCGATGCCCTCGGGCCGGTGGAAGACGGAGTGGTACTCCTGGCCGATCCAGCGGACGCCGTCGTCGTGGTTCTCGCGCAGATCCAGCTCGGCCCAGCCCTCCACCACGATGGAGATGGGACACTCGATTGGGGCGTCGTCCGCGTCCGGGGCGTTGCGGAACAGGGTGCAGCCGGTGGACGCGAGCAGGAGGGCGAGGGGGATGAGAGTACGCATGGGGACACCTCCGGGCCCGCAGATTTCGCAAGAACCGTGCCGGAAAGGCCGGAACCTGAGACATAGCGGTTCCAGGCGGCATTTATGGGCGGCGAGCCCGGCCAGGTGGAAGATCGGGGCAGCCCTGGGACAGCTCCACCGGGCTAGCCAGACCCCACCGCGTGGACGCCCGCGTCGCAGCTCCACAGCGCCTCGTCCACAGCGCCCACCACCGATCTGCACCAACAACGATGGCCCCCCACTCCCCCAGCGGGTAGCATCCACAGGTGGCTCGCCACGCCGCCCACCGGAGACGCCATGCGCACCAGTCGCCCCCTCGCCGTCCTGCTCCTGCTGACCCTCGGCGCCTGTCTGCCCGAGCGCAAGCCCGAGACCGACGCTCCCACCGAGTCCGGACTCGACACCCAGGACACAGGCCCCACCGATGCCGACGGCGACGGCTCCCCAGCCAGTGAAGACTGCGACGACGACGACCCCGACCGCTATCCCGGCGCCGAAGACAGCTACGGCGACGGCGTTGATCAAGACTGCGACGGGACCGACGGCGTGGACGAGGACGGCGACGGCTGGGCGTCAGAGGCCAGCGGGGGCGCGGACTGCGACGACCAGGACACCGCCGTCAACCCTGACATGTTCGACTGGAACAACGACATCGACGACGACTGCGATGGCAACATCGACTGGATCAGCCTGAGCGCCGCTGATGGGCGCTGGTACGGCTCCTCCGAGTCCAACAACGCGGGCTGGTCGGTGGCGGGCGTGGGCGACGTGGACGGCGACGGCCTGCACGACGCCCTGGTGGGAGCGCCCATGGATCTGCACGGTTCCCTGGGGGCCGCCTACCTGCTGTCGGGCCCCGCTGGCGGCGAAGGATCCCTGGCCGGCGCCACCGCCAGCCTGCACGGCGCCGACGTGGACGCCACCGCGGGCCCCTCGCTGGCGGGCCCGGGGGACGTGAACGCCGACGGCTTCGCCGACCTCGCGGTGGGCGCCCACGACGACGACGACGCGGCCGAGGACGCCGGCGCGGTCTACCTGGTGTGGGGCCCGGTGAGTGGCAGCTTCGGCCTGCCGGGCGCCAACCTGATCCTCTACGGCACCTCCGAGGGCGAGGAAGCCGGCAGCGCCATCTCCGGCACCGGCGACCTGGACGGCGACGGCGACAACGATCTGCTGGTGGGCGCCCCCGGCTTCAGCGCCTACAGCAGCATCGGCCGCGGCGCGGCCTACCTGGTGCCGCAGCCCCTGTCGGGTGAGAACAGCCTCGATACCGTGGGCGTGCGCATCTCCGGAGAGACCATCGGTGACCGGGCCGGCGCGGGCGTGGCCGCGGCGGGCGACGTCGACGGCAACGGTCACCCCGACCTGCTCATCGGCGCCTCCACCGAGTCCAGCGGGGCCACCCAGGCCGGGGCCGTCTACCTGCTGTTGGGTCCCAGGGACGGCAACGCGGGCACCCTCTCCGACGCCGACGCCAAGCTCACCGGCGTCACGGCCTTCGGGGAGGTGGGCCGCAGCATGGACGCCGCGGGCGACTTCAACGCTGACGGCTACGACGATCTCATCATCGGCTCCCGCTACGACAACACGGGCGGCGGTGAGTCGGGCACGGCGTTCATCGTGTTCGGCCCCGTCAGCGGTGAGAGCTCCCTGGCGGGCGCGGACGTCAAGCTCACGGGCGAATCCATCGGCGACTACGCCGGCTACGCCGTGGCCGGGATGGGCGACGCCAACGACGACGGCAACGACGACGTGGCTGTGGGCGCCTACGGCTGCGGCGACGAGGGCGCCATGCAGGGCTGCAGCTACGTGGTGCTGGGGGGCCGCAGCGGCACGCTGTCGCTGGCCACAGCCGACGTGCGCCTGCTGGGCGAGGAGCCCGGAGACCAGGCCGGCGTAGCCCTGGACAGTGCTGGCGACATGAACGGCGACGGCGACCCCGATCTGCTGATCGGGGCCTGGTACCACGACGGCGGCTTCACCCAGGCGGGCGCTGCCTACGTGGTCTACGGCCCTTGATCCCCCCGCCCCCTCGCCGCGGCCTGCTGGGCCGCCTGGGTGGACGTGGCGTTCGCCTGCGCAGCAGCGAGCAGGCCCCGGGGGTGCTGCGGCTGACCCTGGACAGCCCGGCCACGCGCCGACTCGCGTTCGGAGCCTGCTGCTTCCTGGTGGACGATCTGCTCGTGGATGCTGGCTTCTCGTTGGCCTGTGGCGCGCTGCTCGATGGGCTGCGGGGCCACCCCATCGAGGCCATAGCTCTCACCCACCACCACGAGGACCACTCCGGCAACGCCGGCACGGTGGCGGCCGAGCGGGGTTGCCCCATCTACCTGCGGGCACCCGAGCAGCGCTTCACCGAGGGCCTGGCGAGGCTGCCCGCCTACCGCCGCTTCCACTGGGGGGTCCCGGCCCCCTACGAAGCCCTCGCCATGCCCGCAGAGCTGCGCACAGCTCAGCGCCGGCTACGCTGCCTGCCCTCCCCGGGGCACTCGGCCACCCACAGCCTGCTCTTCGACGAGGTGGAAGGCCTGCTCTTCTCGGGCGACCTCTTCATCTCACGCGGCGCCTCGGCCCTGATGTCCCACGAGGATCCCATGGCCATCGCGGGCTCACTGCGCCTGGCCGCGGCCCTCGAGCCCCGGCTCATGCTCACCGGCCATGGCCTGCGGCTGGAGCAGCCCACCCCGGCGCTGCTGCACAAGGCGGAGGCCATCGAAGACGCCGCCAGGCAGGTGATCGAGCTGCACGAGCGGGGGCGGACCGTGCGCCACATCCGCGACCGGGTCTTCCCCAGGGGCGCCGCCGCCGACCTGGGTCACAGGCTGCTCACCCGGGGAGAGTTCTGCCGGGCGAACTTCGTGCGCGCCGTGCTGCGCGCTCAGAGAGCAGGCGACAGAACAGGTCGCCGACAGGCGGCCGCCTCGTATCGTAGCGAGGGCCAGCAGGCGCTCAGTGAGGCCGGTTCTGCGCAGTAGCGGGCGAGGGAGGCGTGCTTTCAGCACGTTGACCGAAAACGCTGCCAGCAGGGACGGCCGCAGTCGCGACTGCTGGGACGCAGTAGATTCGGGGTTCTGTCGCCTGCTCAGAGGGTGAGGTTGAAGTCGCGCACCAGGGCCCCGGGCAGGCGCATGCTGTCGGTGGAGCGGCGGAAGTAGGTCTCGGTGCTGGGCAGGAACTCCTGCTCGCGGGTCAGGCCCTGCAGCTGCTCGCCCAGCATGCGGTACAAGCTCTCGTCGAAGCGCATCACCGCCAGGGGCGCCACCACCTGGCCGCCTTCCACCCAGCAGGTGGCGAAGCGGGTCATGCCGGTGATGCGGCAGCTGACCCGGTGAGAGAAGTTGGTGTACCAGAGGTCGCTCACCCAGATGCCCTCGCCCAGCTGCTCCAGCAGCTGCTCAGTGCGCAGCTCACCACCGGCCAGCTCCAGGGAGCTGGGGATCTCCGGCTGGCTGGCTCCATTGGTGGGCTGGCCGTACTCCTGGGCCGAGCGCGGGGAGACCAGCGCCCCTGCATGGCGACCGGCGCTGACCAGCGGCACACGGTCGGGCCTGGCGAAGCCCTCGTCGGAGAAGCGGGGGGCGAGCCCACCGGCCACGTTCTCGGAGAGGTTCACGCCGGCGTGCAGCCGCTCCTGGCCCAGAACCAGGCGCAGCAGCGGTGAGCTGCCGGTGCGCTGGTTGCGCAGCCCGAAGGCCTCCCAGGCCAGCAGACCCAGGACCTCGGACAGGGCCGCAGGGGCCAGGTAGGCCCGGTAGCCACCGGGCTTGATGACCTTGGCCGGGCGCGCCAGCACGGCGAGCCGCTCCCGAGCGGCCTGCATGCGCGCGTGCAGCTCCGCCTCGCTCCAGGCGAACCCCGCGTAGGTGGACTTCACCGCCTTGTCGGCCTGGTGGTACAGGCAGTAGTCCAGGGCGAAGCTGTGGCTCTCGTACCAGTGGCGCTGCCCTGTGCTCCCCGCGAAGCCCTGCTGCACTGCTCCCTGGGCATAGAGCCCCACCAGGTCGAGACCCTCGGCGGCAGCCAGCACCGAGGCCAGCGCCTGGGCCGCCGGAGGCAGCTGGTCGTCGCCGCGGCTGTCACTGCTGGCGGGCTGGGTGGGGATGAGCAGGTGGGGATCCTCGGGCAGCAGCGGCAGCCGCTCGCGCAAGCCGGCGAGCAGCGCCCGCAGCTGGTCCAGGTCGCCCTGCAGATCCCCCGACAGGTTGCACTCCGCGAGGGCGTGGCGCCTGCCCTGCACCAGGCGCAGGCTCATGGAGGCCTGCTGCACCTGGCCCGCCTGCCGCACGCGGGCGTGGTTGAGGCGCACGAAGTCGGAGCACTCCGCCGACAGGCTGGCGCAGAGGATCTCGCTCCCATGGAGCCCCTGCTCCAGCTGCTGGTACACATCGAAGAAGTAGCCTCGCATCAGGAGCCCGCCCCGAAGACCGCCACGTCGTCGAACAGGCCCGCCGGCGAGGCGTGACCCACCCGCATGACCTGGTTGGGTTCGCCCTTGCCGCACCACGGCGTGCCGTAGACTCCATAGGTGGAGGCGTCGCCCAGCCCCGCCAGGTTGCGCCAGAAGGTGGCCGAGATGCCGCGGTAGTTGGGGTCGCGAACCACGCCCTTGAGCTGGCCGTCTTCGATGAGCTGACCGTACTCGCAGCCGAACTGGAACTTGTTGCGGGAATCGTCGATGGACCAGGAACAGTTGGTCTGCATGTACACCCCGCGCTGCACGCGCTCGATCAGCTCGCCCAGGCTGCTGTCGCCAAGCTCCACGTTGATGTTGCCCATGCGATCGATGGGTGGGCGGTTCCAGCTCTGCGCCCGGGCGTTGGCCACACCCGGCATGCCGGCGCGGGCCTGGCTGATCACCCCTCCCAGCGGGCGCAGCAGCAGCCCGCCGCGGATCAGCCACTGGCGCTCGGCAGGGCTGCCCTCGTCATCGTAGCCGTAGGAGGCCAGCTGGTGGGGCAGGCCAGGATCGAAGGTGACGTCCAGCAGCGGGCTGCCGTAGCGATAGCCGCCGAACATGTCCGGCGTGACGAAGCTGGTGCCCGCGTAGGCCCGCTCGTCGCCCAGGATGCGATCCAGCTCCAGTGGATGCCCGATGGACTCGTGCACCTGCAGCATCATCTGGTCCGCCGCCAGCAGCAGCTGCATGCGGCCTTCGGGGCAGTCGGGGGCAGAGAGAAGCTCCAGGGCCTGGCGAGGAAGACGCTCCACCACAGCCTGGAAGTCCTCGCGCTCCAACAGCTCCAGGCCACCCTGCTGGGAGGCTCCGCGGCCGCCGCCCCAGGATCGCCTCTGCACCCGTCCGTCCTGGGCCGCCACCGCGTAGGCGTCGGGAGAGAGCACGTGGACCAGCTGGTGCGCTCGCCCCCCATCGGCGGTGGCCAGCAGAGTCTCACTGCGCAGGTTCCACAGGGACGCGGCCCAGTCCACCACGCGGTCATCGGGATGCAGGCGTCCGCTCGCATCCTGCAGCAGAGCCAGCTTGTGGGCCAGCGGCACAGCTTGCCAGGGCAGCTCGGCGGGGCCGAGGTGCTCGCCCCGCGGGTGGGGCATGGCCACGGCCGAAAAGTCGCACACCGACCGGCCAGCGCTGGCTTCGGCCCAGGCGCTGGCCCGCGCGGCCGCGCGCCGCAGGCCCGCCCGGCTCAGGTCGCAGGTGGCCGCGTAGCCGGCTCCTCCGCGATGATGCACGCTGATCATCACGCCGCGATCCATGCTGACCTGCACCGGCTGCAGCACGTCGCGGCGCACCGTCAGCTCCTCGGACTGCTCTTCCACCAGGCGCATCGCACAGTAGTCCACAGGCGGTGCGGCCTCGCGGAAGCGGGCCAGGATGGTCTCGTGCATGGGGACCTCTGGCGTGGGCGACCGCACAATCTAACGCGCGGGCCCACGAGCAGCTCAGGTCCCCAGC
>CAZEJJ010000272.1:2290-6197 GCA_964512185.1 uncultured Enterobacterales bacterium | reverse complement strand
CCCCCCCAGCCCCCCGCGCCCCCCCCCCCCCCCCCCCCGGGGGCCCCCGGGCCCCCCCGGTCCCGCCCTCGCTGAAGCCCACATCCTCACCCCCACCGGCGAGCTCACCATCGCCGGCGCCCTGGCCTTCGGCCGCCTGGGCGACAGATGCCCTCCCTTCCTACGGGTCCAGGAGCACCGCTACACCACAGGCCGCGCCGAGATCCTCGACGGCGCGCCCGTGACCACCAGCCCCACCGCCCACACGGGCCCCATGCCCGAGCTGCTCTCGGACCTGGCTGGCGCCCTGGTCCAGGTGCTGGCCCCGCGTCACGCCGACGCCGCGCAGGCCGAACTGCTGGCCCGCGAGCTGCTGGTCAACGCCCTGGGGCATCGCTCCTTCGAATCGGAGCACCGCGACCGGCCTGTGCAGATCGACATCTTCACCGACCAGGTCCGCATCACCAGCCCTGGCGGCCTGCACCCCGATGTCCGGCTCGTGAAGCGCAGCCTCGAAGGCCGGCGTTCCCGCAACCCCACCCTCATGGGCTTGCTCACGAGCCTCGGCCTGGCGCGGCAGGAGGGCACCGGCGTGACCTGGGCCCACGATATCGCCCGCGAGCTGGGCTACGCCCTGCAGTACACGACCACCGACGACAGCGTGGTGGCCACGCTGAGCGTTGACCCCAAGCGCAGGGTCCGCGCGGCCCGCATGGACACACTGCGAGATCCCCGGAACCGACTTCAGCCCGACTCGGTGGACCAGATGGTCCTGGACTGCCTGACCACCGACCGCTACCGCAGCGCCAAGGAACTCATGACTATGCTGGGGCGGTCACGGGGCACCATCCGCAACGCGCTCGAGCGCCTCGAAGGGCGCGATCTGATCAAGCGCCGCCACAAGTCCCGACGCTCGCCTCATCAGGGCTACAAGCTGAAGGCATGAAGCTCGAGGGGGCATCCACCCGGCCGACGCTTACTCCTCCTGAGCGGCTGTGAGACCCCTGTGGATTTCGTCCGCCCACTCGCTCGTAGCATCGGCGGCGTTGTCGTCGTGGGCGGCCTCCTCTTCATCCCGCATGGGTGCACCGTCCGAAGGTTCGGACACGGAATCCTCGGGTGAGCTCGGCGCTCCGCTCCCACCCTGCTCCACGTCGGAGCCGCCATCCTGAACGGTACCGATCTCGATGTGCAACCCCATCGCCGCCAGCACCTCTCTCAGGCCTTCCTCACCCAGCAGCTCTTGGGCTTGTTTGAACGAGAACAGGGTGATCTGGGGATCGAGGTTCGAGACGATCTCTCGAGCGAGTTGGTCGACGATCTCCGGCCCGACCTCCTGCCGGACCCTATGGATGACCCGCGGCAGCTGCGAGGGCAGGACCTGCTTCGCGAGTGCCCGCAGCACCGGCAAGGACGCCACCGCGAGCTGCTCGATGAATCCAGGCTTCTCCGGCTTCTCTGGCGCCGGTGGCAATCCCTGCGCCGCACGCATGGCGTCCGCAGCCGAGAAAACGACTCCATCGACCTGACCCTGCATCCGCCTCATCTCGCGGTCCTTGTGACGCTCCTGGAGCATCTTGTCCTGCAGCTCCCTGAGCGCCCTCTTCGCCTGGCGCTCGGAGGACACCAGCGCATCCCGCACTGCCGGATCTCCGGGATGCGCGGCGGTATCCACTTCGAACCACACCCCGAGCTGCGCGAGGCTGCCACCGATGTCGGGGCCCTTGATCTGCAGCGTAATCCGGCCAGCGTAGGGGACCGGCCTGGCCAGAAGCCACAGCTTGACCCTGCTCCAGGCCAGCTCGGCCCCCAGCCCTGGTCGGTTGGGATCGGCGAAGATCCGCACCGGCTCTGCCTCCGGCGCCCTGGCCTCCCGCAGCTCGATGCGGACGTGAGGCAGACGGTCAGGCCACCAGGCAGGGACGTCGCCCATCGAGGCATTGGTGGCGACGACGCGCAGAGCGATCTCGTCGTGTCTCAACCGAGCCAGCAGCTTCCGAACCTCGTGCGCCCGCGGGGAGCGTCCCATTGCCAGGAGCGTCACCGCATCCATGTACTGGTTCCGAAACTCCTCCCCGAGCCCCGCGCAGGCCGCCATCCAGTCCGGCCCCTCGCAGAGCCGATCCTCATCGCTGCGAACGTCATAGGCGCCGCCGCCGCCATCGATCCCGAACATCGTCTACACCTCCTTCACCTGGAACAGCTCGACCCCGGCCAGGTCCTTGGGGAGATCGATCCCCAGGGCCGCCCAGTCCACCGGCTCGAGCTCGAAGGCCGTCCCGGCATGACCGGTTCCGGCCCGGTCCAGCGCGCGCACGAAGGCCGCACCATCCCGGCGGACGCAGCATCCGTCGATGAGCACCTCGGCGGGGTTCCACCCATCGCTACCGGCCGCCTCCCCGAGGCTCGAGACCACGGCGCGGACCAGCCCCAGCGGCCACCCATGCCCCACGGGATGGGCCAGGGTCACGGCAGAATCGTCGTGCTGCAGACGCCCAGCCAGGGCCAGCGCAGCGCGCATCATGCGCTGGAAGTGGACCGTCAGTTCGGCCGACCAGGGCCGGAGCCCACCGGGGAAGGCACCCTCGAACCAGGGCCCGCGATCGGTCTGCACGATCACCATCGGGTGGTCCACCAACGCCCCATACCTGGGAACCGAACAGATGAGCGGCCCCACCTCGCTGGCGCGCATGGCTTCGACGAGGGGTGCGAGGACGTGATCCACACCGGCCGACCGAGGCATCCGCAGCCTGGACCCCAGGGGCGAGAAGCCCATCTCCGACGATGCGATGATCACGCCGCGGTCCTCGGTGCCGAGCCGGCAAAGCAGCACCGGGATCGCACGACCCACGCCAGAGCCCACCACGCGGCCTAAGAGACGGGGAGCCGGCTCATCGAGGGAGACGTGGCCGGCAACCTGATGGCCCGAGGCCACGCCACCGCGACGAGACACCTCGATCAAGGTCATCAACAGCACATGCAGCTCGAGCCACCCTTCCGGCCGCTCGTCCGCCGCCGCGAGTACGATGCGAGAGAGCGTCGACACCGCCGACGGTCCGGGGCTTGCTGACGCCACGCGCTCCCGGATGGCCGGTGCGAGCTGCGCCAGGCGCGCTGCGGGAGCGGAGGTGAGAACGAGGATCAACGCCTCGAGGGGGACGCCCGCCTCGAGTTCCCGCTGACAGCGCTGGACCAGATCGAAGGGGAAACGCCGCCAGAGCACGCTGCTGGTGCGCCCCGTGGAACCAGTGAGGCCCCGTTCCATCAGCGCTGGAACAACCGCCGCGGGGAGTCGCTCCCACAACTCCCCCCACTCCACGACATCGTTGGAACGGAGACCTCGGTCGACCAACGCGTTCCACTGCGGGACGCTCAACGCATCATGGACCGCGCGGTCGAATCGCCTGGCCCTGAGCAGGGCATCACCCAACGGCCCGTCCAGGTCCTCCGCCGTCAGATGCTCGACGAGCGCGAGCTCCCCCTGATGGAGGCGACGCCCGACCATCGTCGCGACGTCCTCGGGATGGGCACGGCGCCACAGCCGCAGCAGCGCCGTCACGACGCGATCCGGTTCGACATCCAGGTGCTCGGCCTCGTGGAACAACGCGTCGAGCGACGGATACAGGTCCACCTCGGACAACGCCATGAGTTCGAGCTGGCGGACCGGGGGACGATCTCGCCCAGACACGATGGACACGAAATAGGCGCCCCAGAAGAGAGGGTGTACGAAGGTCTGTGGACCGGACTGACCCGAGGCCAGCACGAAGGCGCAGTGGCCAGCGCGCTTCACGATCAGGCGCGCCAGGCGGTGTGCGGCGCGGTCCATTCCCGTCACGTCGAGGCCGCCCGGAGGCGCCAGCATCTGCAGGTAGCCAGCGACCCGAGCCATGCCCCTGCGATGCGCGTCCGTCCAGGTCGGAAGCGTGCT
>CAZEJJ010000272.1:0-2190 GCA_964512185.1 uncultured Enterobacterales bacterium | reverse complement strand
GCCAACCCGAGAGCCGCGCGCACCGCACCGAACCGGCCGGCACAGAACTCCTGACGCAGGGTCGCTAAGGCCAGCCTGGTTCCTGGAGGTCGCAGCGCCCACGCCCAGGACGACGCATTGGGCTGCTCCAGGAACTGCGCCGCGGCATGGTGCTGCACCGCATGGACCAGCCAGCGAGGCCGGAGCACGAGCTGTCCCGATGCGGTGCTCTGGACGATGCCGAGATGGACCAGGGCGACCACCACCGCGTAGGCATCATCCCACCCTGCCTCTCGCAGCGCCGTCGACCACTGATCCGCGCTAGCCGGGGTGAACGCGAGATCCGGGTGCTCGAGGCTCGCGGCGACCATGGCCTGCAACACCGCAGCCCCGTTGCGCTCCTGCGCCAGCCAGCGCAGCCGCGCACGGAGGTCGTCATCCAGCTCGCCGCAACGCGCTGCGCGGGCCTCGAGGTACAGCCGGACCAGTTCGTGGACTCGATGGGCGCCACCCCGACCGAGGGTGGCCACGAAGGGCTCCGCTCCCACCTGCCGCAGGATGCCGTACGCCGCGATCACATCACCGAGGGTGTCGGGCTCGAAGGCCCCGCTATCGAGCGATCCCAGCAGGGCCGTGCGGGCGTCGTCGTGGCTTACCTGGAGCGTTCCGTCGGGGGTGATCCGCCCGAGCCAGTCGAGCGTCGCCGCGACACGGAGTTCATCGAGTTCGAGCTCGACGACGTTCCAGACCGGGCGACGTGCGGGTGTGACCCGAGGACGGTCGGGCTCGAAATCGTGGACCCCCTGTTCCGAAGGGGGCCGACACGGGGCCGAAACGAGGATGCCCTGGCAGCATGCCAGGGATGGCGCGACCTGCAACGCCACGGCGGCGTCGGGGATCTCGACATAGCGAGGGGCGCCAGAGGACAGCACACGGTCGATCTGGTCGGCACTGGTCACCACGAAGACGACCGCAGCATGGCCCCCTGCCAGCAACGCCCGACCGAACAACGAGCGGCCGCTGCCGGACGGCGCCACCCACCAGTCCCGCTGCCAGCGCTGCGGCTCGAAGTGGGGCTCATCGAAGAGAGGCGGCGAATCGCTGGCGGGGTCGAACGAGGCGCCAGGCACATCGGCCAGGGCGACGCGCGTGCCGAGCCCGAGCCCACGGTGCTGCCGATCCAACCGCCGAATCTCGGACTCCGGCAGCTCCAGGAGCTGGGCGACGATGCCCACGAGGAACGGTCGCTGCTCGATGAACGATGCGTCGCTCCCCTTCTCATACGCGCGGAGTCGGTTCTCGAGAGTGCGCGCGGCCATGGCCTTGGCCGACCACCCCGGATGCGCCACGACCTTCTCGCAGAACACACCGAGGCGCGAGCCTCGCGCCACCACGCTGTCACGCAACCAGGACATGGGTTCCTCCAGGGCTCTCGACTGTGTGCACGATATCGTGCAACGCACGATTATTATCTTAGTTGCTGAGCTTTCGAAAGAATATAGACTCAAGGTAGCACACACCTTCGGATCGAGCCATGCCCCTCCGCCCCCTCCCCGTCTTCGCGCTCATGGACGCCCGAGGGCGGATCTGCGGCCACCTCCAGCCCACGGTCCACCTGCCGCCCTCGCTGGCCCCACCGATCTCCGGCCGCACCTACGGCCTGCTGCAGGACATCCGCATCCTCGCGGTCGAGACGGTGCCCACCACCGTCGCTGCCTCCACGGCTGGGGTGCTGCTGCTGGACCAGATCTGCTCCTGGCCCCAGGTGCTCGAACCCTGGGAGCAGGACATCGTGGAAGCAGCCGCCGACAAGCTCGGCCTCGAGCCCTCGAAGCTGGACCGCGACCTGCTCCCCATCGGGCTGGCCCTGCAGCTGCAGCGCGCCGCCATCCACATGGTGGGCGACACCCTGCCCGTGCTCGACGAGCTGTTGGTGGAGAGCGCGCTGCAGCACGGCGTGGCCGTCACGCAGCTCGAGCCCCTCGGCACCACCGCGTCCATCTTGCGCGATCTGCCCCTTAGGGATCAGCGCAGGGCGCTCATGGACCTGTGCGAGGTGGTACTGATCGACCCCGCCGAGCTGCGCGAACAGCTCGAGCAGCTCACCGACCTGGTCACCCGAGCGGAGTACCACGCCGCCGCCCCCGAGCTGCTCGACCCCCTCGACCTGGACCGCTTCGCCCCCCAGCTCCTCCACGCCCGCAACCCCGC
>CAZEJJ010000271.1:0-6229 GCA_964512185.1 uncultured Enterobacterales bacterium | reverse complement strand
GTGGGGGGGCGGGGGGGCAGCCCCCCCCCCCCGCCCCCCGGCGCGCCGGGGGGGGGGGGGCTGGGCTGGGCGGGGCGGGCGCCGGGGCGGGGGGCGCGCCCGGGCCCGGGCGCGACCGTTCATGAGCATCGCCATTGGGGCCCCCGCCGCTACTTGGCGGCCTTGGCAGCGCTGCTGGAGCTGGAGTCGGTGCTCGAGCTGCTGGCACTGGAGCTGCTGGAGTCGCTCTTGGAGCTGGAAGAGCCGGAGGAATTCGAGCCGGCGCTGGCGGGCTTCAGGCCATAGTGGTCCTTGTACCAGCCGGATCCCTTGAGCACGAAGCTGGTGGCGCTCACCAGCTTGCGCACCTGGTCCTGCCCGCAGTCCGGGCAGTCAGCGGGCACGGGCGCGCCGATGGGTCGCAGCAGCTCGAACTGATGGCCGCATTCCTCGCAGCCGTACTCGTAGATGGGCATGCTCACCTCCCAAGCGCGTCTCAAGTAAGCACTTTCCGCTCCCAGGCAAGCCCGCGAGAGCGTTAAGAGCGACATGTCACGGAGACCCGACACACCCGCGCCGCCCAGGAGGGACGCCTTCTTGCTCGACCAGCTGTTCGAACGGCGCCTGCTGATGGTCACGGGCAAGGGCGGTACCGGCAAGACCACGGTGACGGCCACCCTAGGCCTCGCGGCGGCTGCCCGGGGCAAGCGCACCCTGCTGGTGGAGGTCGGCGGCGCGCGGGGGCTGGCTCGGCTGCTGGATCTGCCGCCCCTGGACTACCGCAAGCGACGCGTGGCCGAAGGCCTGCACCTGCTCTCCATCGACGCCCACGCCGCCCTGGAAGACTACGTCGTCCTGCAGCTCAAGATGCGCGCGCTGTACCGGCTGGTGTTCCGCAACCGCGTGGTGGGCCCCTTCATGGACGCGGTCCCGGGCCTGCCCGACCTCATCCAGCTGGGAAAGATCTGGGACCTGGCCCAGGAGCGCGAGGGCGACGGTCCCGCCTGGGATCTGTTGATCCTGGACGCCCCCGCCACAGGCCACGGCCTCACCATGCTCAGCGCCCCACAGCGCATGATGGACGTCACCAGCAGCGGCCCCTTCCACGCCAACGCCAAGCGCGTCCGCGACCTGGTCTCCGATCCAGAGCAGGCCGCCGTCGTGCTCACCACCCTGCCCGAACAGCTCCCGGTCAACGAGACCCTGCAGCTGCTGGGCGGCCTGGGCCAGGCCCGCGCCCAGGTGGCCTGCTGCGTGCTCAACCAGCTGCAGCGGCCCCCCTTCCTCCCCCTGGAGTCCTGGCCTCCCGCCCGCCAGGCCCTCGAGCAGCTGCAGCACCCAGCCTGGCGCGAGGCGCTCACCCTCACCGATCGCTGGGTGGCCCAGGCCCGCACCCAGCAGCAGGCCCGCCAGCGCCTGGAGCGCGAGCTGGAGGTCCCGGTGCTGGGCCTGCCCTACCGCCTACGGCGCCGGCTGGGCCTGTCCGATCTGCGAGCCCTCGCCGCCGCCATCGACGATGGCGACGCCCAGCAGCCCCCCCCGCAGGAGCAGCCGTGACCCGCGTGCTGGTCTGCTGTGGAGCCGGCGGGGTGGGCAAGACCACGCTGTCGGCCGCGCTGGCGGTGCGCCTGGCCCTCGAAGGCCGGCACGTGGCGGTGCTCACCATCGACCCGGCCCAGCGCCTGGCCGACAGCCTGGGCCTGCGGGCCCTCGAAGACACGCCGCGCCGCATCCACCTGGACACGGGCTGCGTGGAGGGCGACGGCAGCCTGCACGCCCTGGTGCTCGATGTGAAGGCCACCTTCGACCGCTTGATCCGGCGCAGCTCCAGCACCGAGGCGGCCGCCACGAGGGTGCTCGACAACCGCTACTACCACTTCGCGTCCACGCGCCTGACGGGCACCCACGAGTACATGGCCATGGAGCGGCTCCAGGAGCTGGTGGAGAGCGGCCTGTACGACGCGGTGGTGCTCGACACCCCACCCACACGCCACGCCCTGGAGTTCCTCACGGCCCCCGACCGGCTGGCGCGCTTCCTCGACCGCCGCGTGCTGCGCGTGCTGGCCCTGCCCCGCAGTGTGCAGGGCATGGAGCGGCTGCAGCAGCGCAACGGGCTGGTGGCGACCGTGCTCGACAGGCTGCTGGGCAGGGGCACCCTGCGAGACATCGCCGAGTTCATCTCCTTCCTCGAGGACCTGGCCGATACCGTCGCCGAGCGGGTCCGCCTGGTGTCCGAGCAGCTGCACAGCTCGCGCTTCTACCTGGTCACCACGCCGGTGCCCTCCGCGCAGATCGAGGCCCTGGAGTTCCTCCAGGAGCTCCAGGACCGCCAGCTGCCCTTCCACGGCTACCTCGTCAACCGCTGCGCCCCGGCCCCGGCCCATCCCGAGCCCCCTCCCCTGCCCGCCTCCATGCCCCCGCGCCCGGCCGAGCTCGACAGCGGCAGCTGGGAGCAGGTCCTCGCGGCGGTGCGGCGGGCCAGCTCGCGCTACGCCCGCCTGGCGCAGGCCGACCGCCAGTCGCTGGAGCTGCTCCGCCAGGCGGCGGGGGCCGACGCGCGCCTGTGGACCGTGCCCACGCTGGCGGGCGACGTGGCCGACCTGCAGGCCCTGGAGCAGCTGGGCCGCCACCTGCCCAGCAGCCTGCCGGGCGAAGAGTAGCCGGGGTCCGCTATCCGGCCGAGCCGGCGATCTCGTACATCACGGTGATCACGCTGCCGCGAGGGGGCACCGAGTCGCCGTTGAAGGTGATGTACAGGGTGGACTCGTCGTAGCTCCAGCCGTTGTGATCGTCCTTGGGCACCAGGCTCCAGCCGCTCTCGTCATCTTCGTCTTCGCCCACGTAGATCTCGAGGGTCTCCTCCACCGGGGTCTTGGACAGCTGGAAGGAGGAGCGCACGCCCGACACCGACAGGCCCATCTGGTCCATGATGTCGGTGAAGTCGTTGTCGCAGATGTTGCCCGACACCCCACCCAGGTTCTGGGCCACGCTCAGGTAGCGGATGCCCGGCACGGTGTCTTCGCAGTTCTCGGAGATGTCCGGGCCCACGATGGCCGAGGCCATGATGTCGGAGGGATCGTCCTTCATGGTGCGGAAGTCGTCGATGTAGTCGCGCACCGGCACCAGCTTGTCGGCCTGGTCGTAGCAGGCCATGCCGCCGGCGCTGGCGGGCAGCCCGCCCTGATCGGAGCAGTCGTTCTCGTCGGAGACGAAGATGATGGACAGCACCGCGTCGCGGCGCAGGAAGCCGTCGTTGGCGTCGGAGATCATGGGCTCGGTCAGGGCCTGGTAGGCGGCCTCGAGGCCGCGCTCCTGGTCGGAGCCGTCGATGCCCACCTGCACCCGCTCGTTGAACTCCAGGTCGTAGTCAGGCACGTTGGAGGACAGCACCGGTGGATCGCCCAGCAGCACCGCGCGGCCATCGGTGTCATCGTCCATGTCGGTGGTGATCACGCCGATGTGGAAGTCGATGTTGGTGTCTTCCAGGTGGCCGATGAACTCGGCGAAGCGGCGCCCCACCTCTTCTTGCTCCTGCTGCATGGAGGGGGAGTTGTCCACCACCCACAGGATGTCCACGTCGGCCGGGGGTTCCTGGTAGAAGGTGTCCTGGCCGGACAGGCGTTGGATTCCCTGGTCCTGGGGACAGCCCACCAGGGCGGTGACGAGCAGCAGGGGTGCTAGCCTGTGCATCGCTTTCCTCCGTGAATCGTACAGGGGGTGCTGGCGCGGATCTCGGATCGCGAACAGGGTAGCGAATACCATCGGCCACCCGCAATGATCCTTGAGGGCGAAAGCACCCGAATCCACATTCTGTTCACGCCGCGGTGCCCCAGGTCACGCTCCGAGACCCGCTGATCGGCCTCTATTCGACGAAGCGCGCTTCGGACATGCACAGATCGTTGTACTCGGTGCCCGCCTTGACCGCGTCGAAGGTGATGCGCACGCTGCTGGTGCTGCGCGACGGGAAGGTGATGGACTGCTGCATCAGGAAGTCCTTGATGGCCACGGTCTCGCGGGAGCCGTCGGAGAAGGTGAGCGTGGCCTGGGTGGCGCGGTTGGACTTGCTCCAGAAGGTGGGGTCGTAGGCGTTGCCGTTGAGCAGCAGCAGCTTGGAGACCCGCACGGACTTGCCGAAGCGGTACTCGATCCAGCTGCCCGTGCCGTCTCCTGAAGCCTGGTTCTCGCACCACATGGTGTCGTTGAGCATGTCCCAGGTGTTGATGACATCGTAGGTGCCATCGGCGTCTTCGGGCAGGTGCCCGGAGTCGGAGGTGGAGGCGGGAAGCTGGAAGGCTTCGGGCGCGGCGTCGAAGACCGCCACCTCTGAGATGCAGGTGTCGTTGAAGGTGGTGCCTCGGTAGATGCCCTTGATCTTGATCTTGATGGTGCTGGTGGACACCGGAGTCGGGAAGGAGATCTCCTCGGGGACCTTCTCGTCGGCCAGGGTGAACTTCTGCGTGCTGCCATCGGAGAAGGTGAGCTCCAGCTCCTTGGCGCGGTTGTGGCGGTTCCAGAAGTCCCAGGAGTACCAGTTGCCGTTCCACAGCTTGAGCCGCGTGACGGTCTGGGTGCCGCCCAGGTCGAGCTCGATCCAGGAGCCCAGGCCGGAGCCGTCCTCGCCTTCGACCCACACGGTGGAGACCTTGCCGTCCTTGACGTTGTTCTCGCTGTAGGAGACGCCTTCGCCCGGGGGATAGGTGGAGGACGCGGTGACCCCCGCCACCCTGAGCCGAGCCGCCTGCGCTTCGGTGGAGTGCAGCGCCAGCAAGGCGACGGAGAAGGCGAGGGCGAGCAGGGTGCGGGTAGAGATCATGGGCAGGCTTCCGATGAGACGGTGGCTTCCGGGGACCGCGGACGGAGGTGCATATCCCGGGACAGGGGACCCCGCAGGATCCCCGCCGCCATGGAGGGAGACACCCCAGGGCACACACAGAGTCCAGCCGGGCACAGGCTCGGCTCAGCGGTGGAGGCGCTCTGTTCTAATCGCAGACCTTGTCGATGGTTACGGGATCGCTGGAGTACCAGTAGTCCGAACCCAGGCTTGAGTCGTCGCACACGACGTAGAACTCCTTGGTGGTGGTGCCGCAAGAGTCGCTGGAGAAGTCAGAGCTGCTGGGCCAGGCGTCGAAAGTGGTGGAGTAGTCGCTGTCCCCAGATGACCAGGTGAAGTACGTGGTCCCGGTTTCGTAGATTTCGCGGTCTACTCCGTAGGACTCGTAGGTCCCGACGTGGACATAGCATGTCTTGGAGGTACTGAAGGAGGTCCCATCGCACTTCTTCCAGGTAACCTCCACCAGTGGATCCTCTGTCGCATTGGTTACCACCGGATCCGTGGTGGTGGTCAGGATGTTCTGGTAGACGGAGCCGTCGGTCTCGCAGTCCAGGGGCAGCGAGGTGGTGTCCTCTGCGTAGTCTTCGCAGGCTCCGCTGGAGCAGGAGTGGGTGCAGTACTGGGCCACCGATTCCCGGCTGCTGCAAGAGTCGTAGTAGTAGAGGTCATCGCCATAGCAGGAGGTGGAGTCGTGTGAGGTGGCACCGCAGGACGCCGTGGTGGACGTATCATCCGTGCAGCTCTCGCAGGACGAGCAGCTCTCCTTGACGCTCTCGAGATTGTCGCAGGAGTCGTAGTAGTAGACGTCGCCGCCGTAGCACTGGTAGTACTCCGACGAGCTGGCCCCGCAGGACGCCGTGGTGGACGTATCATCCGTGCAGCTCTCGCAGGACGAGCAGCTCTCCTTGACGCTCTCGAGATTGTCGCAGGAGTCGTAGTAGTAGACGTCGCCGCCGTAGCACTGGTAGTAGTCCGACGAGCTGGCCTGGCAGGAAGCGGTGATGGAGGAGTCGTCCACGCAGCTCTCACAAGAAGCGCAGCTCTCCTTGACCTCCTCGATGCCTCCGTCGGAGTCGTACCAGTACACGTCACCGCCGGAGCACTGGTAGTGATCGTGCGAGTCGGTGGTGACGCAAGCGCTCTCGTCGTAGTTGCAGGAGCTGTCGCAGCTCAAGCTGCCGCTGTCGTACCCGAGCGATGCGCAGCTCTCGCCGTCCAGGTCGGAGCCGTCGCAGTCCTCGCCCGAGTCCACGTCGCCGTCACCGCAGCTGTAGCAGCCGTCCTCGTCGAAGGCGCAGGACGAGGAGCAGGCCAGGCCACCGCCGTCGTGCCCGAGCGACGCGCAGCTCTCGCCGTCCAGGTCCGAGCCGTCGCAGTCCTCGCCCGAGTCCACGTCGCCGTCACCGCAGCTGTAGCAGC
>CAZEJJ010000270.1:0-6355 GCA_964512185.1 uncultured Enterobacterales bacterium | reverse complement strand
CTGCTCTCTGCCGCGCCTTTCGACCTCGCGTTCGGAGTGCGCGAGGAGCTCTATGGAATGACAGGATTCTCTGCGGGCTCCATCCGCTCCCGCGCCGAGGCGGGTGAAATCCTGGTGGGTGGGGGCGGGGTCATGTCTCAATGCTTCGTGCTCGCCAAGCCGCGGGCCACTCCAATGGATGCCCAGGAAGGGCGATGATGGCTCGGCGTCCAGGCGGCACTCTGCTTGGTCGCGTGGGGCTCGCAACCCTAGCTGGGTCGCTACTTGACGCCAGGGATAGCGTCCTCGCCCACCTCGTGAAGCAGCGCGACCAGCTCGTGTAGCACGGCCCCGACCCCGAAGAGCTGATCATAGACACCGTGGACAGGACCCTCGCCTTCGAGCGCCGCATCGATCGCCTCTTCTGGCTGAAAGTCGCTGCCGACACCATCCGGCCCGAGGAGCCCGTAGCCCACAAGCACCTCCCACGCGTCGCCGCCAGGCGCATCCACAGCACCTACAAGGTCCCCAACTCGAGTTTCGTGGCCCTGGATACGCGGAGCAGTCGAAAGCCCGCTTTCGCGGTGACACATCGCCCGCCACGCAACCGAAAGCGTGTACCTATGGGTATCCGGGCCCTTCGTCAGCCAGTCAAGACGCCGATAACCTGCTTGGGAGAGGCGATATCGAGCGCACTGAACAGCTCCGAGGACTCGTCCGAGAGCCTGCTCCGCTGCAAGAAATGGTCACGTCCCACACGCAGTTCGGTTATCTGGACCTTGTCCAGCTCATGCCGGATCAGCATCCAGGAGCGCTCGGCGCGCAACTCCGCCACACGTTGCAGTAGTAGGGCGAGGACGCAGAGCTTGACGTGGGCGACGATGCGATGCGGCAGCCAGTGGAACATCGGCCGCATGTGGAGCTGGACGCGCTTCATGTTGCGGAAGCAGCGTTCGATCACCAGCAGGCCCTTGTAGGCCTCCGCGGCGTCGGTGGGGCTGAGGGTGTCGTCGTTGGTCAGCAGGACCCACTTGCCGTCCAGCTTAGCGGCCGCGCGCACGGCCTTCTTGTCGATGTGCAGCCGGCCCTTCTTGTCCAGCCGGGTGTACCGGCCGTAGCGGCCCGAGGCGCGGATCTGGGCGACCCACTTGCGCTCGGCGTCGGCGTCCCGGTGCTTGGCGATCTCCGCCTCGAACTCCGCGACGACCTGCTCGCGGTGCTTCTCCTCCCGCTTGGCCTGGGCGGGTTGTGGCAGACGACGTAGCGCCGCCGCAGCTCGCCATCGCCGACCACCACTTCCTTGACGCGCAGGTTGTCGGCCACCTGCTTGTAGCGGCCGGAGCGGGACAGTACGACCTCCTTGACCTCCTTCAGGCTGCCAGCCCTCACGGCGAGGACGTAGCGACCGCAGGCCCGGGCCAGCTCGGCGCGGTTCTCCAGGGAGTCCATGCCGGCATCGCCCACCATCAGGACGCGGTTGAGCCTCCACCCGCGCAGATCCTCGCGGATGCGCTTCACCACGGTGCTGTCGTTGGTGTTGCCAGGCAGGACCCAGCTGCGCACCGGCAGTCCCTCGCGGGTCACGGCCAGCGCGACCACCACCTGCGGCGCCCAGGTGCCCTCCTTGGCGTGCCCGAAGCGACGTAGCCCGGGCTCCACCGTGCCGTCCTCCAGCGCCAGGTCCGGATCGCTCTCGTCGATAGCCGCCAGTCGCGAGAGGCGACTTCCTGGATGGGAATTAAGCAAGGGCTCACTCCTCCTCGGGCGGGCAGTGTAGCTCCTCGGCGGCGAGCTCGGGGGCCGCCTCGGGGTCAAGGGAAAGTAGAGCACAGCCCTCCGTGGACGACCACCGCGCCGCGGCCGTCACCTGCTGGCCGAAGGGCCTCCGGGGTGTTTGCGTGTTCTTGCATCCGCCGCTAGTGGAGTATGCTGTCTCGTGATATCCACGAGCTTCCGACTCCGGAGGGGACATGCGCGCTCTGCTGCTCACCGGCCTCCTCGCCCTGGCCTGCAACCCGGCCGAGCCCCAGCCTGACGACACCGACTCTGACGCCGACACCGACTCTGACGCCGACACCGACACCGACACCGACACCGACACCGACACCGACGCGGACGGAGACAGCGACGCCGACACCGACGCGCCCTGCCCGGTCTACGTCGATGCGGGCGCCGAGGAGAGCGGCGACGGCTCCGCCGAGGCCCCGCTACGCGGTATCGGCGAGGGCATCGAGGCGCTCGCCCAGTCCTGCGCCCAGGTGCTGGTGGCCCCGGGCACCTACTCCGAGCTGGTAGACTTCGGGCACCGCGAGCTGGTCCTCGAGGGGCAGGAGGGCGCGGAGCAGACCATCATTGAGGCCCCCTCCGCTGGATCGGTCGTCACCATCGACGGCGGCCAGGACGCGGACACGGCGCTGCGCGGCTTCACCTTGCGAGGGGGGACGGGCCGCCAGGGGGACGGAGGCTGGTTCGACGCCGAACTGCGCCACGGCGGCGGCCTGTGGGTCGAGGAGGCCAGCCCCACCATCGAAGACAACATCATCGAGGGCAACACCACCACCGGTCGGGGCGCCGGGGCGGTGCTCTTCCGCTACGACGGCACCTTCCAGCGCAACGTGGTGCGCGACAACACGATCACCGAGCAGTCCACCTACGGCGGCGCCGGGATCTACCTCTACGACGGCGACGCCACGCTCGAGGGCAACACCATCAGCGGCAACCGCCACGAGGGCGACAGCGGGGTCGGGGGCGGTATCCTGGCGCGCTACGCCGCGCCGGTGATCGCGGGCAACCTCATCGTCGACAACTACGCCGACAGCTCGGGCGGCGGCCTGCGCACCATCGACTCCGAGGCCGTGGTGGCCGCCAACCTGGTGGTGGGCAACGACCCCGAGGGCATCGTCACCTCCTACGACGACAGCGGCGCCATCGTGAACAACACCGTGGTCGGCAACGCGACGGACGGCATCAAGAGCCACTGCAGCGAGGACTACTACGACGGCGACACCGGGCCCGTGACCTCGATCCTCAACAACGTCTCGGTGGGCAACGGCCGCTACGGCTTCTACGCCTACGGCATCCAGTCCATAGAGGTCTTCCAGCACAACCTGCTCTGGGACAACGAGCACGCCGAGTACGCCGGCTTCGACGACCTCACGGGCAGCGACGGCAACCTCTCCGAGGATCCGTTGCTCGACACCGACCACCGTCCCTCCAGCGCTTCGCCCGTGATCGACGCCGGCGCCGACGCCAGCGCCTGGGGCGTCACCGCAGACCTCGATGGCACCGCCCGGCCCCTGGGGGCGGGCTGGGACATCGGGGCGTACGAGGTGCAGTAGGGCGTCCGGGCAGCACGCTTCGTGCTCACCGGCTCCCACAACTTCCTGCTGATGTCCGAGGTCTCCCAGAGCCTGGCGGGCAGGACCGCCGTGCTGAACCTCCTGCCGTTCTCCCGAGACGAGGTGGAGCGCTTCGAGGGCCACCCCCGCGAGCTGGACGACGCCCTCTGGACCGGGGCGTACCCGCCCATCCTCGATGAAGGCCACCCACCGCAGGACTGGCTGGCCGCCTACGTCGGCACCTACGTGGAGCGAGATGTGCGCCAGATGCTCCAGGTGCGGGACCTGCGTGCCTTCCAGCACTTCCTCCGCCTCTGCGCTGGCCGCACTGGCCAGGTGCTCAACATGGCGTCCCTGGCCTCGGACGCGGGGGTGTCCATCCACACCGTCCGGTCCTGGCTGGGCGTGCTGGAGGCGAGCTTCCTGATCGCCCTGCTGCCCGGGTGGTACCGCAACCCCCGCAAGCGGCTGCTCAAGAGCCCCAAGCTGCACTTCATCGACACGGGCCTGTGCTGCTGGCTGCTGGGCATCCGTTCCCCCGCAGATCTGGCCCTGCATCACGCCAGAGGCGCGATCTTCGAGTCCTGGATCGCGGCGGAGCTGCTCAAGTCCCGCCTGAACCGCGGGCTGCCCACTGGGCTTCATCACCTGCGCAACCAGAAGGGAGAGGAGATCGACCTGCTGCTGGAGGACGGCGAGCGCTTCCGGCTGGTGGAGGTCAAGTCCGGCAAGACCGTGACCGCGGGCTCCTTCCGCGCCCTGGAGCGCTGGGAGATGTTGATGGGCGCCACCGCCGGCGCGACCGCCGATCGCGTCCTGATCTACGGGGGCGACGCCGCCCGCAGACGCGGTGAGATCGAGACGCTGCCCTGGTCATCCGTGGCGACGAAGCTGTGGTAGCTCGATCTGGGGCTGGAATCTGGCAGCGGGTGCCGGCTCGGGTTTCGCCTGACCGGCGCCGGCGGCGGGCCGACGATGATGCCCCGCCAAGGTATACTCTCGCCTTCATGAAAAGAGCCCTCTTGAAACCCCTTCCCACTGGTGGGTGGGCGAGGTCGAGGAGGATGAGCCGGTCGAGGTTTTCAAGCTGGACGGCGAGGCGGGGCCGGCGGTCGAGATCGGCTCATCAGAGGTGGCGGAGAGTTGAGCGAGGCGTAGGCCAGCTACCAGCTCGTCACGAGGACTTGAGCGCCTTCGAGCGGCGCCAGCACAGCCACTCCCCACTCGGCAGCGTGGTGGCCGGCTCGTGACACCATCGGCAGCACCGGGGGCTCGGGCTCGTGGCAGCCCCGTCTGACCACGACCCAGGCTCGGAGAATCTGGTCGGCAGCGGGTTCGATCCTCAGGCTGGCGAGACTCCTGCGAAGAGGAGGGGTCATCGCGACCGGATCGAGCTCCCGCCTGCCAGGTGATCCGAGCCGTGGGTTGTCTCGGATCCAGCGATAGTGGGATCATCGTCGCAGTCAACACCGACGTCACCGTGGCGGCGCGCTCTTCACGTGGGTGTCAAACCAGGACAGCTGCTCCCAGAGCACGTGCTCCACCGACTCTCGAGCCCGGTAGCCGTGGCCCTCGAAGGGCAGCATGACCAGGCGGGTGGTGCCGCCCGAACCGCGCACCGCCTCGAACAGCCGATCGGACTGGTAGGGGATGGTGCCGGGGTTCTCGTCGATGGCCCCGTGGATGACCAGCAAGGGTTCGTCGATCTGGGGGGCGACGAACACGGGTGAGGCCTGCAGGTAGGTGTCCATGGCCTCCCACAGGGTGCGGCGCTCGTGCTGGAAGCCGAAGGGGCGGATGGTCTGGTTGTAGCCGCCGCTGCGGGCGATGCCGGCCCGGAACAGGTCGGAGTGGGCCAGCAGCTGGGCGGTCATCAGGCCACCGTGGCTGTGGCCGGTGATGCCGACGCGATCGGGATCGGTGACCCCGATCTCCACCGCCTTCGCCACCGCGGCCTCGGCGTCGGCCACCAGCTGCTCCACGAAGCTGTCGTAGGCGGTCTCGGGATCGCCCACCACCGGCATGGCCGTGCTGTTCAGCACCGCGTAGCCCTGCAGCAGGAAGAACAGGTGGGAGGCGCCCCGGAGGCGCGAGAAGCGCTGCTCCGAGCCCGTGACCTGGCCCGCCGTGGCGGGATCCGAGTACTCCAGCGGGTAGGCATAGAGCACCGTGGGCAGCGCCGTGCCCTCCTGGTAGTCGGGGGGCAGGTACAGGTGGAAGGACAGGGGCACGCCGTCGGCGCGCTCGTAGCTGACGATGCGCTTCTGGATCTGGCGCAGCTGGGGCGCGGGATCCTCGAAGCTGGTGACGGGGCGATCGCTGCGCTCCAGCGTCGCCTCGCCCTCGGGCGCCTCCACCACCTCGCCCAGCGTGGCCAGGTGGTAGTTGGGCACCTCGCTGGCGGACTCGCGCCGGATGAGGAGCTGATCCCCAGCTTCGCCGGCGAAGGCCACGAAGCGCTCGTAGTACGCGGGTTCGCTGCGGAAGAGGCGCCGCACCTCGCCGCTGCTCATGGAGCGCAGATCCAGGAAGGGGCGATCGCCTTGGGGCGAGGCGCCGCTGCCCGAGAAGTAGACCGCGTCGCCCTGCTGTCGCAGCACCCAGCGCCCGTTCGGGAGGGGGCGCATCAGGGCTCCGCCGGGGTTGGCGTAGCGCTCCTTCTCGCTCAAGTCGAACCAGGGACGGGCGGTCCCGGCGTCCACATCCAGCAGCCACACGTGGCGCCAGCGGCGGTCGCGCTCCCGCTGGGTGAGCATCAGCGCGCCGCCCTGCTCACCCCACTGCCAGTAGCGGATGCGGTGCTCGGCCTTGAAGATCTCCTCGGGCTCGGCCTTGAAGGGCGCGTCCAGGCGCACCAGGCGATCGCGGTGCTCGGCCTCGGTCACGGGGTTGCCGCCGTCCAGCGCCTCGATCCACAGCAGGCTGGCGGGGGCGGTGGCGCGCCACGACACCCCCCCGGGCCCCACTGGCCCGCCCGGGATGGGCACCAGGTCGGCCAGGGGGCGCGCACCCCCCCGGGTCGTGAGCATGGCCCCCGC
>CAZEJJ010000269.1:0-6371 GCA_964512185.1 uncultured Enterobacterales bacterium | reverse complement strand
GTCGCTGGCGACCGTACGGCCGAAGTATCTGGCCGCCCAGCAGGGTGGGCAGATATTTCTGGGCACGGGCACTAGACGAGGTTCACCAGCTCCTGCAGGGTCTCGTCCGCGGTGGTGACGACGCGGGCGGCCGCCTGGTAGCCGCGTTGCGCGGTGATCATGTTGACGAACTCGTCTTCGAGCTCCACATTGGAGGCCTCGAGGGCGTAGGACATCAGGTCTCCGCGACCGCCTGAGCCGGCGGCGCCGATGGCCGGGTCTCCAGACGCGGCGCTGGCCCGGTACAGGCTGCTGCCCTCGCGCTCCAGGTTTGCGGTGGACGGGAAGGTGGCGAGCACCACCTGGCCGAGCACGATCTCCTCTCCGTTGGTGTAGGTGCCGGAGATGGTGCCGTCGCTCTCCACCGCTACGCTGGTGAGGTCGCCCTGGGGATAGCCGTCCTGGGACATGGAGGAGACCGCGGAGTCCGCACCGCTGAAGGCCAGCCCGCCGTCGACGGCGTCCCCGGACGCGTCCATGCCGAAGAGGAACTCGAAGTCCTGCTCTGCGGCGCCGTTGGCGAAGTTCCAGGGGCTGGTCGCCGATGTGTCGACCTGGGTGAAGGAGTCGATGGCGCCGTCCTCGTCGAAGCTTACGGTGCCGGTGGCGATGGCGAAGGGGCTGTCCTCGGTGGCTCCGACCTCTTCGCCGTCCACCATGGCGTACCAGGACCAGTCGGACTCACCGGTGCGCTCGAAGGCGATGGTCACCTCGTGGGCCTGGCCCAGAGAGTCGTAGACGCTGATGGAGGTGGTGAAGTCCGCGTCGTCGATGTCGCTCCATGCGTCTGTCGAGCCATCCAGTGTCAGCAGGGACAGGTACTCGGTGTCGTACTCCGCCTCGCTGGACAGGTTCGCGGTCAGGGCCACCTCGGCTGTGGCCGACGCGGCGGAGGGTTCCATCCCGATGAGCAGATCGTCCACCATGGTGGAGAGCTCGCCTTCGCTGGCGTTGTAGCCCTGCAGGTTGAGACCTGCGGAGGTCACCAGGTAGCCCTCATCGTCCAGGTAGAACTCCCCAGCGCGGGTGTAGAAGGCCTCGTCGCCGTCCTCCACGATGAAGAATCCGTCACCGGAGATGGCCATGTCGGTGGCGCTGGAGGTGGCCTCCAGCGAGCCCTGCCCGAACAGGGTGGCGACGGTGTTCAGCCCCGCTCCGGAGCCGATGGTGGCGGGACCGGACATGCCCGCGGTCTGCTGAGGCAGGTAGTCCGCGAAGCTGGCGCGGCTCGCCTTGTAGCCGGTGGTGTTGAGGTTGGCGATGTTGTCGCCGATGACGGACATGGCGCTGCTCTGTACGCCGAGTCCGGAGGCGCCGGTGTTCAGGGTGGAGAACAGGGACATCGTTCCTCCTTGGGGCTAGACGAGCTCGTCGTCTTGATCCGTTTCTTGCTCGCTCGCGGTGTCCGAAGAGGATTCCTCGACACGGATGATGTTGCCGAGCTCCACCTGGATCCCGTCGATCTCGGGGATGGGGGAGCCGGTCTCGTAGTTCATGGTGTCCACGACGCCGTGGATCATCGTGCTGACCGATACATCGTCGCCATTGGTATCGGTGGCCTCCAGCTCGAAGCGGTAGCTGCCCTCTCCGGCGGTGCTGCCGTCGATGGTGCTGCCGTCCCAGCTGTATTGCCCCTCGCCCTCAGACAGCGCGCCGAGCTCATCGCTGTAGATGAGGTTGTCGTCTTCGTCGTAGATGTTGAGCGTCGTCTGCGATGTCTCGCTGGATGCGTTGTAGTAGAGGTCGACCTCGCCGTCACCGTCGTAGGTGAACTCGTCACCGTAGGCCACGACTTCCTTGCCGATGAGCTGTGTCATGGTGGCGTTGTTCATGGAGCTGGTGGCGAAGTAGAGGGTCTCGAGACCGTCGTTGACGGTCATCAGCTCCTCGAGGGAGCTGAACTGGGCCAGCTCCGCCACGAACTCGTGGCTGTCCTGCGGCTCCATGGGATCCTGGTTCTGGAGCTGGGCGATCAGCAGGTTCAGGAATGCCTCCTGGTCCAGGTCCTGGCCTCCATAGGTGGCGGTCGTGCTCGTGTCGCTCACCATGGAGACGTCTGAAATGCTGACGCTCATGTCTCACCTCGCTGACCCACTTCGGACGCAGACGGGACAGCTTGAGACGGATTGTGCCCAGGGAGCCAGGTCGGTGGTGGGAGGAGGACCATCACACCAGGTCCTCCTTGTCGCCGCCGACGGGGAGGTAGATCTCGCCCTTCTCCGAGAGCTCCAGCGCCAGGGCGGCGATCTGGGCCTGGGCGTCATCCACCACGGAGCGGCGGATGGGGCCGATGATCTCCAGCGCTTCTCGGATGTCGTCCGCCGCGCGCGAGGAGAGGTTCTTGAAGAAGCGCTCGCGGGTCGCGGCCTTGGCTCCTTTGAGGGCCCTGACCAGCTCTTCCCGGTCAACCTGCTTGAGCAGCAGCTGGATCCCGCGGTCGTCCAGGGCGGACAGGTCGTCGAAGACCACCATGCGTCGGCGCAGTGCCTGTGCCAGCTCGTCGTCTTCGTCGGCGATGGCGCCAAGGACCTGCTCGTTCTTCTCTTTGCGCATGTTGCCCAGCACCCTGGCGGTGCTCTCGATACCACCCAGGGGCAGGTGGTCCACTCGGCCACCCAGGGCGGAGCGGATGGAGCCGCAGATGTCGTCGGCCAGCTCGCCGGGGATGAACTTGAGGCGCGCCATCCGGCGCAGGATGTCTGGGGTGAGCTCCTCGTCCAGGTGTTGCATGATCCGGGCCGCGTTGTCCGCGCCCATGATGCACAGGGCGGCGGCCTGGGTCTGGAGATGCTCGTCGCGCAGCAGCGCCGCCACGGACTTGGCGGGCAGCTTGGCCACGAAGGTGGCGAACTCCACGTCGGTGCGGCGATAGACGTTCTGGAGCACCTCGTCACGGCGGGTCTCTTCGATGAGGTCTGGCAGCACATTGCGGATGTACTGGGGGCCGCTGCTGGGCATCAGGCTCACGTCGTGGAGCGTGCGGATGAAGTCCTGGACCACGTCCTCGATGACCTGTTGGTCCACGTGCTCGATGGAGGCCATGGCGAGCCCGACCTCCTGGAGCTCCTCGGTGTTGAGGCGCCGGAGGATCTTCTTGGCCACGTCCTTGTTCAGGTACATCACCAGGATGGCCGCGCGCTGGACGCCGCTGAGCTCTGCGAGGCTATCGGCGGTGGCGGTGGCCATGGATGACTCGCTGGGAAGGGGAGTGTGTCGAAGGTCTCGCGAGGCGCGAGCCGCTGCTTCAGATCTGCATGTTCATGATCGCCTGGTAGGCGTCGACGGCCTTGTCGCGGATGCTCACCATGGTGCGCAGGGTGATGTCGGCCTCTTCCATGGCGATCATGGTGCCGTGGATGTCGGGGGTCTGGCCGCTGGCCAGCTCGGCGAGCTTGCTGTCCGCCCGCGCCTGGGTGCTGTCCACTGACTCCATCGCGCTCTGCAGCGTGTCCGCGAAGGAGCGCGTAGGAGCCTGCTTGGGCACTGAGCTGGTGGCGGGGAGGGCGGTGGGCAGGGTGGCGCCAGCGATGCCGAGGACGGGAAGAGCCGCCATGACTACCTCCCGATCCCGAGTGCGTCGTTGGCCATCTGCCGGGTGGTGTCCACCACCTTGGTGTTGGCCTCGAAGCTCCGCGCCGTGCTCATCAGGTCCACCATCTCCTCGAGCAGGTTGATGTCGGGGTAGGAGACGTAGCCCTCGGCGTCGGCGTCGGGATGGCTGGGGTCGAAGACGCGCACGGGATCGGATCCGTCTTCGCGGATCTCGGTGACCACAGGCTCGGACAGGGCCTGGTCCAGCAGGCTGCCGAAGGGGTCCACCTGCCGGGACTCGAACACCGGGAGCTTGCGGGCGTAGGGGCCGCCCTCCTCGGTGCGCGTGGTGCGTGCGTTGGCCATGTTGGACGCGATGGTCTGGAGTCGCACTCGTTGCGACGACAGACCGGATGCGGTGATCTGCAGTGTGTCGAGCAGGTTCATCGGTCCTCCAGGTCTGCCCCCCAATCGGACGCCAGCGGAAGAACTTTAGGACCTGGAGTGGATTTTGTGTGGTGTCCTAGGCTCTGCGGTGGAGGCGCTGGGACAGGTGCTTGGTGCGGAGCTGGGAGAAGCCGCGGACGCCGGCTTTCCGCCTGCCGATGCTGCCGATCTCGTTGGCCACGTGCTCCCGGCCCTGCTCGAGGGAGCCCAGCAGGGCGAGGAGCCTGTCGTGCATCTGTCGCAGCCGCTCCGGCTCCAGGCGGGTCCCCAGCTCGCGGGCCGCGTGGGCCAGCCTGCCCAGCTCTTCCAGGTCCATCTCGTGTTCCTTGCCATGACCAGGCTTGATGCGCTCGGCGCGCTCGAGCCACTCGTCGTATTCGATCATGCCGCACCCTCGATGGCTTCGGACCAGGTCTCCAGCAGGCTCTCGGTGACCCGCTGCACCCCTCGCACCCTCTCGGCGTCCTGCCCGGTGCCCGCCTTGGCCAGCTCGCGGATGCACCATACGTACAGACGGCTGAGCCTGGCGGAGAGCTCCGGAGCCACGGCGTGGTCCAGACAGAGCATCAGCTCACTGTAGACCTGGCGCGTGTGGGCCAGGAAGGCCCGGGCCCCCTTCCGGTCGCCCGCCTCGATGGCGGAGATGGCCAGATCCTGCTTCTCCAGGGCGCTCTCCAACAACATCAGCAGGAGCGTCTCCTTGGGTGCGGTGTGCACGGCGGTGGTCCTGTACTCGTCTATGCCCCTCATCGCTGGCTCCTGGTGTGGTGCTCGGTGGTGCTCCGCGGCGGGTTTGTGGGGATGTTTCGGGTGGGGAAGGGATCTACTCGCTGCTGTCGTCGCTCAGGAGGGCCTCGAGGTAGGAGGTGGTGGTCTCCATCAGACCCAGGGTCACCTCCATGGCTTCGTACTGGGCGCGCAGCCGCTCCTCGTAGCGCTCGATGCGGGCCTCGTAGTCCTCGATCTGGTCTTCGAGGTCGTCGATCCGATCGTCCAGCGAGTCGTAGCGGCTCTGGAGCGTGCCGCTGTCGTCGTCCACGTACAGGTCGATGATGCCGGTGCTGTCATCGGTGCCCAGCATGGCGGCGGCGAAGCCGTCGTCGGCGGTGAACAGGGCCTCGACTTCGTCGAAGTTGGCGTCCAGGGCGTCGGTGAACGCGTCCTCGTCGAGTGACAGGATGCCCGAGCTGTCCAGCTCGATGCCCATGAGCGACAGCGCGTTGTAGCTGTCCCCGCTGCTGTAGATGTCGGTGATGGCGCTCGACAGGCTGGAGCTCACGCGCCGGATGGTGGACTCACCCACGAAGGCGCCGCGGATCTCGGCGTCGTAGTTGTAGACGCTGTTGGTGTCGATGTAGTCCACCACCTCGTTGTAGGCGTCCACGAAGGCTTGCAGGTTGGCCACCATGGTGTCGGTGTCGCGCGTGACGGTGACGGTGACCGGGGAGCTGGTCTCCTGGGTCAGCGTCATCTCCAGGCCGGGCACGGTGTCGGAAGCCGTGTTGGACTCGGAGACCACGTCCACGCCGTTGACGGTGAACATGGCGTCCTGGGCCGCCTGGGTCTCGGTGAAGCTGGGCTCGGAGCCCGATCCGCTGGTGGAGAGGGCGTTGAACTGGATGCTGTTGGTGGAGCCGGTGTCCTCACCCACCAGGATCACCTGGTATGGGGTCGATGGATCGCCGTTGTCGATGATGAAGGCGGTGACTCCATCCACCTCATCGTTGATGGTGTCCACCATGTCCTGCAGCGAGGTGGCGCCTGACTCCACCGCGAACTCCACCGGGTCGTTGTCACCGTAGATGATCTCGTAGGTGCCTTCCTTGATGGTCTCGTCGTCGGTGTAGCTGTCGAAGCTCTGGGAGGCCTCCATCTCGGAGGTGGCGAGCTGGTCGATCTCCACCGAGTAGGCGCCGGCGATGGCCTCGCCGGTGGCCGTCGCCAGGATGGTGGTCTCATCGCTGGAGCTGGCGGTGTAGGCGCGGAAGTCGGTGGACTCGGAGATGTTCTCCAGGGCTGTGCCCAGGTCGTCCATGTAGCTCATCAGGCTGGTGAGCTTCTCCTGCAGGTCCTCGTAGTCATCCACCGTGGCTTCGAGGTTCTCCTTGGGGATGGAGTAGACCGCCACCAGGGAGTCGATGATCGCGGTCGTGTCGAGTCCCGATACGATTCCGTCTACGGCGATACCCATGGCGCACTCCGTGCAGGGGTCTGCTCAATCTCTAAGGGCTCTACGGTCCCGACGTCCGGGACCTTTAGGTAGAACGCCGCCGGGCCCGTGACAGGCCCGGCGGATCCGGTGGGGGCTAGCCGAGCAGGCTCAGCACACCCTGGTTCATGGCCTTGGCCTGGGC
>CAZEJJ010000268.1:0-6546 GCA_964512185.1 uncultured Enterobacterales bacterium | reverse complement strand
GCTGATTTCGTGTACGATCAGGGAGGATCGACGCTGCTGGAGGTCGCTGTGAACGTCACTCCCCCCAACAGGAACGGGCACCTGCAGGAGGGTCCGGCCCTCTGTCGCGGCTGTCACCAACCCGTGGATCCCGCGGGCGAGAGCTGTCCCGCCTGCGGCGCCTCCCGCCCTGACGATGGCTGGCTGGCGGTGGGCCCGCTCTCCCCCGTCACCCTGGAGCTGCCCCGGGTGGAGCCCTCCGAGCACGACCAGGTGGCGGATCACGCCGCCATGGAGATGCCCGAGCCCGAGCCCGAGGACGAAGAGCTGGAGGATGAAGAGGAAGAGAGCGCCGGCATCGCGAGCGCCACCCCCCTGCGAGTGCGCGTGGTGCGCACCTCCCGTGCGCACCCCGAGGAGCCCGGCGTGGTGGTGCCTCTGCCCACCCAGAAGGCCGCCGACACCAGCGCGCCCGAGGACCAGGTGGCTGCTGGGCCCAGCAAGGGCCAGATCTACGCCCGCCGCTACCGGGTGGAAGAGCACCTGGACGAGCGGGGCAGCGCGCGCAGCTTCCTGGCGGTGCAGGAGCCCATGGTGCGCCGCGTGGTGCTCACCGTGCTGGGCAAGCACCCCGACGAGGACCTGCAGCGGGCCCTGGAGGTGCGCTTCCTGCGCGAAGGCTCGCTGCTGGCCCGGCGGGTGCACCCCAACCTGGCGCGCATCCTGGACTTCGGCCGCGCAGCCGATGGCAGCTGCTACGTCACCGCCGAGCGGCTGCACGGCTTCACCCTGCGAGAGCTGCTGCAGCGCGGCCCGCTGGACGGCGAGCGGCTCGTGCCCATCCTGCTGGACGTGGTGCGCGGCCTGGCGGCCTGCCACGAAGCGGGGGTCGTGCACCGCGGTCTCTGTGCCGACCACGTCACCCTGGAGACGGGCCCGGGCCTGCAAGCCGGAGACGCCGTGGCCCGGCTCGAGAGCCCCGGCCTGGGCTTCGTGTCGGAGCTGGTGGACGAGCACCTGCCCACCTACGAGGCCCAGGGCCTGGCCCCCGAGGTGGTGCGCGGCGACGACGCCGACCCCGGCTCGGATGTCTACGCGCTCGGCGTGCTCATGGTGGAGGCCCTCACCGGTCATCCACCCTTCGAGGGCGACACCGCCGCCCTGCTGCGCGCTCACCAGGAGCAGGCCGTGCCCGGCTTCGAGGAGGTGGCCGAGAGGGGAGGGCGCGAGGCCGCGCTGGTGGACATCGCCCGCCGCTGTCTCAGCAAGTACCCCTCCCAGCGCTTCGGCACGGCCACGGCGGTGCTGCCTGAGCTTGAAGCCCTCGCGGCCGGTCGCCCCCAGCGCAGCGGCGCGCCGGCGCGCTTGAGCTGGCGCATGCTGCTGGCGGCGGCGCTGGCGGGCGCCCTGCTGCCCACCTTGATGCTGGCGGGCGTCGTCATCTGGTTCATGGGCCAGCCCGCGGAGCCGGAGCTGGTGCAGACCGCCTTGACCGCCGGCGCGCTGCCCGGCCCGCCGCCCAGGGTGTCCGCCTCGCAGGCACCCCCCGCCGAGGACCCTGTGGCGGTGCTCGAACAGAGCGAGCCCGCACCCGCCGCGGCGGGAGGGGAGCCGGCGGCGCCTGAGCCCGCCATCGCCCCGGTGTCCAGCGTGTCGTCTCCTGCGCCCGTTGCGGTGGCCGCCGCGCCTGCCCCGGTGGTCGCAGCGCCGCCGCCTGCGCCTGTCAGGCGCGCGCCGGTGGCCCGCCCCGCCCCGCCGGCTCCTGTGGTCGCGGTGGTGGAGCCCGAGCCCGCGCCCATGGGGGAGGAGCCCGCCGCTGTGCCGGGCGAAGACCTGGACGCCGTGGCCATGGGGGAGGCGGAGCCGGAGCTGGCCTCCGAGCCCGAGCCCCCACCGCCCCACGCCGCCGCTTCCCAGCTTGGTGGCCTGTGGCTGGGCCAGGCAGGGGGCAAGGATCTCGCGCTGGAGCTGGTGGTCGGCCTCAGCGGCGGCATCAGCGGCAGCGCCCGCTTCAAGCGGGGCGGCAAGGTGCGAGCCGGCGCTGTGCAGGGCCGGGTGAGCCCCGCCGAAGAGGGCTGGTGGGTGGAGCTGCAGGTCACGGTGGACCAGCAGACCACCAGCTACAGCGGTCGCCTGTCCGACTCAGGCATTCAGGGCCGCGTCACCCGCTGAGGCCGCACCCGCGGGCGCTGGTGGGTGGGGCGCTAGCAGCGCTCGATCGGACACGATCCCGCGCTCACAATTTTGAACCCCGGATCGCGTCCGCAGATCAGGACATGATCGTCAACTCAACCGGTTGAACCTCGGATGACGTCCGCAATTCCGGTCATGATCGGCCACTCAACATTTTGAACAGCCGATCGTGTCCGGCCACCACTCCCTGCGCGGCAGCCAGGGACGCAGGCGGTCGACCGAGGGTCTGCGGGGGCGAGAGCGTGGGCCTGTGCCTCTGGCGCTACCGCCGCGCTGCTGGGAGCCTGTGGGGCGTTCCACATCCACTGCGCGACCCGATCCGATGGCGCCTGCGGGCCCGGCTTGCGTCGATGACACCTGCGTAGCAATCGACGCGCTGAGGCCACCCGGTGCGGACGCCTTCAGCCGGCGATGATGCGCCGAACCCACAGCCGCGGTCGCCTCGCCCCGCTCGCCAGGATTCGGCACCGGCGTCACGGATCCCTGCGTTCGCGGGGTCCGCGCCGCCGGTGCCCTGCAGGCTCCTGGAGGATCCCCAGCCCCTGCAGCTGCCGCACCAGCTCTCCGGCCCCCTCGAACAGGATCCCGCGGATCCCCGACCGCTCCGCCCCGGCGATGTTCTCAGGCCTGTCGTCCACGAAGAGCACCTGCGGGCCCTCCAGCCCCAACGCCTGCAGCGACAGCTCGTAGATGCGGGCCCCGGGCTTGCGGCAGCCCAGCTCGTATGAGATCAGGTGCTGCTGCATCAGTCCCAGCGCGGGCACGTCACGAAGCGCGGTGGCCCAGTGCCAGGGTACGGTGTTGGACAGGCAGCCCAGGGTGAACCGGGGGGCCAGCAGCTCCACCAGCCGCGTCATGCCGGGCACGGGACCGGTGCAGCCCGCCGCCCAGGCCGCGGCCCAGGCGGACTCGGGCAGCTGCACCTGGAACAGGCGGTTCAGCTCCCTGGTCTTGGCGGCCGGGCTAAGCGCCCCGGACTCGGCTCTCTGCTGCAGCCTCCAGGCGTCGGGGGCACCGAAGACCTCCCAGGGGGAGACATGGGGCGAGAGCCGCTGGATGGCCTCGAACACCAGCCGGCCGTCGTAGCCCAGCAGCACGCTGCCCAGGTCGAAGAGGATGGCCCTCGGGGTGCTCATGGCCCGAACCTATCGCCCTGACGGCCCGCGCGTGGTACACGCCCGCAGCCCCTGGAGGAGGCAGCATCGTGGCCGATTCTCGCCCAAGGCGGCGCTTCAACCCCCTGGCGTTCTTCGCCCCGGGTCCCGACGCTCCTCCGATCCACGATCCGGCGGAGATCGATCGTCGCTATCGCCGCCTGCGCCTGTCCATCGGCCTCACCCTCACCCTGGGCTACGGCTTCGCCTACACCTGCCGCCTGGGGCTCAGCGTGGTCAAGAAGCCGCTCATCGACCTGGGCATCTACTCGGCCCAGGACCTGGGCATGATCGGCGCGGCTTTCCTGTGGGCCTACGGCCTGGGCAAGCTCTTCAACGGCGTGCTGGCCGACCGGGTCAACGTGCGCCGCTTCATCCCCCTCGGGCTCGCGGTCTCGGCGCTGGTCAACCTGGCCATGGGCTTCAACACCATGGTGGCGGTGGCCGTGCTTCTCTGGGCCGTCAACGGCTGGTTCCAGGGCTTCGGCGCGCCCGCTTCGGTGGTCTCCATCACCCAGTGGTTCCACGCCCGGGAGCGGGGCACGGTGTACGGCATCTGGTCCACCGCCCACTCCATCGGCGAGGGCATGACCTACTTCGGCACCGCCACCCTGGTGGGCCTCACCCTGTGGAACGCCGCCTTCATCGGGCCGGGCATCATCTGCCTGGTGGTGGCGGCGGCGGTGTACCTTGGGCTGCGCGACCGGCCTGAGACCCTGGGCCTGCCCCCGGTGAGCCGCTGGAAGAAGAGACCGGGCGATGTCACGGCGGCGCCCTCCACTGCAGGTTCAGCCCGCAAGGCCCAGCTGGCGCTGCTCAAGAACCCCGCCATCTGGGTGCTGGGGTTGTCGTCCGCTACCATGTACGTCACCCGCTACGCGGTGAACAACTGGGGCATCCTGTACCTGCAGGAGCACCACGGCCTGCCCCTGGTGCAGGCCAGCAGCCTCATCGGGCTCAACACCATCGCGGGCATCGGGGGCTGCGCGGCCTATGGCTTCCTCTCGGATCGCTTCTTCGAGGCCCGGCGCCCGCCCCTCACCCTGATCTTCGGCGTGGTGGAGATCCTCTCCCTGGGCCTGGTGTTCTTCGGCCCGGTGGGCAATGTGTGGGTGCTGGGGCTCGGCTTCGTGATCTACGGCTTCACCTTGAGCGGGCTGCTGGCGGTGCTGGGCGGGCTCTTCGCCGTGGACATCGCCGACAAGATGGCCGTGGGTGCGGCCATGGGCTTCGTGGGGGCCTTCAGCTACCTGGGGGCCGGCACCCAGGAGCTGGTCTCGGGATTCCTCATCGAGCGCGGCACCACCCTGGTGGACGGGGTGCGACACTACGACTTCTCCACCCCGGTGGCCTTCTGGGTGGGCGCTTCGGTGCTCTCCGCCCTGCTGGCCGTCTCCCTCTGGCGGGTCCAGGTCAAGGAGTAGCATTCAACATGAAGAACGAGAGCTTGGAAGGCAGGATCATCCTGGTCACCGGCGGCACCCAGGGGCTGGGTGCGGCCGTCGCCCTGCGCTGCGCTGGACTGGGGGCCCGCGGCGTCGCCATCTGTGGACGCAACGCGGACAAGGGCGCTGCGGTGGTGGCCGAGCTGGAGTCACTTGGCTGCGAGGCCATCTACCAGCGGGCCGATCTGGAGCGGGCCGAGGACTGCGCGGCCGCCCTGGAAGCTGCGGATGTGCGCTTCGGGCGCCTCGACGGGCTGGTGAACGCCGCCGCCAGCACCGCGCGCGGCACCATCTACGACACCACCGTCGATGGCTGGGATCGCATGATGGCGTTGAACCTGCGGGCGCCTTTCCTGCTGATGCAGGGCGCGGCGCGCATCATGCGCCGGGAGGGCAGGGGAGGCAGCATGGTGAACATCCTGTCCGTCTCGGCCCACGGCGGGCAGCCCAAGCTCACCGCCTACTGCACGTCCAAGGGTGCGCTGGCGGTGCTCACCAAGAACGCAGCCTACGGCCTGCGCAAGGACCGCATCCGGGTCAACGGGCTCAACATCGGCTGGATGGCTACCCCCGCCGAGCACGCCATCCAGGCCGCCGAGGGTGCGCCCGCCGACTGGCTCGAGCAGGCCGATGCCCGCTCCGACTTCGGCCGCATCCTGCGCCCGCTGGACGTGGCCCGCATGGTCACCTTCCTGCTGGCCGAGCCCGGTGAGATGGTCACCGGCTCCATCATCGACTTCGATCACAACGTGATCATGGGCGCCTTCGACTGATCTCATGGTGGGCTGTAGGCTGCTGCTCTTCGACCTGGACGGCACCCTGCTGGGGCCGGATCGGCGCGTCCGGCTGCGCACCCTGCAGGTGCTGGCGCGGCTGGGAGAGCGGGGTGTGCGGCTGTCGCTGGCCACGGGGCGTTCACCCATGAGCGCCGCCAGCGTGCTCCGGGATCTCGTGCCCAGCGCCCCTGCCATCCACTTCAACGGCGCCCTGCTGCGGGACTGGCACAGCGGCGCCGACCTGCTGCGGCGCGCTCTGCCCGTGCCAGACGCCCTGGCCGCCGTGGAGCAGGCCCGGGACCTGGACCTGCACGTCAACCTCTACCTGGGCGACGAGATCCTCATCGAGAGGCGCGGCGCTGTCTCTCGCGCCTCGGAGATCAAGGATGGCGTGCCCCACACCCTGGTGGACGACCTGTGCGAGGCGGTGCACAGCTCCGGGCTGTGCCCCACCAAGCTGCTCTGCATCGGTGAACCGCGCCTGTTCGCCGACTTCGCCGCTCGCGTGCGTGGGGTCAGCCGCAGCGGCGTGGGGGTGGTCAACTCCGAACCCGACTACTTCGAGGTGCTGCCCGCCGGCACCAGCAAGGGCGCGGCGGCCGCGGCCCTGGCTGTCCACCTGGGCCTGGAGCTGTCGCAGGTGGTGGCGTTCGGCGACAACCTGAACGACCTGGAATTGCTCGAGGTCTGCGGCCTGGGCGTGGCCATGGGTGACGGCCACCCCGAGCTGCTGGCCCGCGCCGACCGGGTCATCGGCCCCCACGACAGCGACGCCATCGCGGAGCTCCTGGGGGGCTGGTTCGGGCTCTAGTGCCCGTGCCCAGAAGTACCCGCCCACCCTGCTGGGCGGCCAGATGCTTCGGCCGTACGGTCGCCAGCGACCATACATGCCGCGCCGCGGCACACCGGCACCAGGCTTTTCGGGGGGGCGCGCCCCCCCCACCCCCCCGGGGGCCCCCCCCCCCCCCGCCCCGCGGCGGGGGCCCCCGCGCCCCCCCC
>CAZEJJ010000267.1:0-6621 GCA_964512185.1 uncultured Enterobacterales bacterium | reverse complement strand
GGCCTCATGCCGACGAGGGGCTGACACGCTGGTCCTCAGCTTCTTTCGCCGGAGTGGCCCATCGGCCGTACATGCTCGCTCTGGCACCCTGACGCCCAACCGTCACTGTGAGCAGGCTCTCCAGGCCCCCCACCCTGGAGAGAACCATGGACGACACCGCGACCACCCTCCGCGAGCTTCTGCAGCGCAACCGACCCCGCACGGCTTCGCTGGGCTGGCCCCCCGATCTCCGCGTTCGAGTTGCACGCCACGCTGCAGGCCGCCGAGCTCGAGGCGAGGGCTGGGCTGCCATCGGCAACAGCCTGGGCATCAGCCGGAGCTCGGTGCGCGGCTGGGTCGAGGCCCTGGATGTCATCCCCGCCACCAATGCGATGGTGCCGGTGATCGTGAGCGACGCTCCACAATCTGTCCCTACGCCCACACTCACACCCACGCCCACGCCCACGCCCACGAGCATGGGCCGAGACCTCGTCCTCGTCTCTCCCCGCGGCTACCGCTTGGAGGGCCTCAGCGTCAACGCGGCCATCACGGCGCTGGAGCGGCTCGGATGATCGGTGGCACCGCAACCGTCCGTGTCTGGGCCCGCGCCGCGCCTACAGATCTGAGGAAGAGCTTTGGTGGGTTGACCGCCCTGGTGGAGCGTGAGTTCGGCCACGATCTGCGCGCTGGCGATCTGTACCTGTTCGTCAATCGACGCTGCAGTTCGGCCCGCGTTTTGCTGTGGGATGGCACAGGGATCTGTATCTACGCCAAGAAGCTGTCCGGTCGTCGCTTCGCGAAGCTGTGGCGCCAGGGCTACTCGCTGGGAGCGCTGCGCCTGTCCGCGGCCGAGCTGAACCTGTTCTTGGAGGGGGTGGGACAGCAGCCGGCGACCCGCCGAAAAAGCGCCTGAAACTATGCGATAGACGTGATTGCAGAGGCGTTTCGGGTTACATGAATGCATGCCCGGAACCGCTGACGACTTTCGACTCGAGTTGGACATGGACGCCATCCATGCCCGCTCTGTCGCTGGCTTTGCCAGCGCTCTCGAGGACGCCGAGCGCAGGGTCCGAGAGGCCGAACGAGCTCGAGACGCCGCCATCCGCGAGCGCGACGCCTTGGCTGGCGAGCGCGATGCCTTGGCTGGCGAACGCGATGCCCTGGCTGGCGAGCGCGACGTCACCGCACAGGCGCTGGCGGAGAGGACCAAGGAGCGCGACGACTCCGACGCGGCCCGCAGGCAACTGGCCCTCGAGAAGAAGGCGCTGGAGAACGAAACCGAGCTGCTGCTGCAGCGCGTCGCCGAGCTGACCAAGAAGCTGGCCGACGCCACCGACACCGACCGCCAGCTCGCCCTGTCACTGGAGATCAAGAGGCTCCAGCGCCGCCTGGACGACCGCAACGAGGCCCTGTTCGGTACCAGCTCCGAGCGTCGAGGCCACGAGGGCGAGGACGACGAGCCGAGCGGCGACGAGGAGCAGAAGAAGAAGGGCAAGAAGAAGGCGAAGCGGCGCGGCCCCAGGCCCCAGCCCAAGCTGAAACGCACCCCCCAGCTCCACCTCATCGACGACGAGGAGCTCGAGGGTGGCTGCGACATGTGCAGCGGTGACCTCGGGCTGATGGAAGGACAGACCGAGGACAGTGACAAGATCACGGCGAGGCGCCCCGTCTACGAGATCATCGTGGTGAAGAAGCAGAAGTACCGCTGTGAGGACTGCAAGCACATCGTCACCGCCCCGGGGCCCAAGCCCTTCATGCCCGGCGGCCGCTACACCGAAGACTTCGCCGTGCAGGTCGCCATCGACAAATACGTGGACCACCTTCCGTTGAACAGGCAGGCCCAGCGCATGGCGCGCCGGGGCCTCGAGGTCACCCGCCAGACCCTCTGCGATCAGCTCGAGCGCCTGTACATCCTGCTGGTGCCCACCCTGATGGTGCTGCACGAGCGCATCCTGCAGGCCGCGCTGGTCTACGCCGACGAGACCACCTGGCGGGTGATGGGCAAGGGCAGGAGCAAGAAGTGGTGGGTCTGGGTGTTGTCCGATGGCCAGGCCGTCTACTTCCAGGTCGTGCCCAGCCGCGGCAACGCCGCCGGGCGCCAGCTGCTCAGGGACTACGCCGGCTGGGTCATGGCCGACGACTACTCCGTCTACAACTCACTCGAGCAGGAGCGGACCAAGCAGGGTGGGTGCGTGCAGGTCATGGACGAAGAGGGCAAGGTCATCGCCCTGCCCACCCCCGACTTCATCCTGCTCACCTGCTGGATGCACGCCAGGCGCTACTTCGTCAAGGCCGCCCGCTACCACGACGAAGCGGAGCGAGCGCTCGACATCATCGCCAAGCTCTACCTGGTCGATCGCGAGGCCAAGGAGCAGGCCGAGCGGAAGGTGCAGCTGGAGGTCGAGGCCGGGGACCCCGAAGCCCAGAGCCGATACGACGAATACCTCATGGCCGCACGGCGGAGCCTGCGAGCCGAGCGATCCCGCCCGCTCATCGACGAGCTGGACGCCTGGCGGAAGAGCCAGAAGCCGATGCCCGGCAGCGCCCTGGACGAGGCCCTCGCCCACCTCGACAAGATCTGGGCCAAGCTGATCCTCGTCCTGGACGATCCCAGGATCCCGCTGGACAACGGCCTGGCCGAGAGGCTCGTCCGAGGCCCCGTCCTGGGCAGGAAGAACTTCCAGGGCTCACGCTCCGAGACCGGCACCCGCGTCGCCGCCCTGTTCTACAGCCTGCTGTCCACCTGCCGCCTCATGGCCATCGACCCCCACGCATACCTCATCGAGGCCACCCGCAGGGCCATCGCGAACCGCAAGTCGGTCTTCCTGCCCCACGACTACCGCGACATGCTGCGCGAGGAAGAAGAGGTAAAGAAGGCGGCCAAGGGCGGGGACGGCGCCGAGGGCGAGGGCGAGGGCGAGGGCGACAGCTAGGCCGGCTGCGGCTTCGGCGGTGGAGCCGCTACGCGGTCAGATCCTGTCCGGGGTGCCAGGGCGAGCATGTACCATCGGCCTTCGGCCGAGCTTACCGCTCGCGCTGGCGCGGATCGCCAGTCAGCCCCCCGCAGCATAGGCCTGGTCGTTATGGCTGAGAAAGGAGGCTGGTGACACGCGCAGCGTATGGTGCCAGGTAGGCACGCGGTCCCTTCCTCCAGCATTGGCGGTTCTTGTTGACAGTTGAGGTGTTGTTGACTATTTCAATACCATGACCTTCCTGGTGAAGCCATCCCATGAACTGGAAACAGATACTGCAGCAGCTTACTCCGGATGCCTGCTTCGTAGAACACCATCCGCTCACGCCCAGGTACGAGAGGGCTGCCAACAAGATCGAGTATCTGCTGGAAAATGCCTTGGTGCTAGGCGTGAGGGAAGCCGACAGCAAGCAAGCTGGTTGCCGAGAGATCGCCATCTGGGCGCCGGAGCCTACCCGACGCAGGGACGGCTACTACGCCTGCTTCCGCGTCTTTCTGGACGACGGGGCACCTTCTTTCGCGGTTCTCTACTGCTTCTACGATGGAACGGATCGTTCCCCCGGCCTCCGCTCAGCGGAAACCGCCACAGCCTACGCCCTCTCACAGGGATTCAGAGATGAAGTTCAAGACCCTCATCGAACGTGACTACCCATACCACTGCGCAGGCAGGGTCTGGACCATCCCGGAGTTGAACCTCACAGAGCTGCCCGACGGCACGGTTGCGCTCTCGCGCAAAGAGATCGGTCGCATCCATCGCGCAGTCGCGAACGAGGTCTGCGGGTCGGCTGCTCTGCTCACTCCCGAAGAGTTCGAGTTCCTGACAGACGTGACCGTGACTGCCTACAGCGAGGTGGCACGTGTCATCGGCGTCAGCCCAAGCACCCTCAGCAAGTGGCTCGAGCGAGGAGGCAGGATGCCCAAGCTGCGCTCTTCCTTCCTCAAGCGGTGGTTCTGGTTCCGCATCTTTGGTGACGAGCTCTCGGACACTCCCGTTGCTTTGGCGCGTCTCCGAGATGACCACGACTTCCTTCGGTTCGTGCACGATGAAGCCATCGCCAAGGAGTTGGCGGCAGAAGTGAAGGAAAGGGTGGCATAGGCCCCAGCGGTGCCGGCTCGTGGTGTCGGTGGTTCAGCCATAACAAGGCGATCCTGACGGACCGGCCCTTCGGCCCGGCCGCAGCAGAGCCACAAGCCGTTCGACCCGTCGGCGTGAAGTTGAGCAGGGCGTATCGCGCAGTTGAACAGCCTGTTACTCTCTGTTAATCTGCACGCATGATGGATACCCACCAGCTCGAAGAAGCGCTTCACACCCTTGGTCAGGTCCTCTCGGATCGTGGGCTTTCCTACGACCTCGTTGCGATCGGCGGGGGCGCCCTCCTTCTTCAGGATCTCGTTCATCGCCCCACCGAGGACATCGACATAGTGGCACGCGCGGAGGGAGATGCGTGGGTCTATGCGAAGCCGTTTCCTGAGCCACTGGAGAGCGCTGTCCGCCATGTCGGGCAGGCCCTGGCTCTTTCTCTGGCGGACACAGCGGGGAAGAACTGGCTGAACCCAGGTCCAGCCATCTTGCTCCGACTCGGACTACCCGATGGCTTCGAGCAGCGTCTGGAGGTCCGACGGTATGGTGGACTCCTCCTCCGACTCGCGTCCCGGTTCGACCTCATTCATCTCAAACTGTGGGCCGCGACCAGTTCATCGCGCCACTCCAGACTGCAAATCGACTTGGGCGACCTGCGGCTGTTGAACCCAACGCCCGACGAGTGGAGAGCCGCGATCCTCTGGTGTGCGCGCTTGGATGGTCGTCCTGACTTCTACCTTTTCCACGCCAAACCTGTCTTGGATGAACTTGGCGTACATCTGGAGTTGGAAGATGCCGAATGAGATCGCCTCGGCCGCTCGAGACCTCATGTGGGGGATCTGGAGAGAACTCGGAGTACCCGGTGTGGTTCGTCTGACCAGGTGTCCGGTGGTCGATCCCGAGTGGTTGGTCGTACACACGCCGTTCCTGGCGCCTCCGGACTCCAGGCTCGACGAACTGGCTTTCGCCTGGTGCGTGCACAACCACACTTCCATCAGCACCCGTCGTGTTCGAGCGGTCGCTTCGCAAGTCGTTAAAGAGGTCTCCAACGCCTTTTGGGCATGGTCGGCTGAACTCCGCTCTCACGCGAGGGTCAACTGGGTCGACGTCCGAAAGGCGAAACCATCACACCGGCACGTTCGCCGCATGGTGCCGGACCTGGAGCGGGCCTCTCTGGCTTCACTTCGCGCCCGCGCTGTCTTCGGCGTCGGTGCGAGGGCTGACGTCGTCTGTGCCATGCTAGAGAAGAAGGGCGAGTGGATCAGGATCAGCGATCTCATTGGGCAGGGGTACTCGAAGAACGCGGTAGCAACCGTCTTGAAGGACCTCAAGCGGGCGGGACTGCTGTCGTCCGCCAAGAGAGGAAACGCTGACGTCTTCAAGATCACTGCAACCTCGGTGCTGCAGTCGCTCCTGGATTCGCACGGAGCAAGTTGGCTTGCATGGGACCATGTCTTCGAAGCCATGACCTCTTTGGTGCTTCTCGAACGTGCTGCGACCAAACCCGACGCAGTACGCCTTGTAGAAGCCGACCAAACGCGGCGGCGGATTGCGACCTCGGCCGCGGAACTCGGCTGGCCAGAACCACCCCTGACCTCCGCGACACCCGATGGCTTCGAGTCCATGCTTGTCTGGGGAAGGGGCCGGCTCGACGCTCTCGGAGCCACCTGGGCGAGCGATGGTGGCGAGGGTCGAACACGGCGATCCTGACGGACCGGCCCTTCGGCCCGGCCGCAGATCGCCCAGACGTTAGGCGCATCGGCGGGGCGTAGAGACGTGTTCAGAATCCGATTCGCAGGTTGACGAGGAGTACTTCCGAAAGTACTCTCAGTGGTACAACAGGAGCTTGACCATGGCACTCGTCAACATCGACCTCGAGAATGACATCCAGCCCGTTTCGGACTTCAGGGCCAACGCCGCTGCAGTCATCGAGCGCGTGCGCTCTTCCGGCCGTCCCGTGGTCCTCACCCAACGTGGACGGGGAACTGCCGTCCTCGTGGACATTCGAATATACCAGGCTCTGCTCGAAGAAAACCAGGTGCTCCGGGACATCCATGCGAGCTTGGTTGACATCGCAGAGGGCAGGACCATTCCTCATGACGAGGCGATGGCCAGCCTTCGGGCCAGGTACTCGAGATGAACTTCTCCGTTTCCTGGACCGCGAGGGCGCTGAACAGGCTCCGGTCGATCCTGGACTACATCGCGGAGGACAACCCCGACGCCGCTCTAGGCATGGTGGATCGGATCTCGGAGAGGGTCTCGAATCTCGGTCAGACCCCCGAGCAGGGATCGCTGTACCAGGGGTCGGCCTTGGAAGGTCTGCGACAGATCTACGTCCGACCATACCGGGTGGTGTACTTGGTCGATCACGCAGGCGAGCGTATTCGCGTCATGGCGATCCAACACGTCCGAGAGAACACGGTGCCTCCAGAGGAGTTGCTCGAAGACCAGGAGTAGCGACGAAGGCGAGCGGCTAACAAGGCGATCCTGACGGACCGGCTTCGCCGGCCGCAGATCGCCAAGACGTTGAGCCGACCGGCAGACGCATCGGCAGGTTGATTTCTTCTATGGGGCTTCGCCCTCGAAACTG
>CAZEJJ010000266.1:0-6668 GCA_964512185.1 uncultured Enterobacterales bacterium | reverse complement strand
CGGGTCTCCCCCGGGTTGTGACGCCCTGGTCCCCTCCGAGAGCGCGATCCGCGTCACAAGTGGCCCGAGACCTCGGGTCTCCCCCGGGTTGTGACGCCCTGGTCCCCTCCGAGAGCGCGATCCGCGTCACAAGTGGCCCGAGACCACGGGTCTGCCCCGGGTTGTGACGCGTCGGGAGGCCCGCGACCGTCGATCGGCGTCATAAGTGGCCCGAGACCTCGGGTCTCCCCCGGGTTGTGACGCCGCGCTCGCCGCCCCCGTCCACCCTGACCGTAGCCTCGCTTACCGGCCCCCCCGAGGAATCTTGACCAAAACGTATGGATTGTGCAGCTTGGGGCCATGAAGATGTCATCGAACGAGGAATACGGCCTGCGCTTCCTGGTGCAGCTGGCCCGCCATGAAGAGCGAGAAACCGGCGAACCGCTGGGGATACCAGGGATCGCCGCCAGCGAAGGTCTGGGCCAGGCGCACGTCGCCAAGATCATGCGGCTGCTGCGCCAGGGCGGGCTGGTGGATGCCTTCCGGGGCGCCAGGGGTGGCTACCGGCTGGCGCGGCCCGCCAGCGGCATCACGCTGTACGAGGCGCTGGCAGCGCTGGACGGTGCTCCCTTTGGCCGCTGGCCCTGTGACAGCGGGCCTGGACAGACCTGTGTGCACGATCCCGCCTGCTCGCTGCGGGTGCTCTGGCGCCGCCTGGGCCAGGTGATGCGCGGCGTGCTCGAGGGCCTGACGGTGGCCGACCTGCTGAGTGGCCACGAATCCATGGCCCAGCTGCTGGACCAGCGCGTGGACACTGGCTCGTTCTCCAGCGCCGAGCTCCAGGAGCTGAGGTCATGAGCAGCGCCGCTTCTTCGTCGGACAAGCTGGGCGTCGAGGACCTGGTCGCCCAGGACTACAAGTACGGCTTCGTCACTGAGGTGGAGCAGGAGGTGGTGCCCCCCGGCCTGTCCGAGGAGGTCATCCGACAGATCTCGGCGAAGAAGGCGGAGCCCGACTGGTTGCTGGAGTGGCGGCTGGCCGCGTACCGCCACTGGCTGACCATGAAGGAGCCTTCCTGGGCCCAGCTGGATCTGCAGCCCATCGACTACCAGGCCATCTCCTACTTCGCGGCGCCCAAGAGGCAGCAGCTGGAGAGCCTCGACGACCTGGACCCTGAGATCAAGGCCACCTTCGACAAGCTGGGGATTCCACTGGAGGAGCAGCAGGCTCTGGCGGGCGTGGCGGTGGACGCGGTCTTCGACTCGGTGTCGGTGGCCACCACCCTGAAGGACAAGCTCACGGAGCAGGGCATCCTGTTCATGCCGTTCTCCGAGGCGGTGAAAGAACACCCACAGCTGGTGCGCCGCTACCTGGGCTCGGTGGTGCCCTCCACCGACAACTTCTACGCCACGCTCAATTCCGCTGTGTTCACCGATGGCAGCTTCGTGTTCATCCCGGAAGGGGTGCGCTGTCCGGTGGAGCTGTCCACCTACTTTCGCATCAACGCCGCCAACACGGGGCAGTTCGAGCGCACGCTGATCGTGGCCGCGCCTGGCAGCCATGTGAGCTACCTCGAAGGCTGCACGGCCCCCCGCAGGGACGAGAACCAGCTGCACGCCGCGGTGGTGGAGCTGGTGGCCGAAGAGGGCGCCACCATCAAGTACTCCACGGTGCAGAACTGGTACCCGGGCGACGCCGACGGAGTAGGCGGCATCTACAACCTGGTGACCAAGCGGGCTCGCGTGGCCCGCAGCGCCCGCGTGTCCTGGACCCAGGTGGAGACGGGCTCCGCCATCACCTGGAAGTACCCCTCCTGCATCCTGGAGGGAGACGATGCGGTGGGCGAGTTCTACTCGGTGGCGGTGACCAACAACCACCAGCAGGCGGACACGGGCACCAAGATGATCCACCTGGGGCGCAACACCCGCTCCACCATCGTGTCCAAGGGCATCTCCGCCGGCCGCGGCCAGAACGCCTACCGGGGCCTGGTGCACGTGGCCAAGGGCGCCCGGGCCGCCCGCAGCTACACCCAGTGCGACTCGCTGCTGCTGGGGGATCGCTGCGGCGCCCACACCTTCCCCTACGTGAACGTGCACGAGGCCAGCGCCCAGGTGGAGCACGAGGCCTCCACCAGCCGCATCGGCGAGGACCAGCTGTTCTACCTGCGGCAGCGCGGCATCGAGACGGACGACGCGGTGAGCCTGGTGGTGAACGGCTTCGCCAAAGAAGTCCTGGCCGAGCTCCCGATGGAGTTCGCCGTGGAGGCCCGCAAGCTGCTGGGCATCACCCTGGAGGGCTCGGTGGGCTGAGCGGTCCGTCGCGCGAGCATGGAATTCGAGGAGAGAGCGATGCTTGAGATCGAGAACCTTCACGTGGCCATCGATGGCCAGCCGATCCTCAAGGGCCTGGACCTGTGCGTACGCAGGGGCGAGGTGCACGCCATCATGGGACCCAACGGCTCGGGCAAGAGCACGCTGGCCAAGGTGATCGCGGGCCACCCCGACTACACGGTCACCGAGGGCAGCATCCGCTACCTGGGCCAGGACCTGCCGGCCCTCGAGGTGGAGCGCAGGGCTCGCGAGGGCGTGTTCCTCTCCTTCCAGTACCCGGTGGAGATCCCAGGCGTGTCCACGGCCTCCTTCCTGCGCGCGGCGGTGAACGCGGTGCGCGAGCACCGCGGCGAGCCCCTGCTGGACGCCTTCGACTTCCTGCTGAAGTCCCGCGAGGCCCTGGCGCTGGTGAAGATGGAGGAGTCCTTCCTCAAGCGCTCCCTGAACGAGGGCTTCTCAGGAGGTGAGAAGAAGCGCAACGAGATCTTCCAGATGGCGCTGCTGCAGCCCCGCCTGGCGGTGCTGGACGAGACGGACTCGGGTCTGGACATCGACGCCCTGCGCCAGGTCGCCCGGGGCGTGGAGGCGCTGCGCCGCCCGGATCGCGCCATGGTGGTCATCACCCACTACCAGCGGCTCCTGGACCACCTGGTCCCCGACCGCACCCACGTGCTGGTGGACGGCCGCATCGTGCGCTCTGGAGGCCAGGAGCTGGTGGGGCAGCTGGAGCAGCGGGGCTATGCCTGGGTGCTCGAAGAGGCCGGCCTCTCCGCGGCTGCCGTGTAGGGAGCGATGATGCAGCTCGTCCCTCACTATCGGCAGCAGCTCGCGCGCAACGGCTGGCAGTTCGCCGGCGCCCACCTGCCCTGGATGGGCCAGCTGCGCAGGCAGGCCATGGAGCGCTTCGCCCATCGAGGCTTCCCCACGCGCCGCGACGAGGACTGGAAGAACACGGATGTCGCGTCCATCGCCAAGCTGTCCCTGGCCACCGGCCTGCCGGTCATCCCGCCCCTGGGAGGGGCCCTGCCGCGCATCGAAGGCGCCCATCGACTGGTGTTCGTGGACGGCGGCTTCGTGCCCAGCGCCGAGCTCCGCCAGGATCTCCCGCCGGGGGTGGTGCTCTGCACCTTGAAGCAGGCCTTGGCCGAGGATCCCATTCCCTTGGCTCGCTGGCTCGCTCGGCGTCCCGAGCGCGGCGAAGACGCCTTCCTGGACCTGAACACGGCCCTGATGCAGGACGGCCTGGTGCTGCGCGTCCCCGACGGGGTGGAGCTGGAGGCGCCCGTGCAGCTGGTGGTGGTCACCACCGGCGGGCGGCGCGCCTCCTGGCTGCGCCACCTGGTGCTGCTGGGCGCCGGCTCGGCGGTGGAGCTGGTGGAGCAGCACATCACGCTGTCGCTCTTCGACGGCGCCGATCTCTGTGACAGCGTGAGCACCCTGGTGCTGGGCGATGAAGCGGAGCTCTTGCACTCTCGCCTGCAGCGGGCGGGTCCCCAGTCCTGCCAGCTGTCCCAGGTACAGGTGGAGCAGGGCGCGCGCTCGGTCTACCACCTGCAGTCCCTGGCCGCGGGCGGAGCCCTCGGGCGCACCGAGCTGCGCGTGGCTCAGCGGGGTCCCGACGCGGAGACTCAGCTGGCGGGCCTCTCCCTGGGCCGAGACCGCCAGGTGCAGGACCACTTCACCTTCATCGACCACCTGGCACCCGGGGGTTCCAGCCGCCAGGCCTTCCGCGATCTCCTGGGCGGACAGGCCAGGGCGGTGTTCAACGGGCGCGTGCGCGTGGCCCAGGACGCCCAGGGCATCGACGCGGACCAGTCCAGCCGCAGCATGCTGCTGTCGGACGACGCGGTGGCCCACGCCCGGCCACAGCTGGAGATCCATGCCGATGACGTCAAGTGTACCCACGGCTGCGCGGTGGGTCAGGTGGACGAAGACGCCTTGTTCTACCTGCGAGCGCGCGGTCTGGACGAGGCCCAGGCTCGACGCCTGCTGCTGGCCGCCTTCGTGGCCGACGTGGTGGAGCTGTTTCCCGGGGGCCAGGTGCGGCGACAGGTGGAGCAGCGCGTGCAGCGCTGGCTCGATCTGCAGCTGGAAGGAGGAGCCGCGTGAGCTACGCCCACCTCGCCGATGTGCCTTCGGTCGCCCTGGGGCTGCAGCGCGTCCGGCGCCAGTTCCCCACCCTGCAGCAGCGGGTGCACGGCCAGCCGCTGGTCTACCTGGACAACGCGGCCACCACCCAGAAGCCCCTGCTGGTGATCGAGGCCATGGAGCGTCACCTGCGGCGCGATGTCTCCAACGTGCACCGGGGTGTGCACGAGCTGAGCGTGCGGGCCACCGAGGCCTACGAGGGGGCGCGGCAGCAGGTGGGCCGTTTCCTGAACGCCCTCACCAGCAAGGAGATCGTCTTCACCCGCGGTGCCACGGAGGCCATCAACCTGGTGGCCCAGAGCTGGGGGCGCGCCAACCTGCGCGCAGGCGACGCGGTGCTGGTCACCACCATGGAGCACCACGCCAACATCGTGCCCTGGCAGCTGCTGCGGGAGCAGCAGGGCATCGAGCTGCGCGTGCTCCCCATGGACGATCGCGGTGTGCTGCGCATGGACCTGCTGGACGGGCTGCTCACCCCCGAGGTGAAGCTGGTCTCGGTGGCCCAGGTCTCCAACGCGCTGGGCACCATCAACCCGGTGGAGGAGATCGCTCGCCGTGCCCACCAGGCCGGAGCCCTGGTCCTGGTGGACGGCGCCCAGGCCGTCGCCCACGAGCCGGTGGATCTGCAGAGCCTGGGCGCGGACTTCTACGTGCTGTCCAGCCACAAGATGTACGGACCCAGCGGTGTGGGCGTGCTCTGGGGCCGCTACGAGCTGCTGTCCCAGATGCCTCCCTGGCAGGGTGGCGGCGACATGATCCTCTCGGTGAGCTTCGAGCGCACTGTGTTCCAGAAGCCGCCCGCGCGCTTCGAGGCGGGCACCCCCAACATCGAGGGGGTCATCGGGCTGGGCATGGCCGCCCGCTTCCTGCTGGATCTCGATCGCACTGCTCTGGCCGCCCACGAGGCGGATCTGCTGGCCTACGCCAGCGAGAAGCTGCAGCGCGTGCCGGGCCTGCGCATCGTGGGCACGGCGCCGCGCAAGGGACCGGTGATCTCCTTCGTGGTGGATGACGTGCATCCCCACGACCTTGGCACCCTGCTGGATCGCGCCGGCGTGGCCGTGCGCAGCGGTCACCACTGCGCTCAACCCGCCGTGCGCCACTTCGGTCTGTCCGCCACCACGCGGGCTTCCTTTGGCCTCTACAACACGCGTGAGGAGGCCGATCGCCTGGTCGAAGCCCTCCAGCACGCCACCAGGGTGTTCCGATGATAGGCGACGATCTGTACCAGGAGGTCATCCTCGACCACGCCAAGCGGCCCCGGAACAAGGGCTGTCGCTGCGACGCCACCCACTGCGCCAAGGGCTACAACCCGCTCTGCGGGGACGAGATCGAGGTCAGCGTGCAGCTGCTGGACGACATCGTCAGCTGTGTGCGCTTCGACGGGCAGGGCTGCGCCATCAGCACCGCCTCCGCCAGCCTGATGACCGAGGCGGTGGAAGGCAGCAGCGTCGCCGAGGCCGAGGCCCTGGCAGACGGTGTGCTGGCCCTGGTCACCGGCGCGCGCTCCGACGCCGAGGGCCTGGGGAAGCTCGTGGTGCTCCAGGGTGTCGCTCGGTTCCCCTCCCGGGTGAAGTGCGCGGCCCTGGCCTGGCACGCCTTGAGGGCGGCGCTCCACGGCGAAGAGAACCTCGTGACCACGGAGTAGGCCATGCGCAGAGGCCTCAGAAAGCTGGCTCGACGGGTGCGCGATCGCGCCCTCGGCGCGGAGCTCCAGGGGGAGGTCTGGCGGGATCGATGCAGCGAGCCACGAGCCTCCGCCCTCGCCGCCACCACCGAGCCCCCGGAGGCTCCTCCCACTCCGCCCCAGGTAGAGCAGCCCGGCCCGTCGCTGTCCGAGGCCGACCAGGCGCTGCACGCCCGCCTGGTGGCCGCCCTGCGCGAGGTCTACGATCCCGAGATCCCGGTCAACATCTTCGACCTGGGCCTGGTCTACGCCATCCGCATCGCCGCTGAGGGCCGCGTGGAGGTGGACCTGACCCTCACCTCCCCCGCCTGCATGATGGGTCCGCTCATCGTGGAGTCCGCCGAGCGGGCGCTGCGCGAGACCGAAGGCGTGCTGCGTAGCGGCGTGAGCATCGTCTGGGATCCGCCCTGGGATCCCAAGGCCCTGCCCGAGGCCACGCGCCTGGAGCTGGGGTTCTTCTAGCTGTCTGGTGCCCGTGCCCAGAAGTACCTGCCCACCCTGCTGGGCGGCCAGATACCTCGGCC
>CAZEJJ010000265.1:0-6826 GCA_964512185.1 uncultured Enterobacterales bacterium | reverse complement strand
GGCCCTACGGCTTCTCGGCCGACGAGATCGACAAGCTCTACCCCAAGGGCCAGGCTCCGGGGCCGCTCACTTCAGAGATCGCCACCATGCGCTGCCGGCCCTTCTTCGTGGAGGTCTCTTCGTACTGGTTCGACATGGCCGACAAGAACACGCGGCAGAGCCCCACCTACGACAACCTGGGCTCCATCATCATGATCCCCGCCCCTGGCAAGCTGGACCTGCCGGGGCTCGCTCTTGGACGCACCGCGGACGAAGGGTCCAGCGGCGTGCTGACCGTGGAGGACATGAACGCCGCGCTGACCCAGGTGTGGACCACCTACCAGCTGATGGACAGCTACCAGCCCAACATCACCAACGCCTGGTACACCCACATCCCCGAGCGGGAGATCGACGACGACAGCGCCACCACCCTGGGCGCCTTCGTGAACTCCATCAACAATCTCATCAGCCCGGCGGCCAACCGGGAGTGGAAGAACATGAACGAGATCGCCAGCATCTTCGTGGACAACAGCTGAACCCTGCCCCTGGACGGACCCCGGCGTGACATGGATCCGGCTCCATCTTGAAGTGGGCGTGGCGCCCGACTGGGCGCCCCTCGACCCGCGCGATCCCGACAAGATGATGGGCGGCACGGAGCGCTTCGCCCTGCGCCTGGCTGCGCTGATGGCCGCGCGAGGCCACCGCGTGTCCCTGCGCGGCGGAGGGGCCACGGGATCCTGGCGGGGCGTGCGCTTCGTGCAGCCGGAGCAGGTGGTGGGCGAGGTGGATCTGGCCATCGGCGTGCAGTCGCCGCTGAATGCCGACACCGACGCCCGGCGGCGCATCGCCTGGTCCCACGCTGCCCAGTGGCCCGCTGTGGGCGCCTGGGACGCCGTGGTGGCGGTGTCCGGCTACCACGCGGGCCTGCTCAGTGCGCGGCTGCCGGGGATACGCGTCGAGCAGGTGCCCGCCGGCGTGGAGCTGCCCGCTGAGCCCGCCTGTGGCGGCGACCGCTTCCTGTACGCCTCCAGCCCCGACCGCGGCCTGCACCGGCTGCTGGCCATGTGGCCCGAGCTGTGGAGGACCTTCGGAAAACCCCTGTCCATCGCCTACGACCTGCGCGCCGTGATCCGCCGCCACGGGGGCCGCACCGACCTGCTGGGGCAGCGCCTGCGGGCCATCGCGCCCCTGGTGGACCAGCCCGGCGTGGTGGTGCACGGCCCCCTCAGACTGGAGGCGCTCGCGGCGCTGCGGGCCCGGTCCCTGGCGCTGCTCTACCCGCTGGACCCGGTGATCCCCCACAGCGAGCTGCTCTCCCTGTCCGTGCTGGAGTGCTGCGCCGCCGGCGTCCCGCCGGTGCTGGCACCCGTGGACTGCTTTGCCAGCGAGTACGGCCAGGTGGCCCGCATGGTGGAACCGGAGCGGGCCGACTACTCAGCGCAGGCCTGGGTGGAGGCCGTTGGACAGGTACTGGACGACGGGGGCTGGGCTGCCCGGGCCCGCGCCTTCGCTGCCAGCCGGAGCTGGGAGGCCTTCGCGGAGCGGTGGGAGCGGCTGATGCGGGAGGTGTCGGCGGCCGAAGGCATCGCCACGCCAGCGAACGGGGGTCAATCCTGGATCGTCATCGCCCAGGGCATCACGGCCCGGGGCGAGGCCGCGCTGGCGGCTCACTTGGCGCGGGCGGCCGTCGAGGCGGGACACCAGCCGCGGGTGTTCACCGACACCGAGGCCAACGCGCGCATCCTGGAGGGATCCTGGCCGGTGGAGCTGATCGGAGCCGGGGACCTGGACCGCGCCATCGGCGCGGGCTGCGATCGCCTCGTGCTCTCCTCCTCCATCGGCTGCCGCGAGCTGCTGGCGCGCCTGCCACGGCTGGCACCGGGCACACCGCTGGCGACGCTGGAGCACACCTGGCCCGAGTGGTTGCCTCACCTGGAGGGCCACGAGGGGATCTCCCTGGTGCTCGACACCTTGCCGCAGGAGGTCTTCGAGCTGGGCCTGGAGCAGGAGATCTTCCGGCTGGACGACGAGACACGGCGCCGGGTCCGCTGCGTGGGCCCGCTGCCCGCGACGAGCTCAGCGGGCTGGCCAGCGCGAGATCCCAGGCGGATCCTCGTTCACATGAGCTCCAGGAAGGCCTGGCACTCGATCATCGCCGGCCGCATCTTCGAGGCACTCGGCGAGCTGCGCACCCAGCACCCGCTGGCCGTGCGCTGCGTCAAGGAGCTGGAAGGGATGGCGATCCCCGACTGGGTCGACGTGGCGGAGCCCCTCGTTCCCCGGGACCTGCACGCAGCCATCGAGGCCTCCGACCTGGTGATCTGCCACGACGGAGCCGATATCGTAGGTTCAGCCCTCGCCGCGGGAGCCGCCGTGCTGGCGGTGTCCGACGGGGCTGCCTTCCGGGGCGGATCGGGCACCGGTGGGGATCGCTGGTGCCAGGCGCACTTCTTGGCCGACAAGCTGGAGCTGGCTCCAGGATCGCTCACCGCCGCCAGCTATCGCCGGCTGATCGCGGAGCTGCTGCAGCAGGCTCGTCCCCGCCCGCAGGGCGGCGGCGCGGCGCGCGCGGTGCGGCTGATCCAGGCGCTCGCTCCGCTCGCTCCCACCCGCCGTGCCAGCCCCCCGGAGCTGCGGCCGTGAGCGCCTCCACCTGGTACATCGCGGCGGCGGGAGCAGGACCGGGGGAGACGAGCCTGGCCTGCGCGGTGGCCCGCGCGGCGGTGGCGCGCGGGCACCAGGTGGTGGCCTGGGCCGACAGCGAGCGCAACGCGGAGCTGTTGGGCGAGGCCGCCGGAGAGGCCCGCCTGCTGCGCGATCCTGCCCACCTGGCCCAGGCAGCCGAGGATGAGAGGCCCGCAGTCGTGGCGCTGGCCAGCTCGCTCACCTGTGCGCCCTACCTGGCAGAGCTGGTGACCTACCCGGGCTGGGTGGCTGCCATCGAGACGAGCTGGATGCCCTGGGCCCCGTCCCTGGGGACGCTGAGCGTGCGCCTGGACCAGATCGTCGCGCTGCTCCCGCCCGAGGTATGGGAAGGGGGGCTCGTCGAGAATGGAGGGCCCTTCGAGGTGGCGCGCCATCTGCAGCTACGCAGCTTCCCGGCGGGCTGGATGGGGGGCGGTGAAGCGGGCCGGCCTGCACAGGACACCGTGGTGCTCTACCTGGGCCAGAAGCGGGATCCGGCCACGGCCGCCAGAGGTCCGGTCTGGAGCGACGCGGTGGGGCCGGCCATCGAGCTGGTCGCACAGCGGCGCCCCGAGCTGAGCTGGGTGCTGCTGGGCACCCTGGAGCTGCAGGTCCCGAGCTTCGTGGAACGGCGAGCGTGGGTCTCGAGCGACGAGTTCGTAGGTCTGCTGTCCTCCTCGGCGCTGCTGATCGCCCACCACGGCATGGGCACCATCCAGAAGGCGCTGGTGGCGGGCACACCGGTGCTGTCGCTGACCAACGGCACGATCTTCCGCTGCAGGCAAAGGCCCCCCTGGTCGGCCGACCAGGAGATGCACGTGCTGCATCGCCTGGGCCTGGTGGAGGCGTGCCACGGGCCGGCACCACCCACAGCCATCGCGCGCCGCGCGCTGGCCTTGATCGCCGAGGGGCGCCGAGAGCCGCAGCCGGCAGGGGGTGGAGAGGCCGGGGTCCGGGCCATCGAGGCGGCCATCGGGAGGCGTTGATGAGCGCGTGCCTGGTCTCGCTGGAGCCCTCTGGGAGGATGTCGGGGGAAGGTGCGCTCGCCCTGGTGCGCCTGGATCCTCCTTCCCTGCTCGCGATCCGCCACCTGCGCGGCCCGAGCCCGTGGAAGGGCGGCTACGCCAGAGGAATGTTGAGGCTTGGCGATGGATCGCTGCTCCTGGCGAGCCACCATCGAGTCATGCAGCTCGACCCGCAGAGCGTCGCCATCCAGCGGATCTACACCAGCGGGCACTTCGAGGATCTGCACGACCTGGCGCTCCATGATGGCCGGGTGTTGGTGGTCTCCACCTACCCGGGCCAGATCCTGGCCCTCGATCTCGAAGCGGGTTCTGTGGTCCCCGACTTCGACCGCGGCGATGGCCACCTACGCCACCCGAACAACCTGTGCTCCGGCCCGCATGGTGCGCTGTTCATGAGCTGCCACGGCGGCACCGGGTACGGGTCCGTCTGGCGGGTCCGGCCTGCCCCGGCCGAGGTAGTCTGGGACCGATACGCAGGCGTGCCCCTGCGACAGGTCCACAGCCCTGTCGAGACGGATGGTGGGATGATCGCCTGCGAGCCCGGGCGAGGAAGGCTCATCGCACAGGTCGGCTGGAGCGTCGAGCTGGGCGGCTGGTGCCGGGGGATCCTGGACACCGGTGACCAGCTTGTGGTGGGCGTGAATCCCTTCCGCGAGCCCAGGCCCGATGCCGTGGTCTCGGCGCCCGAGCTGGTCTTCATCTCCGAACGCAAGGTACAGCACCGGCTCCGTCTCGGAATCGGCCATCCCTGGCAGACCTTCAGCATCATCCCCGCCCGCAGCGGAGACCTGGGAGTGCGCTGGTGAGGGAGCCGCTGTCGTGATCGTCCCGCCCTATCTCCCGAGGCAGCTCGCCGAGCTGAACGTGCGATACGGCGTCCCTTGCCACGGTGCCTTCTCACCGTACGGCCCCTCGCCGGGCCAGCTGGCCGGCTGGACCCTGGCCATCCCCTGGGCGATCATCCTCGCTGGTGCGCTCCCAGGCCGCAACGCCATCGTGGCGCCGCCCACCCTGCCCGGGCTGGCATGGCTGCTCGAGGCTCTTGGCGCCCGCGCCTGCCTTTTTGGAAGCCACCATACGGCCTTGCAGGTGCTCAACAGTGCGCGCGGGGCAGCGGTGGTCTGTCTCGACTCGGCCCCAGAAGGCCGCGGGGCTGGCGCCTTCACGCTCGCTTTTCGCCTCGATCCCTATGGCCCGCTGCCCGCGGAAGAGGAGCTCGACAGGGTGGCCCACTGGCTCGCTCCAGGTGGCCGCCTGGTCCTGGCCTGGTCGGTGACCCTGGGCGAGGACGCTGCTCCACCGCCTGGCTGGCGCGCCGCGCCGCGAGCGGCGATGGAGCCCGAGGAAGTGGGCGACCGGAGCGGGTTCCGCACTGAACAGGGGACGCTACTCTCCGTGCTGGCCGTGGAGCGTGCGCCTTGATCGCGCGCTCCCACCTGCCGGCCCACTTCGCCTGCTGGAACGGAGCCACCGGCGCTCCCTACCACGGCCCTTTCGCCCTGTACCCCTACAACTGCGCCACCCGGATCTGGGAGTATCCCTGGGCCTTCCACGCCATCCCGTCACAGCCTGGGATGCGGGCCCTGGACATCGGAGGGGGCCTGTCGGGCTTCGCTGTCACGCTGGCCAGGAACAAGCTCGAGGTGACGGTCCTGGATCCGGGCAAGTCCGGCCAGGAGCCCGGAGTCCTGCTGGAACAGCTGGCACGAATGCACGGCGCCGAGGTCCGCCACGTGGAGGGGCACCCTGGGGATCCCGGCCTGGCCCTCGACGGCTTCGACCTGGTGTACTGCCTGTCCGTGGTGGAGCACCTGCCCTCCGCACAGGAGAGAGCAAGGCTCATGCGCGCCGCGTGGGACGCGCTGCGGCCCGGGGGGCACTTCGTCCTGACAGTGGATCTCGACCTGTCCTTGCGGCCATTCACCTCGAAGGACCGCGCCCCCGGCAGCTTCAATGTCCCGATCCCGGAGCTGCTGGCCGCCGCTCCGTTTCGGCTGGTCCAGGGTCTCCTCGCCGAGCTGTACGGCCTGCCGGGTTTCTCCGCGCCCAGGGTGCGTGCGAGAGCGGAGGCGGGAGAGCTCTTCCTCGCCAACGGCCGCATCCTGGCGCAGTGCCTGGTGCTGGAGCGGCCCGTGGACTCAGGTTGAGATCTTCGATGAAGCGTGAAACCAGCGCTGGCGAGCCCGAGCCCGTCGAGGGCACCTACACTGTCCCCTACCTGCGCATGACGCTCGACGGCGACCACCACCTGCTCCCGCGCTACGCCCTGCACCGCGACGCCGTGCGGGCCTTCCTGTCCGGCCAGCTCTACGAGCCGCACACCCACCGCCTGGTGACCGCGTTCCTGCGCCAACACGGGGGCAGCATGCTGCACGCCGGCAGCTTCTTCGGCGACATGCTGCCGGCGTTCTCGCGGGCCTGCGAGGGCATGCTCCATGCCTTCGAGCCGGTGCTCGAGAGCTACGTGCTGGCCCGCACTTGTGTGGAGCTGAACAGGCTGGACAACGTGCTCCTCTTCCACGCCGCCCTGGCCCACCAGCGCGGCGTGGCCAGCATCGCAACCCAGGATGCCCGGGGCCTGCACATGGGCGGTAGCTGTACCCTGTTGCCGGCGGGGACCGCGCGCCAACGAGTGAGCTGCCTGACCATCGACTCGCTGGCCATCGAGGATCTCTCCTTGCTGCACCTGGACGTGGAGGGGGCGCAGCTCCCCGCTCTGCAAGGGGCCGCGCGCACCCTGGAGAGCCAGCAACCCGCGGTGCTGGTGGAAGACACCCGGCGGCTCTGTGCTGGCTTCCTGGAGGAGAAGGGCTACGCCTGCTTGGGCTCCATCCCCAACCTGCATGTGTGGGTGCACGGTTCCCAGCCGAAACGAGCTGAGCTGCTCCGGGAGCTGATGGCCGAGGCCGGGACCGGCCTGCGTGAGTAGGTCCCCACCATGGCGCTCACTGCCCGAGCTTACTCACGGAAGAAGCCCGATCTGCGTGAGCAAGTCCCCACCCTGGCGCTCACCCCCCGAGCTTACTCACGGAAGAAGCCCGATCTGCGTGAGCAAGTCCCCACCCTGGCGCTCACCCCCCGAGCTTACTCACGGAAGAAGCCCGATCTGCGTGAGTAAGTCCCCACCCTGGCGCTCA
>CAZEJJ010000264.1:0-6855 GCA_964512185.1 uncultured Enterobacterales bacterium | reverse complement strand
AGATGGCCGTGCACGTGCCCCTGAGCATCGAGGCCCAGATCGAGGCCCGCGTGCTCATGATGTCCACCAACAACATCCTGAGCCCGGCACACGGCAAGCCCATCATCCAGCCCAGCCAGGACATCGTGCTGGGCGCCTACTACATGACCCGCGAGCGCAAGTTCGCCCGCGGTTCGGGCCGCACCTTCTCCAACCCCGGCGAGGTGGTGGCGGCCTACGACGGCGGCGAGTGCGACCTGCACGCCACCATCTCGGTGCGCATCCCGGCGGAGCCGCTGGAGCAGCGCATCCCCATGGCCGTGCCCGAGCTGGGAGACATCCACCTGGTCATCGGGGTGGACCGTCCCGAGCAGGCTGAGACATGGCACCTGTACCGCGGCCATGTGTGGAAGACCGAGGCCGGCGGCTCCATCGGCGAGGTGGCTTCCATGGGCGGCGACATCGCCTCCACCACCGATGCCGCCTCGATCCAGGAGGTCGAGGACGCCGTGGCCGTGGTGGACCTCTGGCATCGCGGTGGCGAGATGCTGCCCTTCGCCGACGGCCAGAAGCCCAGCTATCGCTTCGCCGCCACCTACGTCGAAGCAGGCAAGAAGCTGCCCAAGCTCAAGCCCCTGAACGACAAGGGCAAGCCCGCCAAGGGCGTCAAGACCACCGACGCAGGCGACTACATCCTGCAGAGCCTCGTGCTTCCCAAGCTGCGCGGCAACGTGCGCGCGGTGGGCGTGGTGCACCCGCGGGTGCCCATGAAGGACGGCGAGTTCCTGCTGGACGCGCGCTTCAACAGCGCCCGCCGCCTCGAGGTGCTGCGCAAGGCCGTGGCCCAGCTGCGCGAGATGCACGGCGACGACCTGGTCATGGTGGTGTGCCCCGCGGGCTTCTTTGGCTACCAGGGCCGCGTGCCGGTGCTGTGCGCCGACGCCGATGCCAACGTGGTCGAGGGCAAGGGCGAGCTGGTGGAGACCACCGTGGGTCGCGTACTCTTCTACGAGATCGTGCCCAGCGAGCTGCCCTTCTCCACCGTCAACCAGGTGCTCAAGAAGCGCGCCTTGGGTGATCTCATCGACCGCTGCTACCGCCTGGCCGGTCCCAAGAAGACCGTGCTGCTGGCCGACCACTTGATGAAGCTGGGCTTCAGCATGGCCACCCAGGCCGGCGTGTCCATCTGCATCGACGACATGCACATCCCGGTGCGCAAGCCGGCCATTCTGGCCGCGGCCAACGACGAGATCCGCGAGATCGAGAACCAGTACCAGGACGGCCTCATCACCGTCGGCGAGAAGTACAACAAGGTGGTCGACCTCTGGTCGGGCGTCACCGACGAGATCTCCAAGGAGCTGCTGGGCGAGATCAGCGTCGAAGATGTGCTGGCCGACGATGGCCACATCGAGACGCAGCCCTCCTTCAACTCCATCCACATGATGGTCGACTCTGGGGCCCGTGGTTCCGCCACGCAGGTCCGGCAGCTGGCCGGTATGCGCGGCCTGATGGCCAAGCCCTCGGGCGAGATCATCGAGACCCCCATCACCGCCAACTTCCGCGAGGGCCTGTCGGTCCTGCAGTACTTCATCTCCACTCATGGCGCGCGCAAGGGCCTGGCGGACACGGCGCTCAAGACCGCCAACTCCGGCTACCTCACCCGGCGCCTGGTGGACGTGGTGCAGGACACCATCATCACCGCCAAGGACTGCGGCTCCCACGAGGGCATGGACGTCACCAGCCTCATCGAGGGCGGCGAGATCATCCAGCACCTGGGCGAGCGCGTCCTGGGCCGCGTGGCCGCCGAGGACATCCTGGATCCATACAGCGACGAGGTGCTCGTCAGCCGCAACGAAGATCTGGACGAGGACAAGGTGGAGCGCATCGTCCAGGCGGGTGTGGAGCGCGTCAAGATCCGCTCGGTGCTCTCCTGCGAGATGCGCTGGGGTGTCTGCGCCATGTGCTACGGCCGCGACCTGGCTCGAGGCGAGCTGGTCAATGTGGGCGAGGCTATCGGCGTCATCGCTGCCCAGTCCATCGGTGAGCCCGGCACCCAGCTCACCATGCGCACCTTCCACATCGGTGGTGCGGCCTCGTCCAAGGTCACCCAGTCCAGCCTGGAGCTCAAGACCAGCGGCGTGGTGCGCTACAGCGAAGCGCTCTCCACAGTGAACGACCGCCACAAGTCCATCATCGCCATGAGCCGCAACGGCGAGATCGCGGTGGTGGACGAGAAGGGTCGCGAGCGCGAGCGCTACGGTATCCCCTACGGCGCCACCGTGCTGGTCAAGGACGGCGAGCGCGTCGCCTCCCGCAGCAAGATCGCCGAGTGGGATCCTTTCACCACCCCCATCATGGCCAACACCGAGGGTGTGGTGAAGTACGAAGACCTGGAAGACGGCCGCTCCATGTCCCGGCAGGTGGACGAGATCACCGGTCGCTCCCGCATGGTGGTCACCGACTTCAAGGACACGGACCTCAAGCCTCGCATCGTGCTGCGAGAGCCGGAGAGCCGCAAGGTGAGGACCCGCTACTTCCTGCCTGTGGGCGCCAACATCATGGTGGAAGAGGGCGACGACATCCAGCACGGTGACGTGGTGGCCAAGATCCCGCGCGAGACCACCAAGACCAAGGACATCACCGGCGGTCTGCCCCGCGTGGCCGAGCTGTTCGAGGCCCGCAAGCCCAAGGAGGTGGCGATCATCACCGAGATCGACGGGATGGTCACCTTCGGCAAGGACACCAAGGGCAAGCGGCGCATCATCGTCAGCCCGGAAGAGGCGGATCCGCAGGAATACCTCATCCCCAAGGGCAAGAACATCACCGTGAACGAGGGCGACTACGTCCGCGCCGGCGATGCGCTCATGGACGGCTCGGTCAACCCCCACGACATCCTCAAGATCTCAGGCGAAGACGCCCTGGCGGCCTACCTGGTGGACGAGGTGCAGGAGGTCTACCGCCTGCAGGGCGTCAAGATCAACGACAAGCACATCGAGGTCATCGTGCGGCAGATGCTGCGGCGCGTGAAGATCAGCTCGGTGGGCGACACCGAGTTCCTGGTGGACGAGCAGGTGGAGAAGCACCGCTTCGAGGAAGCCAACCGCAACGTCTCCGCCATGGGCGGTCGGGCGGCCCAGGCCGGCAACCTGTTGCTGGGCATCACCAAGGCCAGCCTCTCCACCGACTCTTTCATCTCGGCGGCCTCGTTCCAGGAGACCACGCGCGTGCTCACCGAGGCGTCCATCAATGGGCGCATGGACAGCCTGCGCGGCCTCAAGGAGAACGTCATCATGGGTCGGCTCATCCCCGCCGGCACCGGCTTCGCCGCCTACCAGCAGCTGGGCATGGTCACCGAGGACCAGACCACGCTGGGCGACGACGATGGGCTGGCCAGCGCGAGCGATCTGCGTGATCTGCCGTCGTCGCCCGCCCCGGCTCCGGCGCTGCGGCCCGACGCCTGATCTCCGGCGCCGGGTGCCCCAGGACCCCGCCCTGATGGCGGGGTCTTCCTTGTCTGGCTTCCTGAGGTTGACAAGCCCCCCACCCACATATAGAAGGCCCGGGCCGCGGGGGAGGTGCCTCCGGTAGGCGTGTCGTACGCCTGCTTTCTGCACCCCCTGCATCCTTCGATTTCGGAGACGACAGTGCCCACCATCAACCAGCTCGTCCGCAAGGGCCGCAAGAAAGTCCGTCACAAGACGAACTGTCCGGCCCTCAAGGCCTGCCCCCAGAAGCGCGGCGTCTGCACGCGCGTGTACACCACCACCCCCAAGAAGCCCAACTCCGCGCTTCGCAAGGTGGCCCGTGTGCGCCTGACCAACGGCCTCGAAGTCACCACCTACATCCCCGGCGAGGGCCACAACCTGCAGGAGCATTCCACCGTGCTCATCCGCGGTGGCCGCGTCAAGGATCTGCCCGGCGTGCGCTACCACGTCATCCGCGGGACCCTCGACGCCGACGGCGCCGAAGGCCCCCGCCCCGAAGAGAAGCGCAACAAGGCCCGCAGCAAGTACGGCGTCAAGCGCCCCAAGAAGTAGAGACCAGGAGCTAGCATGCCCCGTCGTCGCGAAGTCCCCAAGCGCGAGCCCCTGCCGGATCCCAAGTACGGTGATCCGATGGTGACGCGCCTCATGAACAAGATCATGCTCAGCGGCAAGAAGTCCACTGCCGAGAAGATCGTCTACGGCGCCTTCGACATCATCCAGGATCGCACCCGCGAAGATCCCGTCAAGGTGTTCCGCCGGGCGCTCGACAACGTCATGCCCATGGTGGAGGTCAAGTCCCGCCGTGTCGGTGGCTCCACCTACCAGGTGCCCATCGAGGTGCGCGCCGATCGTCGCGTGGCCCTGGGCATGCGCTGGATCATCCGCTTCGCCCGCTCCCGCGGCGGCAAGCCCATGCAGGAGCGTCTGGCCCTCGAGCTCATCGAGGCTTCCCACAACCGCGGCACCACCGTGAAGAAGAAGGAAGACACCCACCGCATGGCCGAAGCAAACAAGGCCTTCGCCCACTACCGCTGGTAATCCGCCGGCCTGCACAGGCAGCCGGTCCGTCCCGCCCCTCCGGGCTCACATAGGGAGCACCCACCCGACACCCCCTCGCACACAGGACCCCTGACCAGGTTCCCGGGGATGTGGCGGTCGCGTGGACTTCTCCTGACTTCGAACCCTCTCTCCAGGCTCCCCCGCGAAGCCTGGTGCCCGCCCCCGCGGGCCCATCCCGTCATGTCCCTCGAACGCATCCGCAATATCGGCATCATGGCCCACATCGATGCCGGCAAGACCACGCTCACGGAGCGGGTGCTGTACTACACGGGTGTGTCCCATCGCATGGGCGAGGTGCACGACGGCACCGCCACCATGGACTGGATGGAGCAGGAGCAGGAGCGCGGGATCACAATCACCTCGGCGGCCACCACCTGCTTCTGGCGGGATCACCAGATCAACCTGATCGACACTCCCGGGCACGTGGACTTCACCGTCGAGGTGGAGCGCTGCCTGCGGGTGCTAGACGGCGCGGTGGCCATCTTCACGGCGGTCGAAGGCGTGCAGCCCCAGTCCGAGACCGTGTGGAAGCAGGCCGAGCGCTACCACGTGCCGCGCATCGCCTTCGTGAACAAGATGGATCGCCGCGGGGCCGACTTCGAGGTCGCCGTGGCCACCATCCGCGACAGGCTGGGTGCCAACGCCGTGGTATTCCAGCTTCCTCTGGGCGCCGAGGAGCAGCACCGCGGTGTGGTGGACCTGGTGCGCATGCGGGCGCTGGTCTACGACGATGACTCCCTGGGCGCGCAGTTCGAGCTGATGCCCGTGCCCGAGGACATGCTGGAGCGAGCGGAGTTCGCCCGCCAGGAGCTGATCGAGGCTGTCGCCGAGGAGTCCGACGAGCTGCTGCAACGCTACCTCGACGGTGCCCAGCTCGATCCCGAGGAGATCCTGGCGGCGGCGCGCAAGGCGGTCATCGCCGAGCGCATCGTGCCCGTGTTCTGCGGCAGCGCCTTCAAGAACAAGGGTGTGCAGCCACTGCTGGATGCGGTGGTGGAGCTGCTCCCGGCCCCCTCCGATCTGCCCGCCATCCAGGGCATCGATCCCGAGGGCTCCGGGAAACCAATCCTGCGCTCCGCCTGTCGCAGCGAACCCTTCTCGGCGCTGGTCTACAAGATCTCCACCGATCCCTTCGTGGGCACCCTCACCTACCTGCGCGTCTACTCGGGCAGGGCGAGCAAGGGCACCATGCTGGTCAACCCGCGCACCAACAAGCGCGTGCGCGTGGGCCGCATCCTGCGCATGCACGCCAACAAGCGCGAGGACATCCAGGAGATCTCCGCGGGCGACATCGCCGCCCTGCCCGGGGTGCGCGGCCTGGTCACCGGTGAGACCCTCTGCGACCCCCGCGACCAGGTCCTGCTGCAGTCCATGGACTTCCCCGATCCGGTCATCTCGGTGGCCATCGAGCCCCAGACCAAGCTGGACGAGGAGAAGCTCGCCTCTGCGCTGGGCAAACTGGCGGTGGAAGACCCCACCTTCAAGGTCAAGACCGACGAGGAGACCGGCCAGGTCATCTTGAGCGGTATGGGCGAGCTGCACCTGGAGATCATCCAGGATCGCCTGCTGCGGGAGTTCAAGGTCAACGCCCGCTTCGGCAAGCCAGAGGTGGCCTACCGTGAGACCTTCTTGAAGAAGGCGCGCGGCGTGGGTCGCTTCAAGCGACAGACGGGTGGACGCGGCCAGTATGGCCACGCCATCATCGAGATCCAGCCTGGCGAGTCCGGCTCCGGCTTCGTGTTCGAAGATCGGATCAGCGGCGGCGCCATCCCCAAGGAGTTCATCAAGCACGTGGGTCGCGGCATCAAGGGTGCGCTCGACCGCGGCGTGCTGGCGGCATTCCCCGTCGTCGATGTCAAGGCCACGCTGTTGGACGGGACCTACCACGAGGTGGACTCTTCCGAGATGGCCTTCAGGGTCGCTGGTTCCATGGCTCTGCAGGACGCGGCCACCAGGGCCGAGCCTGTGGTGCTGGAGCCCGTGATGCGAGTAGAGATCACCACCCCCCTCAGCTACATGGGGGCCGTGGTGGCAGACATCTCCGGCCGGCGAGGCAACATCGCCGAGCTCGAGACAAGGGGCCGGGTTCAGGTCATCTGCGCCTTTGTTCCCTTGGCGTCCATGTTCGGGTATGCAACCGATCTCCGATCGGTTACCCAGGGGCGCGCTACATTCACCATGCACTTCGACCACTACGAAGTCGTCCCGGCGCCGGTGGCCGAAAAGATCGTCGCCCGCGTGCGAGGAGCATGAGGGCAAGCCTTCGAGGAGCACAGTCATGGCCAAGCAGAAGTTCGAGCGTACGAAGCCGCACGTGAACATCGGGACCATC
>CAZEJJ010000263.1:0-7160 GCA_964512185.1 uncultured Enterobacterales bacterium | reverse complement strand
TGGGCGGTGGACGGCGACATCGAGGGCGAGGTGAGTGGCGGCTCCTTCAGCGGCACCTGGCTGCTGGACCTCTACGGCCACGGGAGCGGCAGCGAGCTGTGGCCGGTGGGCCTCGACGGCAGCGTGTCGAGCGGCCACATGGTGCTGGAGCTGCACGAGGTCAGCGACTGGTACACCATCGACGGCGAGATGGAGGCCGAGCGGGTGGACTGAAGGATCAAAGGATCAGGTTCCAGGATGTTATCATTAGCATTTATTAATGCTAATGATAACATCCTGGAACCTTCATCGGTCAGAACCTCAGCGAAAGCTCCACGCCCCCGGTCTGCTCCGGCACGAAGCGCACGGTGAGCAGCTCTCCTTCCTGCTCACCGGCCAGCTCCGACAGGCCCTCACCGCTAGCCTCGACGAAGCTGTACCCCTCCGGCACACACACCGCGATCTCGTAGGTGAACGGGGCGAATTCACTGGGAGCCGCGGCGTGGAAGGCCAGGGTAAGCGCGCCTGAGCCCTCGTCCCAGTGCGCCGCCTGCAGCAGCGTGCCCCCCATGGTGATCTGCCTGTTCCAGCCGAGGAACTGGGGCACGCCCTGGGGCTCGCGCAGGGCCAGGATCTGGCCCGTGTGGTTGGGGATGGAGAAGCTGGCGGTGCCCTCCACCGTGCCCAGGAGCTCCCCGGTCCAGAACTCGTAGGCCAGCCGGGGGCCATCGATGCCCAGCGCCTCCAGATCCAGCTCGTGCAGGCGGTCCGCCGCGTCGTCCTCGATGGGCGTGTAGGGGCTGGTGGTCTGGTCCACGTTGAAGCCCCAGTGGAACAGGCCCAGCAGATCCCAGCTCTCCTCGAAGCCGTCCAGGCCGCCGTCGTAGTGCAGGTGCATCCGGGTACACCTGGAAAGGAGCCATCCACAGGCCCGGGATGAGCCCGGCGTCGCGGATCTGCTCGGTGAGCCAGGCGGGGCCGTGGGGGAAGCGCTCTTTGTTCCACCACCAGTCGCCGTAGGTGGGCTCGTAGCCGTCATCCAGCTGGAACCAGTCGATGCCCCAGTCGCGCAGCTCGCTGGCCATGATGGCCAGGTTCTCGAGGATGATCTCCTCGTCGATGTCGGTGCCGTAGCCGCCGGTGCTGCCCGAGCCGGCCCAGGAGTTCCAGCCGTTGGGCACGCGGCGATCCGCCTCGCGCTTGTGCCAGGGCACCAGCTCGAGGTTCTCGGCGATGGCGGTGGCGTAGATCTCCAGGCCCGCCAGCGCGTCGGCGCCGGTCCAGAAGAAGTAGCGCTCCGAGGCCAGGCTCTCTCCAGGAGCGAGCGGCTTGCCGTCGGGCAGGTAGGCGCCCTCGGTGGCCAGATGGGAGAAGCCCGTGCGGCCCTGCTCGTCTTCCAGGGCGCGGGTGGGCTTGTAGGAGATGCCCGCCACCGGCGTGGTGCGCTCGAAGCTGAGGGCGCCCGCCACCCAGGCCTTGTCACTGTCGAGGTCCTGCACAGCGTGGTTCCAGCTGGACACGGAGCTGCCCTCGAAGGCGCCGGGCATGACGATGGCGTAGCCCTCGTTCTGCTCCACGTCGCCGGGCACCAGCTCCGCCACGAAGTCGAGGGCGGCGTAGGAGCCGTTCTCCAGGATGCGGTGGCTGGACGGGTGGGCGCCCAGGAACAGGCCGCCGTCGTCGCGGCCGTCCGCCAACACCGGGCTGGCCTTGGCCAGCAGGACGGGCTCGGAGCCGCGGTTGGTGAAGGCGAGCTCGGCCTCGAACCAGCCGTCGGGATGGGCGCGCAGGGTCCAGCAGAGATCGGGCTGGCCGTCGTGGAAGGCCAGCAGCTGCAGCTGTCCCGCCTGGCCCTCGCTGATGACTCGTCGGGTCGCGCTCTCGGTGGTCAGCTCGGTGCCCTCCTCGCCCGGGTCGTCCAGGCGCAGGCGTCCCACGGCGTGCTGCAGCACCATCTCTCCGTCGCGGTCCAGCAGATCGAACCAGCCCCCTCCGTGCAGCCGCAGGCAGCCGGAGGCATTGCAGGCCTCCCACCTGGCCGCGTCGCTCACGCCGGTGTCGGCCGGTCGGCAGGCGGAGGTGGTGAGGCCAACCAGCAGCAGCAGTGCTCGGCGGGTCATGGGGGCTCCGGGCGCGCGGGGTCCGGGGGATGATAATCCGTCGCAGGTCACCCGCCGCCCCCTCCCCGAGCGACCCATGCCAGAACACGCACTCACCCCCGTCGTCTCCCCCGCTGTCTTGGCCCGCCGGCTGGGCACTGCCGGCCTGGTCATCCTCGACTGTCGCCACAGCCTGGACGACGAGGGCCACGGCGCGCGGGCCTATCCGCAGGGGCACTTGCCCGGCGCTCGGCGCGTCGACCTCGAGGCCCACCTGTCCGCTCCCGCGCAGCCCGGCGTCACCGGACGCCATCCCCTGCCGCCGGTGGCCGCCCTGGAGCAGACCTTCTCGAGCTTCGGGATCCGCGGCGACACCCAGGTGGTGGCCTACGACGACGCCGCCGGGGCCTTCGCGGCGCGGGCGTGGTGGGTCCTGCGCTGGCTGGGGCATGACGCCGTCTCCGTGCTGGACGGGGGCTGGCCCGCCTGGCAGGCGGAGTGCCTGCCGGTGCGGCGCGGACCCGCTGCCAGGCTCGCGCCCGGCGCGTTCCGTGCGCAGCCACGGGCGGAGCTGCGCGTGACCGTCCAGGAGCTATTGGAGCTGCGCGAAGATCCCTCGGTGGCCGTGGTTGATGTGCGCGCCCCGGAGCGCCACCGCGGCGAGGTGGAGCCCTATGATGCGGTGGCAGGTCGGATCCCCGGTTCGCTGAGCTGCTTCTGGAAGGACGCGCTGGACGAGCGCGAGCGCTTCTTGCCGCCCGGTCTATGGCGGCGGCGGCTGCTCGATCTGCTGGACACGCGGGATCCCGCCCGCGCCGTCTTCTACTGCGGCTCCGGCGTCACCGGAGCCCACGCCCTGCTGTCCATGCTGCATGCCGGCCTGCCCATGGCGCGACTGTATGCAGGCTCTTGGAGCCACTGGATCACCGATCCCGACCGACCCGTGGCCACCGGTGCTGTCTGAACCCCCCTTTTTCGCCAGACCGTGTGGCGGGATGGTGGATAGAGGGGGCAGAGCAAGGAGATCCCATGTTGTTCCTGCCCCTCGCTCTCCTGTTGCCACTGGGCTGCGACTGCTCCAACCCTGCTGTGCCCACCTACCCCCCCGCTCCCGGAGCACCGCCGCCCACCGAGGCCATCGAGCACGCCGCCTCTCTGGATCCCAACGCCGTGCCGGCGCTGGAGCAGGCCTCCGAGGCCCTGGTCACCCGCGCGACGAAGCTGGGCGCCGCCGCCCTTCTTCCCCTCAAGTCCCAGCTGGCCGCCGCCCTGCAGGAGCAGCTGGCCGAGGACCCGGTGGCCGCCATCGGGGTCTGCCGCGCCTTGGCGCCTGCCCTGGCGCAGGAGCTGGCTCCTCAGGGCATGAAGCTGGGCCGCACCAGCCTCAAGCTGCGCAACGGAGCCAACGCCCCGGCGCCGTGGATGGAGGGGGCGCTGCTGGCCATGGAGCAGGAGCACGGCGGAGGGGGCGCCCAGGCCCACGTGATGCCCCTGTTCGAGGGGCGGGCCGGGTACCTGGAGCCCATCGTCGTGCAGGACGTATGCCTGGCCTGTCACGGTGAACCGTCGGGCGCCGTGGCCGACCGCATCAGCCAGCTGTATCCGGGCGACGCCGCCACGGGTTTCGCCGCTGGCGAGCTGCGCGGAGCCTTCTGGGTGGAGCTGGACGCCGAACTGCTGGTGCTCGCTGGAGCGGAGTAGTCCGGGGGGACCGCGCCGCGGCGTTGCACAGGGGGGAGGCGTGGATCCGTCTTGATCAGGAGCCTGGGGTCAAGCTGGGGGCAGGGGCCCGAAATCCGTTGACGGGTCGCCGCCACCCGCCTACGTTGCGTCGGCTTGAAACCACCGTGGAGATTCCCATGAAGCTCGGACGCCTGCTCCTCCTCCTCCCTCTCATCTCATGTGCCGGCTACGACGGCTCGGCCACGGGCCGCGACCTCTGGGTCTTCCCCGGCGAGGGCGGTGAGTGGGATGACTTCAGCCAGGTCGACCTGGACCTCTCCTTCACCACCATCCAGGACGCCATCGACGCCGCCTCTTCCGGCGACACCGTCAACGTGCCCTCCGGTACCTATGTCGAAGACCTGGCCATGGCCGAAGGGGTCATCGTCGACGGCGCCGGCCAGGGCGAGACCTTCCTGGTGGGCTCCGTCTACTTCGATGGGCTCAGCGCGGGCAGCCTGTCGGATATGTCGCTGTACGATCCCGACTGGGTCAGCAAGGGCACCAGCTACGGCACCCAGTACGGCGTGGGCATCGCCAGCGGCAGCGCGACCATCACCGATATCTCGGCGTACTACTTCGAGAACGGCATCCTCGCTGTGTCGGGCGACAATGTCTACGTAGAGGGCAGCACCCTGGGCTACAACTGGTACGGCATGAGCTTCAGCACCGTGTCGAGCCTCACCGTGGCCAACAACCTGGTGGGCAACAACCCCGCCGGCGGCATCGTCTCGGGCTACAGCGCCGGCACCATCATGTTCAACACGGTGATCGGCAACGCCTTCTCGGGTACCGCCGCGTACCTGACCGGCGGCGTCGCGCTGGAGGGCACCGGCACGGAGCGGGTGGTCAACAACATCCTCACCTCCAACTACTACGGCTTCAACTGCTACGGCTGCTCGGGCAGCTGGGACTACAACCTGGTGTGGGGCAACACCACCGACTACGTCAACGACGCCTCCGCCGCCGGCTCCGACATCGCCGGCGATCCGCTGTTCGTGGCGGGCTCCGAGGGCAACTTCCACCTCACCGCCTCCTCCCCGGCCGTGGACGCCGCCAACAGCTCCGTCGGCATCGTGGTGGACATCGACGGCGAGTCCCGCCCACAGGGCGACAACTACGACATCGGCCACGACGAGTACGGCGTGTCCGCCTACAGCCTGCTCATCACCGAGGTGCTGGCCAACGCCTCCACCGAGTCCACGGGCGAATTCGTCGAGATCTACAACGCCGGCACCGCCGCGGTGGATCTGCTGGATCTGGTCATCACCGACGGCGACGACGACGACGTGATCTCGGCCTTCGACAGCGGCTCCACCACCGTGGCGGCCGGCGAGTACGCCGTGGTGGTCGATCCCGAGTACGATGGCGTCTACAGCATCGACTCCGGCGTCACGGTGGTCACCACCGCCGACACCACCCTGGGCAACGGCCTCACCACCTCCGACAAGATCACCCTGTACGAGTCCGACGGCTCCACGGTCATCTCCACCTTCAGCTACCCTACGGATCCGGGTGACGGCGTCTCCATGGAGATGTACTCCATGGACAACGGCGACGCGGCGGGCAACTGGCGCGCCAGCCAGTGCACCGACTCCATGTCCCCCGGCGCCGAGCACTGCTTCCCCGAGTCGGGCGACCCGGTGGATCTGGTGCTCACCGAGATCATGGCCAACGCCTCCAGCGAGAGCACCGGCGAGTACATCGAGATCTACAACCCCACCACCACCGACATCGACCTGGCGGGGTTGGTCATCGCCGACAACGCCAGCGACGACACCCTGCAGGCCTACCAGGGTGGCTCCACCCTGCTGGGCCCCAACACCCACGCCCTGGTGGTAGACCCCGACTACGCCTACGACTACTACCTGCCCACCGAGATCCTGCTGGTCACCACCGGCGACCAGACCCTGGGCAACGGCCTGGCCAATACCAGCGACCACGTGACCCTCTACGACACCGATGGCAGCACCATCATCGACAGCTTCTCCTTCCCCGGCGACAACGGCGAGGCCGTCTCCTGGGAGAAGGTGGACTACGCGGCTGGCGATGTGGAGACCAACTGGACGGCGGCCTCCGACAGCTGCACGCGCGGCGCCAGCCCGGGTCGTCTCAACGGCGCGGCCGCGGGCATCTGCGACCCGCTCATCATCAACGAGGTCATCGCCAACGCCGACGACGAAGACACGGGCGAGTTCGTGGAGATCTACAACGCGGGCTTCGACACGGTAGACCTGGCGGGGCTGATCTTCACCGATGGCGACCAGATCGACACCCTCACCGCCTACGACAGCGGCACCACCGAACTCGCTCCGGGCGGCTTCGCCCTGGTGATCGACGTCGAGTACGCCGGTGAGTACACCATCGACAGCGATGTCGTGCTGGTCACCACCGAGGACACCACCCTGGGCAACGCCCTGAGCGTCAGCGACGAAGTGGTGCTGTACGAGGCCGACGGCACGCACATCATCGACGCCTACCTGTGGCCCACCAACCCGGGCAACGCGGTGAGCGTGGAGCGGGTGCTCATGAGCGGCACCCTGGACTCCGACACCAACTGGGAGGCCTCCACCTGCGCCTCCGGCTCCTCCCCGGGCCTCGAAAACTGCGTCTCCGCCAGCGCCAGCGGCCCCACCATCTCGGACCACTACGGCAGCCTCATCGTCACCGAGATCATGAGCAACGCCCTGACCGAGTCCACCGGCGAATTCGTGGAGCTGTACAACTCCGGCCACACCGACATCGACCTGCTGTACTTCGTGGTCTACGACGGCGACGCCGTGGACACCATCTTCGGCTTCTCGGACCCCTACGACACCGTCCTGGGCGCCGGCGAGTACGCGGTGATCCTCGACGCCGACTACGCCAGCGAGTACACGATCCCCAAGGACACCCTGCTGCTGGTCACCGACGACTCCACCGTCTGCTCGGGTCTGGCCGTCAGCGACCCGTTCTACCTGTACGAGGACAACGCGGTCTCGTTCATCGACTCGTTCAGCTTCCCCTTCGACGCCGGCAACGGCTACAGCGTCGAGAAGGTGGACCTGACCGTGGGTGACACCGCCGACAACTGGGCCGCCTCGGAGTGCACCGACGGCTCCTCCCCCGGCTCCCTCCACTGCTTCTAGGACCTCTCTCTCCCGGGAGGCTCTGCCCGCGGGCGTGAGCCTCCCGTCACCTGTCTCTGGACCCGCATCCCCCATCACGGAGTACACATGCGCTGGCTGATCCCGCTCTCCTTCCTGCTCCTCGGCTGCCCCCCCCCCCCCCAGCCCGCGCACGCCACACCAGCAGGCGCCCCACACCCCGCCACCCACACCCCCAAACACACCCACACCGCCACACACCCGCCCACACCCC
>CAZEJJ010000262.1:0-7213 GCA_964512185.1 uncultured Enterobacterales bacterium | reverse complement strand
CTGCCCCGCTACCCGGTGACGGTGCGCGACGGCAAGGTCTTCGTGAAGCTCGCCTAGCTGGAGTCAACGATGTCTAGCCGCGTGACGGACGATCTGCTCAAGGCCTTCCCTGTCGATATCCAAGGCCTGTACGAGAAGGTGGACGAAGCCCTGCCCCACTCGGCCAGGCGCTGGTGGTGGTGCTGGGGTGGCCTCGTCGGCCTGCTCTTCGGTCTGCAGGTGGTCACCGGGCTGCTGCTGGCCTTCTACTACAGGGCCGAGCCGGACACCGCCTTCGAGAGCATCCGCTACATCACCCAGGACGCGCGCTTCGGCCTGTTCCTGCGCTCGGTGCACGGCTGGGGTGCCAGCTTCATGGTGGTGTTCCTGTTCCTGCACATCCTGCGGACCTACGTGACCGCTTCGTTCCGGGAGCACCGCTGGGGCACCTGGATGGCCGGTGTGGGCCTGCTGGGCGTCACCCTGGGTCTGGCCTTCACGGGCTACGCGCTGGTGGCCGATCAGGTGAGCTACTGGGCCATCGTGGTGACCTCCAACATAGTGGGCTCGATCCCGCTCATCGGGGCCTTCGCCAAGCAGATCTTCCTGGCGGGCGAGAGCTTCAACCAGGCCACCTTGAGCCGCATGTACGCCCTGCACGTGCAGATCATGCCCGCGGCCCTGGTGGGCTTCGTGCTGATCCACCTGATGTTCGTGCGCCTGCACGGCATGCACCGCCCAGGCAACCAGGCCGACCTGGACTTCGAGGCGGCCGAGACCAGGAAGAAGGGTGCGTACCACTTCTTCCCGGACCACGCGCTGTCCGAGGCCGCCGTCTTCCTGTACCTCGTGCTCGTGATCTCCCTGCTGGCCGTGGCCTTCCCCGCCGCCATGGGCGAGCCCGCGGATCCCGCGGTCACGCCCGAGCACATCAAGCCCGAGTGGTACTTCTACGCCTTCTTCCACCTGCTCAAGCTGATCCCCGGTCAGCTGGGCGTGGTCGTCATGCTGCTGATCGGCGTGGCCATGTTCTTCTGGCCCTTCATCGACCAGTTCATCCTGCAACCCATCGATCGCGCCCTGTTCAAGGGGCGTGTCGAGACCAGCCTGCTGGTGGGCATGGCCACGGTGGCCATCTACCTGGTCTGGTCTGTCGTCGAGTCCTACTGAGCCGTCCTGGAGCCCCCAAATGAGCCTCAAGGTCAAAGAAATCATCATCGCGCTGTGCTCGGCGCTCATCATCGTGGTGCTCGGCTACGTCGTCATGGCCGAGAAGGAGCACGCCACAGGTGAAGCCAAGCCTGTGGTCAAGGCCGACTCCGCCGGCTGCGTGGACTGCCACGGCGAGGAGATGGAAGGCGGCATGGGCCGCGATCCCGGCATCGTCACCCACTGGAAGAACAGCGTGCACGCCATCAACGGCGTCGGCTGCATGGACTGCCACGGCGTCCCCGCCGCTGGCGACGGAGTTGACATCGACAACCCCCGCTACACGGTCTCCACGAGCTGGGACAAGGAGTCGGGGCTCAAGTCCATCGAGCTGGTCACCAACGACGCTGGCCAGCCCACGGAGCGCGCCGACCTGTGGACCCACGAGGGCGCCCAGATCGTCACCGCGGTCTCCCCCCGTACCTGCGCCCAGTGCCACGAGACGGAGACCGACCAGTTCTTCCACTCGCGGCACCAGAGCGCCGCCCAGTTCCTGGGCTCAATCGACAACTTCCTGGGCCGCTACGCAGAGGGTCCGGCCGCCGCCAACAACGGCTGCCAGCAGTGCCACGGCTCGGCGCTCCGCGTCACGCAGGCCGCGGCCGACGACGAGCCCCCCATCTACGCAGCCGACACCTGGCCCAACACCGGCATGGGCCGCGTGAACGTGGACGGCTCCTGGGGCTCCTGCTCCGCCTGCCACAGCCGCCATGAATTCTCGGCCGAGGTGGCCCGCCGCCCCGAGAATTGCGGCAAGTGCCACATGGGCCCCGACCACCCTCAGATCGAGATCTTCAACGAGTCCAAGCACGGCATCGCGTTCGCCAAGAACGCCGGCACCATGGGCATGGACGCCCCGGGCCTCGAGTGGGTCCTGGGCGAGGACTACAGCGAGGCCCCCAGCTGCTCGAGCTGCCACCTGGGCCCCGTCGCCGCCCACGGCAACTACGCCCCCATGGCGATGACCCACGACGTCGGCGCCCGCATCAGCTGGACCCTGCGCCCCAAGGTCTCCATCAAGCCCGCCGGCATCGTGGCGGCCGATGGCACCGTGCACCTCAAGGGCCCCGAAGATCGCCGCAAGGACATGAAGCAGGCCTGCCTGGTCTGCCACGGTGACGCCTGGGTCGACAACTTCTACGTCCAGTTCGACAACGCTGTGACCCTCTACAACGAGAAGTACGGCAAGCCCAGCACCGCCATCTACGGTCACCTCAAGGAGATCGGCGTGCTCGACAAGGTGCCCATGAACGAGCACCTGGACTACGAGTACTTCGAGATCTGGCACCACGAGGGCCGCCGCGCCCGCCACGGTGCCGCCATGATGGGCCCCGACTACGTCCAGTGGCACGGTTTCTACGAGCTCACCCGCAACTTCTACACCAAGTTCCTCCCCGCGGTGGAGCACGCAGCCCACGACGCTGGCAAGGGTGAAGAGGTCGCGGCCTTCGTGGAGAAGACCCTCCACGGTGACAACGACGAGGCCTGGAACAAGTACCACCGCTGGACCGAGGGCCTCTCGGGCGAAGAGCGCGAAGCCATGCTGTCCTGGGAGCAGGAGACCTACGGCACGCGCGAGTAGCCGGGGGAGTCGATGTCCGTCCTGCTCGCCCTCCCCGTCGTGTTGAGCTGCCTGCTCATGGGCGCTCACCTGCTGCGGTGGGGGCAGCTGCCCTTGGTGGTGCTCTGCGCGCTGCTGCCGCTGCTGCTGTTGGTGAGATCCCACTGGGTGCCGAGGCTGTTCACCGTGATCCTGCTGTTGGGCAGCCTGGAGTGGCTGCGCACCACCTGGGAGCTGGTGCACATGCGCATGGCCATGGGGCAGCCCTGGCTGCGCATGGTGTTCATCCTGGGCTCGGTGGCGCTGGTGACCGCCGCATCGGCGCTGGTGTTCCGCACCCGGCGCTACCGAATGCGGTACTCGGCGCGGGCGCAGGGCGCTTGATTCCGGCTGTTGTCACTGATGTTGTCATATCGACACATCTGCAGTGGTATATTGACAACAGACATCTGTGAGAAGAACCAGCGAAGGTGGAGTTTTCTGGCACGAGCCTTGCTGTAAGCAGCGCTACACCCCTGCCGAAACCCCTATCTGGAGAGCGCGCCCATGACCGCCTACGACCCCCTGCACATGCTCATCAAGGGCCACGAGTCCGTGTCCGAATGGATCGAGAACCTCTGGAACGCCGTCGGCGTGGCCGAGGCCGCCTCGATCGAGGATGTGGACCTCGTGATACGCTTCTTCGGCCAGCACGTGCGCGAGCACTTCCTCTACGAAGAGATGCAGCTGTTCCCGGTGCTGTTGCGGGTGGATCCCGATCCGGCCACGGGCAAGCTGGTGGAACGGCTGCGGCTGGAGCACGTGGCGATCCTCAGCGGGTGCAGCGCGCTGATGGGCAACCTGGCCTGGTGCATGACCGCGCCGGATCCTGTCGCTCGCATCGGTGCCTTCCGCGCTGAAGCGCGCGGGCTGATCGACCTGGTGCTCGCCCACGCCGCCTACGAAGACGAGCACCTGCTGCCGAGGGTCATGCTGAACCGGGCCGCGATCCTGGCGCACTCCGAGCAGGCTCGCGACGGGGTCGGCGCCTGACGAACGGCCCCCTGCTCGCCGCTACATGTCGTCTTCTGCGAGCACCACCAGGCCATCGGTCCAGCCCAGGGTGACCTCCTCGTCCTTCTCGGGGATCAGCTTGATGCCGAAGTTTTCGTGGGCGTCGTGCTCGTATTTTTTGTACTTGATGCCCAGGCAGATCTCGGTGTCGCGCTTGCGCACGCAGCTCATGAGGTCGCCGAACCTGCAGGTGAGGGGCAGCTTGTCGAAGTACAGCCAGGCGGGCTTGACGTAGATCTCCGAGCCGTCTTCCTGGAAGAGATCGTCGTAGACATCGATGATGTCGGGCTCGTTGGCCAGCTGGGCGAAGATCATCGACACCATGCGGTTGCTGATGATGAAGTCGTTGACCCCGGCGCGGGTGATGAGCTCCTGGTTGGAGGAGTCCAGCACCTCGGTGATGATCCTGGTCTCCACCTTCTTGCCCGCTTGCCTGGCCAGGCGCTGCAGCTTGCGCAGGTGCAGCAGCACGATGATGGTCTCGGAGTCCACGCGCTCGGGGCTGGGCTCCTCTTCGGGCTTCTGGGGCAGGATGATGATGACGTTGTAGGAGAAGGGGTCGACGTTGGCTAGATCGTCCACGTCCAGCGGGTCCTTGTCGATGTGGGTGCAGCCGGCGTTCTCCAGCTCCTCGTTCAGCTCGTCGAGAGCCGCGGCCACGCTCGGCCCCGGGCTCTTGATCATGACGTGGGCCTCAGAGCCCTCGAGCACGTACTCGCTGTACTCGCTGATCAGGATGGGGGCCTTCTCGGACCAGCCCAGCAGCAGCATGCGCTCCTTGTCGGGCTGGATGCGCGCGTCGCGGATGGCCATGTCGGTGGGCTGCATGACCGGCTGCGGAAGGTACTTGATGGTGCTGTCGTCCTCGGCCACGATCAGGATCTCGTCGTCGGACTCCATGACGTAGCCGGGATCGGTGCGCAGCTGCAGGACCTCGCCGGGCTTGCGCACCCCCATGGGCACGCCGTCGGGAAAGTGGAACTGGAGCTCGCCGAAGCTCATGCCCTGCCAGGCTGGGCTGTTGAAGTAGTAGAGCTCGCAGCCCCAGAAGGAGAGCAGCTCTGCGTAGACCACCGACAGGCCGCTGGTGCGCGAGGTCTGGATCATGATCTTGGCGAGGATCTCCTCGGCGTCGATCACCGAGATGCGGTCGGGTGCGATGTCCTTGACAACGGTGCGGTTCCTGGGGTCGAAGATCTCGGCCACGATGTTGATCTCGCTGTCCTCGCCCACGTGGGCCACCAGGGCCAGCACGGTCTTGATGACCTTGGCATCGCTGGTGAGCTTCTCGGCGCTGGACGCGCCCGCTCCGCAGGTGGCCAGCACGATGGCGCTCTGGGCGCGCTCCGCGCTGACCTTGGCCAGGGCGCGCAGGGACGAGGTGGAACCCGAGCGGGTGACCAGCCGCAGGTTGCGGCGGTCGGTCCACTGGATTCGCAGGAGCTCGTCCATGTCCACCTTCTCTTCTTCGGAGAGCACCACCGCCACCGGGTCCTTCTCCGACTCGTTGGCCTCCACCAGCTCGTTGAGGATCTCGGCGACCCGGGGGCCCCAGCCGATGATGAGCGTGTGGTCCTCCTCCAGCACCTTGCTGTGGCCCTTCTTGAGGGTGTCGATGGCCTGATCCAGCGCGGTGGTCAGGAACGCGATCAGGGCGCTGAAGATGACCACCCCCGTCATGCCGGCTAGGATGGCGCTGATCTTGTAGAGCTGGCTGGCGGACTGGTTGTCCTGGGCCATGTTGCCCGGGTCTGTGAGCTGCAGCCAGGTGAGCCAGATGCCGTAGAAGAAGTCCCTGACCACGTCCATGAAGGTGGGACCGTTGCCCATGATGAAGTCGAGGACGACGTCCATGCCCAGGAAGACCCAGCGCAGGATGCTGATGACGGCCAGGGCGATGAGGAAGGAGACGGTCAGCGCGATGAACAGTGCGCCGCTTCCCTTGCTCAGGAAGGTGTCCACGCGGTAGCGCAGGCGCTCGCGCATGGAGGCTCTCTTGGACATGGAGACTCCTTGTGGAGGCTGTGGGACGGTTCGGGACGGACAAGTGGGTAACTCAGCCACGCGGCAGCGGCCCACGCCTCCAGGGTCAGGCTGGGGTCAGGTCTCGCGACCCGGATCTGTGGGCGTTCTCACGGGGGTCCGCGCCAGGCCTTTTGTCTGGTGGAGGGCCGGCCAAGATGAAGCCCTGGAGGCTGGTCCATGTACGTCAGGATGCCCAACCCAACCGAGATCGGAAGAGCGCGAGATCCCCTGCGCGAGGTGGCGAACGAGCACGAGGAGATGGCGAGGTGGATGAGCTACCTCGATGACGCCCTCGACGATCTTGCCAGGCTGGAGGGCTGGACCCGGGTGCGCATCGTGGAGCTGTTCCTGTCCCAGAGCTTGTCGCGGCACTTCGGCTTCGAGGAGCGCGCGGTCTTCCCAGCCTTGCTGGATCTCGAGCCGAGCGACGAGCTGCGAGCCGTCGTCGACGAGCTGGTGGTGGAGCACGAGCTGCTGGCGGCGGAGGTGAGGACCTTCACGAGCCTGACGCGCCGCTATGACCTGCCTCCCCCTCCGCACCTGAGAGCCGCCATCGAGAGCCAGGGCCGCGCGCTCGGCGCCGCCTTGCTGGAGCACGCCGCCAAGGAGCAGCGGGTGGTGGCGCCGGTGCTGAAGCGGCGCCGGGTGGACCTCCCGATGCGCATCGACTTCGAGCCGCTGCCCTGGTAGGAATACTGCCTCTTCTACACCAGCGACCCCGGCAGCACGATGCTCTCGAAGATGCGGAAGGCGAAGCTGTCGGTCATGAGCGAGATCCAGTCGACCGCGAGCCGGGGCGGATCGGGCTGCTCGGCGTAGCCGGCTCCAGCCACGAAGCGGGCCAGGAAGCGGAAATGCTCGGGGGCGTCGGCATCGGCCACGGCCCAGAGCTGCGGTGGGCGGTTGGCCAGATAGGCCACGAGCTCGTCGTAGATGCGCACCAGGATGCCGTCGGCCTTGAGCCGGTAGCCTTCGAGCTTGGGGTGCAGGTAGATGTGTTCGTAGTTGAAGGCCCGCAGCTCCAGGGCTGCCACCGAGATGGCGGGTGAGAAGCCAACCTGGTCGGGGTGGGCCTGGTTCCACGAGATCAGATCGCGCACCAGGGTGTTGATCAGCTCGCGGTTGTCGCTGCCCAGGGTCTCCTGCACCCAGCTGGGCATGGGGGGCAGCAGCGAGCCCAGGGCGGTCTGGGCGTCTTCGTAGTCGCGGCCCAGGTAGGCGACGCGGTCGGCCATGCGCACCACGCAGCCCTCCACCGTGATGGGCAGGGTGCCGCGGCCCGAGAAGGTGGAGGGATCGCGCTCGTCGCTGGCAGCGCGGGGCGTGATGGCCTGCTCGGTGCTCTCGCCGCAGTGGCAGCGGATGCCATCGCGGATCTCGTAGCAG
>CAZEJJ010000261.1:0-7250 GCA_964512185.1 uncultured Enterobacterales bacterium | reverse complement strand
GGCCGCAGTCGCGACTGCTGGGACGCAGTAGATTCGGGGTTCTGTCGCCTGCTCCATGCCTCTCCAGCGCCCGGACGCTAGGGCCTGTGCATGAACGCATCTCGTGCGGACACCAGGTTTCGCGCCCAGCTGGATGCCCTGTACGAGTCCATCTGGCCCGGCGTGGCCGCCAACTTTGAAGAGGCTGACTGGCTGGGCTGGCCCGTGGGAGAGGTCTCCACACCCTTCGTGGAGTGGGCGGATGAGCGGCTGGCCAGCCACGTGGGGGTGCTGGACATCCCGGTGCGGCTCGCCGGCCAGGATCGTGTCATCGCCGGCATCCACGGCGTGTGCACGCGGCCGGAGCTGCGTCGCCAGGGCCACTATCGGCGCGCCATGGAGCGGGCGATGGCGCACGTGTCGAGGCACTACAGCGCCGCCAAGCTCTGCACCGACCAGCCCTGGCTGTACACGCCCTTCGGGTTCCGGGCCGTGCCCCAGCACCGCTTCCGCCTGCGCCGTTCGGGGCCGGGGGGCGAGAGAAGCCGCGCGGGGACGCTGACAGCTAGGTCCGTGTCGTTCGCTGCACGCAGGGCGCGGCAGGTGTGTCCCGCTCTCCCGAGGGCTGACAGCTGGCCTCGAGCCCGTCGCGGTGCAGGGGTGGGCACCAGCAATTCACGCGCCCCGACGATCTCAACCCCACAGGCTCACGCCTCCATACCTGCCCCAAGCCGGCTTTCACCTTGGTGAGCAGCGAGCTGGGACGCGATACCTGCCCCAAGCCGGCTTTCACCTTGGTGAGCAGCGAGCTGGGACGCGATACCTGCCCCAGGCCGGCTTTCACCTTGGAGAGCAGCGAGCTGGGACACGATACCTGCCCTATGGCTCCCATATTCACCACACCGCGCAGCGAGAGCCTTCAGGGCCGCAGCGACAGTGAGCAGCAGCAGCAGCCGCAGGCGGTGGACCGCACGGACGGGTTCTGCGCAGCAGCGCCCGGCGGAGACGTGCCTGCGACGCGCACGTGGAGACGCTGACAGCCAGGTCCGTGTCGTTCGCTGCACGCAGGGCGCGGCAGGTGAGTAGCAGCAGCAGGCACCGGTGGATCGCAGCAGACATGAGCGTTCCCGAGGGCTCCTGGACATCGAGGCCGCCCGTGGAGCGCATGACTACCCATCGATCCCCCACCCACCGCGCTCCATCCACCCACGCGACATGTCCCTCGCCCGGGATCCATGTCCGCCACGGAGCGGGGAGATAGGTCCTCTGGCATGCGACGTCGCTGGCTGATCATCCCACCGCTGACCCTGGCGGCCAGCCTGTGCTCGCTGGAGCTGGCGGCCAGGGCGCTGGCGCTGGACACCAGGCAGTCCGAGGCCATCGCGTTCTCCTCCCAGCACGCGCCCCGCGAGGTGAACGTTGGCGAGGGCGACCCTGCATGGCTGCAGGCCACCCGGGAGCTCGATCTGCCCTACCTGCCCAGGGGCTTCCAGCTCCACGACGATGGCTTCGAGAACGCCTGGGGGCGCTGCTCCTTCTCCCACCCCGGGCCCACCATCCTGGCCCTGGGAGACTCCACCACCTACGAGACCCGGCCCCTCACCGGGCGCTCCCTCGACCACCTCCAGCAGCACACCTGGCCCGCCTATCTGGGCCAGCGCCTGGGGGACGCGGTGCAGATCTGCGTGCTGGCCGAGGTGGGCTACCACCCCAGCGACCTGGCCGAGCTGGCCGCCTGGTTCCGCGAGCGACGTCAACCCGACCTGGTCATCGCGCTGCTCTGCGACAACGATCTGCACGCGGAGGATCTTCGGCGGCAGGTGATCCGCGGCGATCGCATCTACCTCTACAGCCCGCCTTCCCACTGGCTGATCTGGCAGCCTGCCAGGGTCGACTGGCTGCTTGCGCGCTCCGAGGCCTTCCGCTTCCTGCACTGGCGCATGGCCCTTGTTCAGCCGGCTCATTCCCACCGGCTGCCGCGGCACGTCCCGGCTCCCACGCCGGTCGGCCAGGCCCTCAACAGCCTGGGCACGCGCGAGCAGGTGCTGCTCTTCTACCTGCCCCTGCTGGTGAGCACCGCGCCCGACCGTCCCGAGGCGCTGCGACAGCTCGAGGGCCAGCTGATCGCCCCGGTCACCACGGTGGACCTGCCGGGTTTCCGCGCCATATACAGGAACAACCCGGACGAGGACATGCACCTGAACTCCAGGGGGCACGCGCAGGTCACGGGCTTCATGGAGCCCTACGTGCGGGCCGCCCTGCCGCAGATCAGCGATTGATCGGCGGCTGCCGCGCTGGCCAGGCGGTGAAGCCGGCCACCTGTGCCCCCCATCTCAGAACACCTCGCCGGCCACGCGCTGATCGCGACCATTAGTTCGCGCTGGCGCCAGAAATCCAGGGCATGCCCACCCCAGCTGGGGTGTCGGAGGATGGAAAGACCGCCTTCCCCCGTTGGCACGGAGCTTGCGCTGTCTGGGACCATGCTGCTGTTCGTCTGCCTGCTCTTCATGCTCGTCACCGCCCCGGGGCGCGCCACTCCCGGCTGCGGGCCTGACATCGCCTGCGCGGACGACGTCGCCCTGGCCGCGACCACCTCCAGCAGCGCGACGCTGGCGGCGGAGGCCCCCACCCGGCTCTCCCCCGACGCCTTTTCGGCCCAGGGTCTGCGCCCCGAGGTGCTGGAGCTGGCCCTGAAGGCCTACGAGACCGCCCGGGCCCGGGGTGACACCCAGAAGCAGATCATCACGGTCATCGACTACTCCCTGCCATCCAGCCAGAAGAGGCTGTGGGTCATCGACCTCTCGTCCGGCCAGCTGCTCTTCCACGAGTACGTGGCCCACGGCAGCGGCAGCGGCGGCGACGACGCGACCCGCTTCTCCAACACTCCCAACAGCCGTCAGTCCAACATCGGCCTCATGAAGACCGCCGAGACCTACCACGGCAAGCACGGCTACTCCCTCAAGCTCGACGGGCTGGAGTCGGGCTGGAACAGCAACGCTCGCAGCCGAGCCATCGTGATGCACGCCGCCGACTACGTGAGCGCGGCCTTCATCAGCAGCCAGGGGCGGCTGGGGCGCTCCTGGGGCTGTCCGGCGCTCAACCCAGCTGTGAGCCGCAAGATCATCGACACCATCAAGGGCGGCAGCCTGGTGTTCGGCTACTACCCCGACAACGGCTGGCTGGGCGGCTCGAAGTACCTGAACTGAGCTCAGCGGCGCGGCACCCCCGCCACCATGCGATGGCGTCCCTCAAGCCCAGCGGCGTGGCGATGCGCGCCGCCTGCCTCCGCCCCAGGCCAGCAGCGCCAGCAGGCCCCAGAGGCTCCCGGGCGCCGCACCGCTGACACAGCCGCAGTCTCCGCCACCAGGCTTGACCTCGCCGCCCGTGTCCCTGGGGCTGTCGTCCTCGTCCGGGGGCTCGCCGCTGTCCTCGGGCTGCTCGGTGTCCTCCACATCCGGCTCCGCGGTGTCGCCAGGCTCCTCGTCGGGCTCCTCGGCCAGGATCCCGTCGGCGTCGGGGCCGCCCAGCTCGACGATCTCCTCGGCGCTCAGCGCGCGATCGGTGAACAGCACGCTGCTGACGTAGCCGCTGGTGGAGTCGCCGTAGTAGTCCGACAGGAAGGTGAAGGTGGGGTAGCTGTCCCAGCTGCTGTACAGGGACCAGCGCCCGTCGATGCCCCCCAGGTCCTGGCTGCCCACGGGCACACCGTCGATGTACTTCTGCAGCAGCTGGTTGCCTTCCACCGAGAACACCAGCGCCAGGCGGTGCCAGCTGTCGGGCAGCAGCTCACCGTCGTATTGCCCGCTGATGCCCACCCCGCCGGTGGCCAGCGACACGAAGACATCGGCCTCGTTGTAGCTCTCGTAGGCGGTGTTCAGGATGGCCAGCCAGGAGTCGGCCTCGAACGATCTCTCGGGGATCAGCAGGTCGAGCACCAGGCTGAACTCGTTGACGTACACCCCGCCGCCGTTGGGGCCCGCGGCGTGATCCACCTGGAAGCCCATGTCGGAACCCACCGAGCGCGGGAAACCCATGACCGCGGCGGGCTCACCGCCGATGGGCGCGATGCCCAGCTCGTAGGTCTGTCCGAACTCGGTCTGGGCGGCGGTCTCAGAGCTCTCGCCCCAGATGTAGTCCATGGTGCCTGGGCCGTAGCTGGGGATCAGATCCCCCTCGGTGAAGTCCCACTGGGTGGTGGCCTCCACCTGGTCGGGCCAGCCAGAAAACTCCCGGTCTTCGCGGATCATCTCCAGGCTGTCGATCTCGTCACCGTCGATGTCGATGGCCCGCAGCGACAGCTGGTCGGCGCCGATGTCCAGCACCATGAAGTGGTAGGTCCACTGGATCACCTGCTCGATCTGGGGCCAGTCGCCGTCGTACTCGTCCCACCACAGCGTGCCGCCGCCGCCCGAGGTCTGGATGTAGGCGATGCGCCGCCCGCTGTCTTCGGGCAGGTACACCCCGCGCTCGTAGTCGTGGATGTGCCCGGTGAAGTTGATGTCCACCCCCGCCGCCTCGTACAGCGGCACCAGGTGGGTGCGCAGGCTGGCGTAGATGCTCTCCTCGTAGATCTCCGAGTAGGGCGGGTGGTGATGGAAAGTGAAGATCCAGTCGGCGGCCTGGGTGTGCTCGGAGGACAGCTCCTCGCGCAGCCAGTCGTACTGCTCGCTGCCGGGCGTGAAGTCGTAGTTGGTGTCCACCACCACCAGGCGCACCCCCCCGTAGTCGAAGGCGAACCAGTGCTCGTTGCCCGGCTGATCGAGGTAGTCGTAGAACCAGGCGGAGTCCACCTCGTGGTTGCCGATGGCGGTGGCGAAGGGCACGCTGGCCGCCAGGGGCTGCAGGGGGTCCAGCAGCTGGCTCTCCCACTGCCAGTACTCGGCGCCGTTGTCCACCACGTCACCCACCCCGATCAGCAGGTCCGGGTCGAAGCCGGCCATGCCCTCGGTGTCAAGGTCGCCCTGCACGAGCTGGCTGAACACGGTGTCATCGCCCCACTGGTTGTCACCCCACACGGTCATGGTGAACGCGCTGTGGTCCTCGGGCGCGCTGGTGAGCTCGTAGGAGTCGCTGCTCACCTCGACGCCGTCCAGCTCGGAGTGCACGTAGTAGGGCAGCGTCTCGGAGGGCTCCAGACCTTCGATGCGCACCTGGTGGATGAAGCTGGAGCCCCCGTGGGACAGCTGCTCCCAGACCCCGTCGCGCCAGGTGTACAGCGCCCCGCTGGCGGCCTCGTCCGTCTCCCACATCACGGTCATGCCATCGCTGGTGACGTTCTGCAGATAGGGGCCGGTCTTGATCTCCAGCGCCTGGGCGCTGATGGGTGCCAGCGCCACCACGGCGGCCAGGACGTGACGTCGAGTCATGGCGAGCTCCCGCGACCGGTCGCCTCGCAGGGTAGCGGGATCCACGCGCAGGGATCCAGCGCTCTATCGATAGCCCTGACCTTTCTTGCGCCGCAGCAGCAGCACCAGCGCGAGCACCGCCAGGCCGAGGGCCGCGCAGCACAGCCCGCCGTAGCCCAGCATTCCTTTGATGATCACGCCCACATCGGTGCCGGGGTGGGCGATCCCGCAGAACACCAGCACCGCCCCCAGCAGCAGCAGCGCGACCCCGACGCTCGATCCCAGCGCCCTCGTGGCCTTGCCGATGGACGATGTTCCTGCTGCTGGCACGCGATCTCCCTGGTGTGTGCCGGGACACGGCAAACCCAGGGCGCATTCCGGCCCGCGGCCCCGAGGACGCGAGCCAGATCATAGATCCACCGATCCTCTCGTCAACCACGGGCTCTCCGGCGACACCGCAGCTACCAGGGCTCCATGCTCGGCAGGATCGAACACGCCTCGATGGCCCTGGTGGCCATGTGCGCCTGCACCGGTGACCCGCCGCCAGCGCCGCTGCCGGAGCCCTGGCCCGCCAGCATCCACACCATCAGCGATCACAGCTTCGAGATGGTGCGCATCCGGGGGGGCAGCTTCACCATGGGCCGCCCAGCGCCCGAAGAGGGCTGGCAGGCGGGACGGGACGCGCCGGAGCACCCGGTCACCCTCACGCGGCCCTTCTTCCTGGGCCGAGAAGAGGTGAGCCAGGGGCTGTGGACGGCCGTCATCGGCTGGAACCCGAGCGCCGCCCATCGCTTCGAACACGGCCGGACCGACGAGGGCCTCTGCACCGCCTGGGCCCTGGGAGATCACCTGCCCGTCTACTGCATCACCTGGCCCGAGGCGGTGGCGTTCTGCAACCGGCTCTCCGCGCTGGCCGACCTGCAGCCTGCGTATACCGAAGTGGACGAGACGTTCCAGGTGGACACCACAGCCAACGGCTACCGCCTGCCCACCGAAGCGGAGTGGGAGTACGCCTCGCTGACCACGGCCAGCTACTCGGCCCCCCCGGCGGGCAGCTCGGGCGTCGCGGTGCTACCCGCCGCCGAGCGCTCCGATGCGCCCTCCTCCAGCGCCGAACCCGTACTGCGCAACATGGCGGGCGCCATCTGGGAGTGGACCTGGGACTGGTACCGGCCCTACACCCCGCAGGCCCAGACCGATCCGCTGGGGCCCGACGAGGGCGACGGCCGCGTGATCCGAGGCGGCGGCTGGAACCACGTGGTCGAAGGCACCCACCACGCCGATCGCGGCCGCGACGAGCCCTACTACCGGGGGCGCATCGGGCTGAGGCTGGCACGAACCGCGGCCCCCTAGCCGCGGCCCTCGAACAGCGCCGCGGTGGCCTCAGCACCCATGACGCTGTCTTCCACGGAGTGAGCGCCCATGCCCGCGTTCCCGGTCAGGTCGCCGGGGCCTGGGCGTCGAGCACCGCTGGCTGGCGCAGAGCCCCTGGCCGGTCCCGCTGGCGGCGGAGCGCCACGGCAAGCAGGCCGTCCTGGTCGACGGCCGCTGGAAGGGCGCCTGGCACGGCGAGGAGCTGACCACCTACTACCTGGAGCAGGACGCGGCCGCGCTGGAACCCAGCGCCCGCTGGCGGGAGGAGGTGCGGGAGGGCCTGCAGGCCCGGCAGGGCATGGTCCCCGCCGGCGAGACGCTGGTGGGCCACTCGAGCTGGACGAGCGCAGCGTCGAGGCGATCAGGGCGCTGGGGTACGTGGAGTAGGTTCAAAGGAGGGGTGAGGACGGTTGTAGGCGGGATATCGAGTGGTGATTCGGGTTGATTGCGGCCTTGGAGGGCCTTGGGCGGCCTGGATTGGGCACTGTGCCCGCGGAATCGGGATCGGGATCGGGATCGGGATCGGGATCGGGATCGGGATCGGGATCGGGA
>CAZEJJ010000260.1:0-7366 GCA_964512185.1 uncultured Enterobacterales bacterium | reverse complement strand
GGCGGAACTTGCACGGCGTGGCCGACTCCACCTGGCCGGTGCCCTTGGGCCGCGCGCCCGGGCAGTGGGGGGGCGTGCCCGCGCCCGCGGGCAGGTTTACGGTCGGCTTGGTGAAGGTCGGGCTGTTGTTGACGTAGACCCGCAGGGGCGGGGTCACGCCGCGGTTGCCCAGCTTGTCGGTGGCGGTGGCGGCCACGCAGGCCCAGCCGTCCGAGATCTTGTTGGCCAGGAAGTCGAAGGGCAGCCCGGAGCAGGTGTAGTCGGTCTTCTTGGGCTGCACCGGCGGGATGGTGTAGATGGCCGGGTTCCCGGTGTTGGCGTAGGGGATGACCGCGGTCATCGAGGTGCCGAGGCAGAGATCCTCCGGCGGCTTGGCCTTGGTCCCCCAGGACTTGCACGACGAGGGGAGCAGGTACTTGCTGCTGCCGCCCCCGTCCGGCGCAGTGGCGCCAGCGTCGGTGGCAGGGTTGAACCAGGGAGGCCTGAAGTCGGCCTTCCCCGTGGGCTTGATCACCGCCATCTTCACCGCCACCGCTTCCTTGGCCGTGGGCTTGCTGCCCAGCGGGATGATCTCGGGGTTGATGGCGTCGCAGTAGCCGTCCCCGTCGAGGTCGTAGACCAGCGCCTGGGTCGTGTCGTCCAGCACATACATGAAGACCGAGGTGTCATTGATGCCCGTAAACGGCACCCAGGGCGCCGAGGGGATGTCGTTGCCCTGGTCCTGGAAGCGCCCGCGGAAGCGCGTCACCTGGGGCACCTGCTGCTTGTCGTCGGCAGCGTCCACGCCCACGGGGTCGAAGGGGCGAGAGCAGAGGTAGTAGCCGGTCTTCTTCTCGCTCATGTGGAAGTCTTCCGGCGGATCGAACTCCATGATCGGCTTGCCGTTGTCCAGACCAACCACGATGTCCTCGTGGGCCTCGTTGCCGAGCTTGTCAGTGGCGCGGAAGGACATCACCGGCCACAGGAAGGTCTGCAGCAGGGTGCGCGTGTCGAACTGGCCGGTGAACGTGGTGGCTGCCGCCGTGGAGTTCTTGAGCACCACGGTCTGCAGGGTCTTGCCGTTTCCGATGACACACTTGACCGATGACTCCAGCACACCCGCCGCGTCCGTGATGGTCGCCGAAAGGGTGATCACGCCGCCGATGATGGTGCCCGGGGTCTGGCTGGTCACCTTGATGGTGGGGCCCTTGTCGTCGACGGTGAACGGCAGCGACTTGGTGGCGCGGGCGCCGTTCTTGTTGGTCGCCTCGGCCACGAGCACCTGGCTTCCGCTCAGGGGCGGGGTGAAGTTCTTGAAGGTCAGCGACCCGGTCCACACCTGCTGCAGCTTGCCCGGCAGGATCTGCTTCATCGGCACCTTGGTGGCGCCCACCTGAACCTTGAAGCTCTTGATCTCCACCGTGTCGGTGACGAGCACCTGCACGGTGACCTTGCTCTTGTGGTTGCTCTTTGCAGCCGGCGCCGTGAACGCGATGGTCGGCCCGGCGTCGTAGGAGAACTCCACGAACGCGGTGTTCTTGTTCCCCTTCATGTCCGACGCCTCGACGATGACGCGCCCGCTGCCGGTGAGCTTGGTCAGGTCGAGCTTTGCCTCGAAGACGTCCGGCGTGGTGGAGGCGGTCATGGTCTTGGTCACCTTGGTGGTGCCGCCCTGGAAGGTGAGCTTGACCGTGCTGACGTTCACCGTCGAGTCCTTGTCGGTGATCTTGGCCTGGACGTTGAGGGTGCTGGTGGTCACCACCTGCTTCTTGGTGGGCGAGATAAACGTGATGATCGGACCCAACGGGTTGACTTTGAGCCCGTCAGGCAAGGTGCCCAGATCGCTTGTCTTGGAGTCGAGGATGACCTGCGCGTCGGGCATGATCCACCCGTCAGGCCAGTTTGATGGCCTTTTCCGTTCAGTCTCCCCACAGCTTGCCAGGACCCCAACAGATCCGGCTACCAAGAGGACGAACAGAGGAGCGCGATACATGGAAAACCTCCATAAAGTAAGTACGGTATTCATCCTAGCACGGCGGCATTGACGTGAACAATTTTGCGTACTGCGTCTCCGGACTGCCGTGCGGCGCGCGCGTGCGCATGTAGACGCACGGCAGTGGCAGTAGGAGTGGTGGTGGGGGGCCCAGTGCGGTTGCTACTTCTTGAGCGGCGGGAAGCTTACGACCAGGTAGGTGAAGGTACCCACGGTGCGGGTGTTGATGGTGGGCGCGGACTTCTTGCTCAGGGTGACCTCGAGGCGGGTAGCCCCATCCTTGAGCTGCCGCAGGCGGAATTCCTTTACCGGCGTGTTGTCGAAGTGCTGAGTCAACACCGGGCGCAGGTTATTTTGCAGGAACACCTGGGTGCTCATGAGCGTGACAAAGTACTTGAGCTTCTTGCGCTTCTGCTCGTAGGCCACTGGCCCGGTGAGCTGCAGGAAGATGGTGCTGCCAGCGGCGTCGGCGTGGAACCCCGGCCATGTCACGTATTGCACGCCCGCGGGGGGCGCCTGCATGGGCGGAGGGTCGCCGCCGCTGAGGGTGACACCCTGGTAAGGGCCCATGTTCTTGGCCGCCGCGGTGGCCTTGGGCGACGCCTTCTTGGCCTTGCCCTTCTCCTGCGCCACAGCGGCGTTTGAGAGCAGAAAGGCCAGGCAAATTGCGGCTCCTGTGAGCTTACGCATCGGTTCCTCCTCGACCGGACAGGCTCCAGTCTACAGGCTCTTTCTAGATACCGCTAGAATTCCGCGTCCGCAACGGAGGATACAATTTTCTCCAGCGGATCCCAGGCGTCCAGCGGGTCGGTGGGTTCGCCCAGCAGAACCGCCCTGGCCTCCCCCACCAGGTAGAGCGAGCCAGTCACCAGCAAGGGCTCGGGGTGTGTCCTGGCCTGCTCCAGGGCCATGTCCAGGGTCGGGGCGGCGGTGGCAGTCGGTGGGGCGTGGCGCAGCAGCGTGCCCGCCGGGATGGCCCGCGGGCTGCGGGGGGCCGTGCACAGGTACCGGGCAGCGAGGGGGGCCAGCGCCCGGATGACCGGCCCGGGGTCTCGTGGTGAGAGCATGCCCAGCACCACGGTGAAGGGCCCCTGCCCTGCCAGCGCCGAGGCCAGCGCCCGGGCGCCTGCCGGGTTGTGGGCGCCGTCGAGGATGGCGCCGCAGTCCAACCGCTCCAGCCGCCCGGGCCAGCGCGCCGCAGCGACCCCTTCGAGGTACCGCTGGCGCTGATCCAGGTGCCCGGCGGCGGCCAGCGATTCGCCAGCCAGCCGTGCCAGGGCGCGGTTGCGGCGGAGGAAGCTGGTCTCTCCGGCCCCGCCCCAGCGCAGCGCACAGCCCAGCTCCGCGGCCCGCTGCTCGAGCACCTCGCGGACGGACGCGTCCGCCGGCATCGCAGCCACCACCGGCACGCCGGGCTTGAAGATCCCCGCCTTCTCCTGCGCGATCTCGGCGAGGGTCTCGCCCAGCACCTCGGTGTGATCCAGCGCGATATCCGTGATCACACACAGCGCGGGGCGCACCAAGTTGGTGGCGTCCAGGCGGCCCCCGAGGCCGGTCTCAAGCACCGCAACCTTCACGCCCTGATGGCGAAAGTGGAGCAGCGCCGCGGCCGTGGCAGCCTCGAAGAACGTGGTTCCGTGCGGGGCTGCCGCCAGCACCTCGTCCACCAGGGCCGCCAGGCGCGAAGGCTGAATCTCGCGCCCGGCCACCTGGATCCGCTCGGTGAACCGGCACAGGTGGGGCGAGGTGTACAGCCCGGTGCGCAGCCCGGCGGCTCGCACCCCGCCCTCGATCATTGCCGCGGTGGAGCCCTTGCCGTTGGTGCCGGCGAGGTGAACGGTGACCATCTCCAGGTGAGGGTCACCGAGGCTGCTGAGCAGCGCCTCCATGCGATGGAGGCCGAGATCCACGCCAAACTTGCCCAGCGCAGCGAGGCGCCGCAGGCAGCGCAGGTACGCGTCCTGCTGGCTCAACTCGTCTGGTTGTGGGCGCACCGCCCGCCCAGAGCGCGCAGCAGGAAGGCGATGCGCTCGCGAAGGTCCTTGCGCTCCACGATCATGTCCACCATGCCATGCTCCAGCAGGAATTCGGCCCGCTGGAACCCCTCGGGCAGCTTCTGCCGGATGGTCTGCTCGATGACCCGGGGCCCCGCGAAGCCGATGAGCGCCCCAGGCTCGGCGATGTTCACGTCCCCGAGCATGGAGTAGCTCGCGGCCACGCCGCCGGTGGTCGGGTGGTGCAGGAGCGAGATGTAAGGCAGCCCCTCGGCGCGCAGGCGGCTCAGCGCGGCTGTGGACTTGGCCATCTGCATCAGCGACAGGATCCCCTCCTGCATGCGCGCGCCCCCCGACGCCGCGGAGATGATGGCCGGGGAGCGGTCCTTCAGGGCCGCCTCGAACACCCGGGTGACCAGCTCGCCCACCACCGCGCCCATGGATCCGCCCATGTACTCGAACGCGAGCAACCCGATGGCCACGGGGATCCCGTCGATGAACCCCCGGCCGGTGATGGCCGCGTCGTTGAGGCCCGACTTCTTCCGGCTCGCCTTGATCCGGTCAGGGTAGCGCTTGGAGTCCTTGAACTTGAGCGGATCCAGCGGCTGGATCTCCTCGCCGAAGCCGCGGAAGCTGCCCTCGTCCAGCAGCAGCTCCAGGCGCGCGCTGGCCTTTATGATGTGGTGGTGGCGGCAGCGAGGGCAGACTCCGAGGTGCGCCGCCAGCTCCGATTCCATCAGGATCTCGCTGCACCCCTTGCACTTGGTCCACACCCCGCGGGGGACCTCATGGCGGTCCTGCGCCGCCGTGGAGGACGGGCCACGCTTCGATCGCTTCCACCAGGCTGCCATGCCCGCTTTCTTTGCACGGGCACTGTCGCAGGTCAAGGGCCGGCGTGTAGGCTGTAGCCTGCGGCCCGCAGCCGAGGGTACACTGCCCAACGATGCGCTGGCTCCGGGACCGTGACAACGTGGTGCTGCTCGCCCTGCTCCTGCTCGGGCTGACCGCCTACTTCACGGTCAAGAATTACAACAACCATGTCGGGGGCGTGGCCGAGCTCGACGGCTACTACTACTACGTCTACCTGCGCTCGCTGCAGATGGACGGCGACATCGACTTCACCAACGAGTACAAGGAGTGGGGCAACCCCTTCGATCTGGGCGAGGCCAAGAAGACCGGCCTGGCGCGCAACATCTTCGGCGTCGGGCCGGCCATCCTGTGGGCGCCGTTCTTCCTCATCACCCACCTGCTCTGCTTGCTCGGCATCAAGCTCGGATACCCGCTCTCCGTCGACGGGCTATCGCGGTTCCACGTGGTGGGCACCCTGGTGGGGAGCCTGATCTATGGCTGGATCGCCGTGGTCCTGGTGCACCGCCTGGCCCGGGACATGGTGGGCAAGAAGCACGCCCTTTGGGCCACGCTGGGCGCGGTGCTGGCCGGGCCGCTGCCTTTCTATTGCCTGGCGCTGGCTTCCTATAGCCACGCGCCGGCGGCCATGGCCAACAGCCTGCTCTGTCTGCTCTGGTTTCGCTGGCGTGGCCAGTGGACCCTGCGCCGCTGGGCCCTGTTCGGCGCCAGCGCGGGGCTGGTGATGCTGGTGCGACCTGCTTGCATGCCGTTCATGATCCTGCCGCTTGTGGAGGGGGTCGTCACCCTCTGGCGGCCGGTGCGCGCGCGCGCCGCGGCGCCCGAGCTGCTGCGCGCGGCGGCTGGCCCGGCCCTGGGCGCCCTGGCGGCGGTGCTGGTCTTTTCGCCTCAGCTGGTGGTGTGGAAGATCATCTTCGGCGAGTTCCTCACGGTCCCCCAGGGTGAAGGGTTCATGCGCTGGAGCGAGTCGTCCTGGGCCTCCACCCTCTTTTCGCCACGCAACGGCGTCTTCACCATGGCGCCCCTGCTCGGCCTGGGCCTGGTGGGCCTGGTGCTCGGCGCGCGCCGACGGCCAGGGGTGGCCCTGCCGCTGACGCTGGTCATCGTGGGCATGGCGCTGATCAACGGCGCGGCCTATGACTGGTGGGGATGGGGATTCTCGGCCCGACGGTTCACCTCGGCGCTGCCCGTGTTCGCCGTGGGCCTGGCCCTGCTGCTGGCCGCAATCCGTGACGCGCTGGCGCGCCGCCCGGAGCGCACCGTGGCCTGGGTAACAGCGTCGGCGGTGGCGCTGTTCATCCTGTTCAATGTCCAGTGGATGCTGGCCTACAGCCAGCGCGCCATGACCTGGTACAACCTGCGCAACACCCAGGCGATCTACATGACCATCACGCACGGCGTGGTGGACCGGGTGTACCGGGCCGTGGGCAACCCGCTCTCGCTGCCCGCCTCCCTGGCCTTCAAGCTGCGTAGGGGCGGCTCGCTGCGCACCTACGACCGCCTGGACGGGCACTTCATGCTGGGCGAGAACCACCCGCTGGCCAACCCCGCCGCCGACCAGATGGACCGGGCTGGCCTGGACCTGGCTGATCCGCGGGCGCACTTCAACCTGTCCGAGAATTTTGGCTACCCGATCACCGGCAAGGACAAGGTGCGCTACGTGCCGCTGCGGGAGGTGGCCGGGCATATCTTCTTGCCCATCAACCGCCCCGGGGCCATGGAGCTGCGCATCGGGTGCCGGGCCGTGCACCCGGGGACCCACGTCGAGCTGCGCATGAACGGGCGCAAGGTGGGCGCCCAGACCCTGCCGGGGACGGCCTGGAGCATGATCACGGCCAGGGTGGAGGACGGCTGGCTGGAGCGCGGCATCAACCGGCTGGACCTGATCCATACCCCGCCCGAGGGGTGGGATCGGCCCGGGCCGCGCGCGGTGGGCCGCACCGGCCGCACCAGCCCGGTTGATATCGCGGCGGTGAGCGGCGGCGGCCGGGCCGGGAACTTCGCCGAGCTCTGGGTCAGCGGGCGCAAAGTGAGCGACAACAGCCGGGGAGTGAACATCGCCGCCATCCACCCGACCACCGGCGAGGTGTTGGGCGTCAAGGACGTGGACGTCGTGCTGCGGCCATTCGGGTGGCGGCATGTGGGCCGCTTCCTCGACCGCTTCCCCAAGGGGACCCTCATCGTGCTGGCCGAACGAGACCACAGCGCCAGGCACTTCGACGAAGCCGCGCGCGCGGTGCTGGCGCGGTTCGGCGCCGCCACTGATCTCGAGGGCGAGGGGAACATGGGCTACGTCGCCCTCGGCGTGCTGGGCGCCCCGAAGCACAGCGCCATGGAGTCGGTGTCGCCCCACGGCCACGCCAGGGTCCACGTGGGCCGCAAACCACCCCCGTGGCGCGAGGTGATGCGGTATCGGTTTTTACAGGTGCGGTAGATGCAGGCTTGAGGCTTGAGACTTGAGGCTTGAGACTTGAGACCTGAGACTTGAGACTTGAGACTTGAGACTTGAGACTTGAGACTTGAGACTTGAGAC
>CAZEJJ010000259.1:0-7384 GCA_964512185.1 uncultured Enterobacterales bacterium | reverse complement strand
TGTCCGATATCTGGCCTGTTTGCGGCCAAAACGGCCTCAGTGAGGGGTCACTGGCGCCAATATGGCCAACCCCGGGCCCTGGCGGCGCAGCTATGCGCCCAGGTAGTACCGCTGTGCCTCGCCCACCTGGCGGATGCCGCGGGCCGCGAGGTCCACCAGCTGATCCAGCCGTTCGCGGGGGAAAGGCTCGCCCTCGGCGGTGCCCTGCACCTCCACGAAGCCGCCACCGTGGGTCATGATCACGTTGAGGTCCACGTCGGCGCGGGCGTCCTCGTCATAGGCCAGATCCAGCATCGGGGCGCCATCTACCAGGCCCACGGACACGGCGGCCAGGCCGTCGCGCAGAGGCATGGCTTCGAGCTGGCCCGCCTGCACCAGGGCGCGCAGGGCCAGCACCAGGGCGATGTAGCCGCCGTTGATGGAGGCGGTGCGGGTGCCCCCGTCGGCCTGCAGGATGTCGCAGTCCACCATGACCTGCCGCGGGCCCAGCGCCTTGAGATCCACGGCCGCGCGCAGGGAGCGCGCCACGAGGCGCTGGATCTCGGCCGTCCGGCCCCGCATGTCGTTGCGACCCTCGCGCTGGACGCGGGAGTGGGTGGAGCGGGGCAGCATGCGGTACTCCGCCGTGACCCAGCCACGACCGGAGTCCCTCCGCCAACGCGGCAGATCGTTGGTGACCGTGGCGGTGCAGTGCACCTTGGTGTTGCCCATGGCGAACACGCAGCTGCCCTCGGCGTAGACATTGATCCCCTGCTCGCAGGACAGGGGACGCAGCTGGTCGACATCGCGGCCATCGATGCGCATCAGGAGTCGCCTCCTGCCCGCTGCTGCAGCAGCACGCCGCCGCTGGGCTCGGCCGCCAGCAGGAGCGCTCGCAGCTGCGGCCAGTCCGCCGCGCCCACGCGGGCGGTGCGCAGCAGCAGGCGGCTGTGCACGGAGATCTCGCCGTCTTCCACGCGCACCTGCCGCTGGTAGCTGCCCAGCGGGTTGTCCACGTTCACGGCGGCCGGGAGGGCGACGGCCTGCCAGCCCTCGGGCAGCACCCAGGTGACGGTCACCTGCTCCTGCGCCGCAGCGGTCAGCTCCAGCGGCAGGCTGCGCTCGGGACGCCAGGCCTCCAGCTGCTGAGCAGACAGTGCGCCGGGCACACGCGGAAGGACCAACCGCACCAGCCCCGAAGCCGGGATCTCGATGGAGCCGTCGCTGAACTCGGCCCCCAACGCCACCACGCCCGTGCTGTGCTGGCCGACGCAGCTCTGGTGCTCAGCGCCACCGAAGTGCGCGGCCAGGCCGTCCGCGAGGCCCGAGAGGCGGTCCTCGCCGCGGTCGAAGCCCAGCACCGGGTTGTAGGTCCCGTAGAGCCCCAGGTCGCCGTGGCCGGAGGCTGCCAGCACGTCTTCGCCATCGCCCAGCTCGACCCGCAGCCACAGGTTGGCCTGGTTCTGCTGGGGGCTCAGCTCGGGCAGCAGCTCCGGCGCCTCGGCCTCGCCGTCCAGCACCAGCACAGGGTGCCCGGCCAGGTGGTAGCCGTTGTGCTGATCCACCGCGGTGGTGGGATCGAGCCAGATGGCGTGGCCCGGACCCTGGACCCGCACCCACACCTGGCTGAAGGGGACCGGCGAGGGCACATCGGGCAGGTAGCCGCGCTGCGGACTGGCCAGCGCCACCTGGGCCGTGAAGCCCGCGGAGCGCAGCATGGCCACCAGGAGCACGGCCTTGTCGAGGGCGTGGCCCACGCTGGAGTTCAGCACCTCGGGGGCAGAGCGGGTGGAGTAGCTGAAGTCCACCGCCGGACGGTGGATGCTGCGCAGGCCATCCACCACGAAGTCGTGCAGGCGAGCCAGCTGCTCGGGCCGATCCAGGCTGCCATCCAGCAGCTCCCGCACCTTGGCCTGCACGTAGCTGTCGGCCACGATGGAGGGGACCACCTGGGCCTCCAGGAAGCTGCGGGTGTGCTTCCAGTCTCGTGCTGTCGACCACACCAGACGAGGCACGCCGAACTGCCCGTGGTTCTCGGCCAGCACCAGGCCGTCCACCACCACTTCCTGGAAGGCGAGGCGCAGGACTCCCTCGCTGGTGTCCACCAGCGGGTTGGCATCGCCGTCCAGCACTCCCCAGTGCAGGGGCGTGCCCTCGGGCACCTCCAGCACCACGCGCTGGCTCAGGATGGGCATGAAGTCAGCCAACGGCTGCACGCCCCACATGGGCGCCCCCGTGGGGCCGCGGTCGGTGATGCGGTAGCGCAGCAGGCTGGTGGAGCCGTGCTCCACGCCCACGTGGGCCACGGTGAGACGCCGCATGTGGGCGTAGGGCACCGCCCACTGGAGCTCGCCATCGGTGTTGGGCACCATGGAGTTGTCGAGGGCCTCCACCTCGGTGCCGTCGGCCATCCAGGTGACCACGCGCTCCACCTCGAGCTCGGTGCGCGCGTCGTCCCAGTCGATGAAGGGATCCAGCATGTCCTCGCGCATGGGGTAGTCGGTGAGCGGCTTGAGGGCCTGCTCCACCTCGCGGGTGACGCGGCCCTGGGCATCGAGGGACAGCTTCAGGTGGCGGCGCACCCACAGGCCGTCGTCGTCGGCGAAGGTCTCGGCGCCGGGGGCCGCGGCCACGTCGGCGGGCTGCTCCGCCAGCGCGGGCAGGCTGGTGAGGGTCAGCAGGGCGCAGGAAAGAACGATGGAGCGACGCATGACTACCTCCTCTCCAGCACGACGGGATCGGCGGGCAGGGCCAGGGCTTCCTGCACCACCTCCTTGAAGTCGCCGTAGCTCTCGACGGGGATGGTGCGGAACTTGATCTGCAGCTGCTGGCTGTAGGACAGCCTGCGGCCCTTCACCTGGCTGCTGGTGGACAGCGACGCGATGGGGTGGTCGATGCTGCGGTCTTCGGGCAGTCGCACGACCTGGTGACCCTTGGGCAGGGTGAGGGTCTCCTGTACATCCCGCATCCGCGGCGCCCAGATCAGCATGCCCTGGGTGCGCTCCTCGTCGTCCGCCAGGGACAGGTAGGGGGCCAGGCGCCGGCTGGTGACCAGGTGCGCCGCCATGGGAGGCGCGAAGACGAGCCCGCTGTCGGTGACCGTGGCATAGCCGGGCACGCGGAAGCTCACCGCGTAGGAGATGGGGGTCTCCACGTCCTGGATGGCGGCGTAGGACAGCTCCACCGGGGCGACCTGCACCCCCGGTCCCAGCTGGGACAGCGCCGCCTGGAACCAGGCCTGCCGGTCCCGGGCGCTGGAGTAGTGCACCAGCTCGCGCCGCAGCCTCTGCTCGGCGTAGCCGCGGGCGCTGAAGGTGATGGTGCCGCTCAGGTCACCCTGCTCGGACAGCTCCGTCCGGGCACGCACCACCAGCTTGTTGTCCTCAGGGGGGAAGCTGGGGGTCATCATCAGCTCCTCGCCCTCGGGCGTGCCGATGACGTAGTGCTGCTCGCCCTCGGCGCTGGACCAGTTCTCGGGGGAGTAGGTGACCCAGGTGGGATCCAGCATCTGCCAGCCCTCGTCGTGCCTCAGAGCCACAACGCAGTGGTTGAACTGGTCCGCGGGGACGCGCTCCACCCGTGAGCCGGCCATGGTCATGGCGGGGTGCACGTCGTAGCCGGCGGCGCGCAGCATGGTGATGGCCATGCCCGCCTTGTCCTTGCAGACCCCGGAGCGGTCCCGGAAGATCATCTCGCCGCTGTGCAGGGTGTAGCCCTCGCCCTCGCCCATGGAGATGCCCGAGTAGCGGATCTGGTTGGCGGCCCAGTGGTTGATGGCGCGGATCTTCTCCTCGTCGGTCTCGAGCCCCTCGACGATGGAGTCCACCATGGCCTGGATGGCGGGGGTGGCCGCGAACTGGGGATCGTTGACCTGGGCGAACCAGCGCGACTTGCTCTGCCAGTCAGGCACGGTGGCCATGACCACCTTGGCGACCAGGTCGGGGTAACCCTCGGCGTAGCGGCCTTCCTCGTGCCACGCGGGCTGATCGGTCCTCCAGAAGCGGTACACGTTGTGCTGCCCGTCGAAGGTGACATAGGCCTGCACCTCGCCGTTGTGCACCTCGTACTGCAGCGGCTTGTCCAGGGGCGTGCGCACGGTGTAGTGGCGCTGCTTCACCGGGTGGTGGTCGTGGAAGTAGACCACGTCGTAGAAGTGCCCACGCATGGGCGGGATGAAGCGCGACTCGTCCGGCTCGGGGCCCAGCCCCTGGGCGGCGGCCTGCTGGGAGGCCTTCTCCATGGCGTCGCCCACGGCCTGGGGGGCGGGCTGGCTGCTGGGCTCGGGGGCCGGCCCCTGCTCCTCGGCCCCGGCGGTCTCGGGAAGGGCGCCCCAGGGGCCGTCCTGCTCGCCCAGGTAGGCGATCAGGAAGCCCTTCATGTAGGAGTGCACCTCCACCGCGTCGCCGGGCGCCAACCTGGGCACGGAGAGCAGCTTCATCTGGGCACCCCAGTAGATGGCCCACTGGGGCTGGGGCAGGTCCACGCCCGCGCCGTCCAGCTCCTCGATGGTGCCGTCCTGGCGCAGCACCCGCAGGGACCTGACCTCCACCATGTTCGACGCCGGATCGAAGTCCAGCCGCAGCCGGGCGAGCTGCGCCGCGCCCTGCTCGGAGAGGCACTTGATGACCTCGCGGTTCTCGATGTGGGACAGGCCCGAGTCCTCCACCGTCACCTCGGTGCGCTTGAAGACCGTGACCAGGTCAGCGCCGTCGTTGGCGTCCTGGTCGCCGGCCGCCTCCACGAGCTCGAGCAGTGCGGCATCGTCTGCGGGCGCAGCGGGTTCCTGCGCCGCGGCCGGACCGGCCAGCGCCGCGAGCAACACCGCGAGCAAGAGGAAGGATCGAACAGCTCTCATGACGGCTCCCGCTGGGGCTGGTGACGAAAGAGCGACGGGGACCGGCCCCCTATCAAGAAACGGCGCTGCCCGTGCCCTCCCGGAGGGAGCTCTCTGGTAGGATCGCCTCCCGAACAGCCCGGGAGCCCCGCCATGCATCGCTCGGCCTTCCTGATCGCGCTCTTCATGCTCCCCCTCGCAGCCTGCGGCGACGAGGACAGCGGAGGCAGCTCCGATGGCTACCTCTGCGGTGAAGGCACCCACGCCGAAGGCGGCGAGTGCGTGCCCGACACCGACGCCTGCAGCTGCGACAGCGGTGGCAGCAGCTGCGAAGACCTGGACGGCGACGGCTGGCCCCGCAACGACGGAGACTGCGACGACAGCGATCCCGACGTGCATCCAGGAGCCGAAGAGGTCTGCAACGGGATGGACGACGACTGCGACGACCGGGTGGACGTGGACGCCACCGACATGTCGGATTTCTACCCGGACGGCGACAGCGACAGCTTCGGCGATGAGACCGCCAAGGCCACCAGCGCCTGCGATGCGCCCTCCGGCTACGTGACCGACAATACGGACTGCGACGACGCCGACAGCAGCGTGTACCCCGACGCCGAAGACGCCTGGTACGACGGCATCGACTCCGACTGCTACGGCGACAACGACTACGACCAGGACAGCGACGGCTACATGTCCTCCGACCACGACGGCGACGACTGCGACGACACCACCACAGACGTGGGCCCCCACATGGAGGAGATCTGCGACGACGGCCTGGACAACGACTGCGACGGTGGCAGCAACGGCTGCAGCGTCGAGGGCGAGATCGACCTGCTGGAGGCCGACGCCATCTTCACCGGCGCCGCTGCAGGCGACTACGCAGGAGCCTCCGTGGCCGGCCCGGGTGACGTGGACGGTGACGGCTACGACGACCTGCTGCTGGGCGCACCCCGCGCTGACACAGGCGGGGCCAACGCCGGCGATGTCTACCTCGTGTCGGGTCCCGTCAGCGGCACCATGGGGCTCGACTCCGCCGCCGTCATCCTCTACGGCGGCGACACCAGCGACCTGGCGGGCCAGCCGGTGGCGGGAGCGGGGGATGTCAACGCCGATGGCTTCGCCGATCTGCTGGTGGGCGCTTACGGCGAGGACAGCGCTGGATCCGGCGCCGGCGCTGCGTACCTGCTGCACGGCCCGGTGAGCAGCGGCAGCCTGCTGGACGCCCAGGCCGTACTCCTGGGCATCACCGCCGGCGATGCCCTGGGATTCTCTGCGGCGGGCGCGGGCGATGCGGACGGTGACGGCAGCTCCGACCTGCTGCTGGGCGCCTACGGCGAAGACTCCGGCGGCAGCAACGCCGGCGCCGCCTACCTGCTCTCCGGCACCAGCACCGGCGAGCTCAGCGCGGGGGACGCCGCGGCCACCATCGCCGGCGACGCCGAGGGCGAGAACGTAGGCTGGGCCGTGGCTGGTGCTGGGGACGTGAACGCCGACGGCATGGCCGACCTGTTGGTGGGCGCCCCCGGCGACGACACCGTGGACACCGACGCGGGCCAGGCGAGCCTCTTCCACGGCCCGGCCAGCGGCAGTCTGGGCATGGGCGGCGCAGACGCCGTGCTCACAGGCAGCGCAGCAGGGGACTACGCGGGCTACGCCCTCGCGGCGGCCGGAGATGTGAACGGCGATGGCTTCGACGATCTGCTGGTGGGAGCCCACGGCGAGGACACAGGCGGCAGCAACGCTGGCGTGGCCTACGTGCTGTGGGGCCCCGTGGCGGGCTCCCGCAGCCTCACGGACGCCGAGCTGATCCTGCAGGGTGACACCGCCGCCATCCGGCTGGGCATCTCCGTCTCCTGCGCGGGCGACATCGACAACGACGGCCAGGACGATCTGCTCATCGGCGCCGACCGCTACAGCGGCGGCCAAGGCGCCGCCTACCTCGTGCTGGGCGGCAGCTCGGGCACGCTGCAGTCCAGCGACGCCGACGCCGTGCTGGTGGGCGAGACCTGGTCCGACTGGGCCGGCTTCGCGGTCGCAGGAGCCGGCGACGTGAACGCCGACGGTCGCGCCGACCTGCTGGTGGGCGCCTGGGGCAACGACACCACCGCCACCGACGCCGGCGTGATCTACTTCTTTGAAGGCCACGGAATATAGCAGTCTCGCGCGCCGCGCTCCAGCCCGCGTGTACGCACCCGCGCACACGCGGGGAGTGCGCTTGTCGCTGGATATCTCGACAACACCCACAGAAGCGTGCCCCCTGTCACCGAATGTCGCGGTAGAATGAACGGGTCGTCTCGTCCGGGTCGTCCACCGTCTGCACGGAGTCCAGCATGCCTGTCGACTACAGGTTCCCCGCCATCTGCCTGCTCGCCCTGCTCGCCCTCGGCTGTCCCGATGATCCCGAGGACACGCTCAAGGAAGAAACCGGTGCCGATCTGGTGGACGCCGACGGCGATGGCTACCTGTCCAACGAGGACTGCGATGACACCAACTCGGGGGTGTATCCAGGCGCCGAAGAGGTCTGCGACGACACCGACAACGACTGCGACGGCGAGACCGACGAGGACGTCA
>CAZEJJ010000258.1:0-7399 GCA_964512185.1 uncultured Enterobacterales bacterium | reverse complement strand
GCGGCCACGCTCGAGCGTGGCCGGCAACGCTACGCCGTGTTCTGCGCCCCCTGCCACGGCCTGTCCGGCTATGGCGACGGCATGGTGGACAGGCGCGCCAGCGCCCTGCAGGAGGGCGACTGGACAATCCCAACCAACCTGCACGATCAGCGCCTGCGCGACGCCCAGGTGGGCTTCCTGTACCAGGTCATCCGCGACGGCTCCCGGGCCATGCCGGCCTACGCCTCCCAGATCCCAGTGGAAGATCGCTGGGCCATCGCCGTCTACCTGCGGGCGCTGCAGCGCAGCCAGGATGGGCGCCTGTCCGATGTACCCGTGCAGCTGCGCGACCAGATCCAGGCGGAGTGAGCCATGCGAGCCCCCGACCTCAGCCGTGACCAGCTTCAGCTCGGCCCCCTGGCGGGGCGGGTGATGATCTCGGCGGGAGCCCTGGGAGCCCTGGGGCTGGCGGCGGGCAGCGTCCAGGGCTTGCTCATGGAGCAGGACCGCGCCGTGTTCTTCCATGGCTGGCTGCTCAACCTCTTCTACGTCCTCAGCCTGGTGCTGGGGGCGCTGATCTTCGTGATCATCCAGCACCTGGTGCGCGCGGGCTGGAGCGTGGTGGTGCGTCGCGTCGCCGAGGGCGTCGCCATGTGCGCCCCGCTGGTGGCGCTGCTCGCCCTGCCGCTGCTCATGGGACTGCACGAGCTCTACGAGTGGACCCACCCCGAAGCCGTGGCCCACAGCCCGCTGCTGACGGCCAAGCAGGGCTACCTCAGCCTGCCCTTCTTCCTGCTGCGCTTCGCGGCCTACTTCGCGGTGTGGATCGGCCTGGCGCTCTTCTTCTACCGCCGCTCCACCGCCCAGGATCAGACCGGTGACCTGGCCCACACCCACGCCATGCAGCGCCTGAGCGCCCCCGCGCTGGCGATCTTCGCCGTCACCATCACCTTCGCGGGCTTCGACCTGCTCATGTCCCTGCAGCCCGAGTGGTACAGCACCATCTTCGGGGTGTACGTGTTCTCGGGCTCCTTCGTGGCCTTCTTCGCCCTGTGCGTGGTGCTGCTGCGCCTGCTGCAGGCCAGCGGCCGGCTGCGCCTGGCGGTGAGCCCCGAGCACTACCACGACCTGGGCAAGCTCCTGTTCGGCTTCACCGTGTTCTGGGCCTACATCGGTTTCTCGCAGTTCATGCTCATCTGGTACGCCAACATCCCCGAGGAAACAGGCTTCTTCATGATCCGCGCCTCGGGTGGCTGGGGCTGGCTGAGCCTGGTGCTGCTCTTCGGGCACTTCGTGCTGCCCTTCCTGGCGCTCCTGTCCCGCCTGCCCAAGCGACGCCCCACCTGGCTCGCTCTCGGGGGCTGCTGGATGCTGCTGATGCACTGGCTCGACCTGTTCTGGTTGATCAAGCCCGCCTACAGCCCCGGCGCCTTCCACCTGTCCCTGCTGGACGTCAGCCTGGGCGTCGGCATGCTGGGCCTGTTCTTGGCCACCCTGGCCTTCGTGCTGCGCCGGCACTCCCTGGTGCCCGTGCGCGATCCACGCCTGGGCGAGTCCCTGGCCTTTGAGAACGTATAGGGGATCCACATGAGCCACCACAGCGATCCCGACACTCCCATGGTGGCGCTGGTGGGCCTGGTGGGCGCCGTCCTGCTGTTCGCCATCGTCGTGGCGCTCACCGCCCTGTACAAGCGCACCGAGCACCAGCAGCTGCAGGACAAGGTGGTGGAGCCGGTGCCCCAGGAGCTGGCGGGCCTGCGCGCCCGCCAGCAGGCGCAGCTGGTGGGATACCGACACCTGCCGGGTGACGGAGAGCGGGTGGCGTTGCCCATCGAGCGCGCCATGGAGCTGGTGGTCGCCGAGCTCAACACCCCGCAAGCCCCGCTGCCCGAGCCCGAGGTGGAGGAGCCCGCGGAATGAAACGCGCCCTGCTGGTCCTGCTGCTCTGTCTGCTGGCCGCCGCACCGGCTGCTGCCCAGGTGGTCACCGGGGTGCCCGCGGATCTCGAGGGTGTCAGCATCGATCCCCCCCTGGGTGCCCAGGTGCCGCTGGACCTCCCGTTTGTGGACGAGACCGGTGAGCCCGTCACCTTGGCGGACTACGCCAGCGGCGAGCAGCCCGTGCTGCTGGTGCTGGCCTACTTCGAGTGCCCCATGCTCTGCACCCTGGTCATGAACGGCACGGTGCGGGCCCTGCAGAGCACACCCCTGCTGCCCGGGCGAGACTTCCAGCTGGTGCTGGTGAGCTTCGATCCGCAGGAGACCCCAGCCCTGGCCGGCCCCAAGAAGCGCTCCTACCTGTGGTCCTACGACAAGGACTCCCAGGCCACCGCAGACGGCTGGCACTTCCTCACCGGCAGCCAGCAGAGCATCCAGGCCCTGACCGATGCGGTGGGCTTCCACTACCGCTGGGTCGAGGAGCGCAAGGAGTTCGCCCACGGATCGGGCATCTTCTTCCTCACCCCCACCGGCGTGCTCTCCCGCTTCCTGGGCGGGATCGCCTTCGACTCGTTGGATGTGCGCCTGGCCCTGCTGGAGGCCGCCCAGGGCCAGGTGGGCACCAGGGTAGAGCAGCTCATCCTCTACTGCTACCACTACGATCCCAGCACGGGCCGCTACGCCCCCGCCGCGGCCCAGATCATGTCGGCGGCCAGCGGCTTCTCGCTGCTCCTGCTGCTGGGCTTCCTGGGCTACTGGTGGCGACGGGACCTGGGCCAGGGAGGGGAGCGATGAGCGCGCTCTCGTCCCTGGCCGCCTCCCTCAACCCGCCACCGACCTCAGCGTCATGCCGCGGCTTCTTCGAAGCTGTCGGCATGGACGCCCTTGTGCAATTCGAGGGTAGCTTCTGGATGCCCGTCCGGGCCTCCACCACCGCCTCCGGGGTCGACCAGCTCTTCGACTTCATCTTCTGGCTGTCCTTCGCCTTCTTCGCGCTGATCGTCGCGGTGATGGTGCTCTTCGTCTTCCGCTACCGCATGCGTCCGGGCCACCAGGAGCAGGAGACCGCCACCCACTCCTGGCCGCTGGAGATCTTCTGGTCCGCAGTGCCGCTGCTGCTGGTGATCGTCATCTTCTGGTGGGGCTTCACCGCCTTCATGGAGATGTCGGTGCCCCCCGCCGAGGGCCGCCAGGTGCTGGTCAGCGCCCAGAAGTGGAAGTTCACGTTCACCTACCCCAACGGCTACGTGGACGAGAACCTGCACGTGCCCCTGGGTGAAAACGTCGTGCTCACCATGCACTCCGAGGACGTGCTGCACTCCTTGTTCGTGCCCGCCTTCCGGCTCAAGCGCGACATCGTGCCCGGCCGCTTCCACAAGGCCTGGTTCAACGCCACTGAGCTTGGGGAGTTCCAGGTGTACTGCGCCGAGTACTGCGGCACCGCCCACTCCGACATGCTGGCCAAGGTGATCGTGCACCCACCGGGCGAGTACGAGGCCTGGCTGCGCGAGGCCGCCGACTTCATCTCTGCACTGCCCCCCGCCGAAGCCGGCGCCAAGGTCTTCTCCATCCGCGGCTGCCCCGCCTGCCACAGCCTGGACGGCTCCGCCAGCACCGGACCGCCGCTGAACGGCATCATGGGTCGGAGCGAGACCATGGCCGACGGCACGCTGATCGAGGTAGAGGAGAACTACCTGCGCGAGTCCATCCTCGAGCCCATGAACCTGGTGGTGGGCGGCTACGAGCCGGTCATGCCCACCTTCCAGGGCCGGCTCACCGAAGAAGAGCTCACCGTCCTGGTCACCTACCTGGTCTCCCTCCAGTAGGAGCGTGCATGACCGACATGCAACTCAAGCAGAAGCCGGGTCACGGAGACGCTGGGCCACCCTACCTCGAGGTGGGCCGCGGGCTGGCGTCCTGGATGTTCACGCTGGATCACAAGCGCATCGGCATCATGTACCTGCTGGGGGTCAGCGCCAGCTTCTTCCTGGGCGGCGTCATGGCGCTGCTGGTGCGGATTGAATTGCTCACTCCGGGCAAGACCATCGTGGAGGCGGACACCTACAACCAGCTGTTCACGCTGCACGGCGTGATCATGGTGTTCCTGTTCATCATCCCCAGCATTCCCGCCATCCTGGGCAATTTCATGCTGCCGCTGATGCTGGGTGCCAGGGACGTGGCCTTCCCGCGCATGAACCTGGCCAGCTTCTACTTCTGGATCATCGGCGGGGTCATGGCGCTGGCCAGCATCCACCTGGGGGCGGTGGACACGGGCTGGACCTTCTACACCCCCTACTCCACCACCACCCACACCTCGGTCACGCTCACCACGGCCGCCGCCTTCATTCTCGGCTTCAGCTCCATCTTCACCGGCTTGAACTTCATCGTGACCATCCACAAGCTGCGCCCCAGGTGGATGGGCTGGTTCAAGATGCCGCTGTTCCTGTGGTCCATCTACGCCACCAGCATCATCCAGGTGCTGGCCACCCCGGTGCTGGGCATCACCCTGGCCCTGCTCATGGCGGAGCGCGCACTGCAGGTGGGCATCTTCGACCCGGCGCTGGGCGGCGATCCGGTGCTCTACCAGCACTTCTTCTGGTTCTACTCGCACCCGGCGGTCTACATCATGATCCTGCCGGGCATGGGCATCATCTCCGAGCTGATCTCGGTGCACTCGCGCAAGACCATCTTCGGGTACACGCTGATCGCCTACTCCAGCATCTCCATCGCCATCTTCGGTTTCCTGGTGTGGGGGCACCACATGTTCACCTCGGGCCAGTCGGGCCTGATGAACATGATCTTCTCGGCGCTCACCTTCACCGTGTCCATCCCCTCGGCCATCAAGTGCTTCAACTGGCTGGCCACCATGTACAAGGGCAACATCCGGCTGAGCGCCCCCATGCTCTACGCGCTCGGCTTCATCTTCCTGTTCGGCATCGGCGGGCTCACCGGGCTGTTCCTGGGAGCGCTGGCCACCGACATCCACCTGCACGACACCTACTTCGTGGTGGCCCACTTCCACTACGTCATGATGGGGGGCACGGTGATCGCCTTCATCGGCGGCCTGCACCACTGGTGGCCCAAGATGACCGGCCGCGTGTACTCCGAGGGCTGGGCCCGCTTCTCCGCCCTGGTCATCGTGGTGGGCTTCAACCTCACCTTCTTTCCCCAGTTCGTCATGGGCAGCCAGGGCATGCCCCGGCGCTACTACAACTACCTGGAGCAGTTCACGGCCTACCACCAGATGTCCACGGTGGGGGCTCTCCTGCTGGGCTTCGGCTTCGTGGTCATGGCCGGCTACCTGGTCTCGTCGCTGTTCCGCGGCGCGCGCGCCCCGGCCAACCCCTGGGGGGGCGCCACCCTCGAGTGGATGTGCGCTTCGCCTCCCCCTCACCACAACTTCGCGCGCGTCCCCGACGCCCTCGACCCCTACGACTTCAGCGTGCTGCAGGGCGATGACGCCAGCGGCTACCGCCTGAAGCCCGCCCAGGAGTCAGCGTGAGCGGAGCCCACCCCCCGGAGCAGCCCAAGGAGCTGGCCCATCACTTCGAGGACCTGGAGCAGCAGCACCGGTCCGGCAAGCAGGGCATGTGGCTCTTCCTGGCCACCGAGATCCTGCTCTTCGGCGGGCTGTTCTGCGCCTACGCGGTGTATCGGGCCAACCACCCCGATGTGTTCATCTACGCCCATGTCTACCTTGACAAGGTGCTGGGCGGCATCAACACCGTGGTGCTCATCAGCTCCAGCCTGACCATGGCCCTGGCGGTGCGCGCCGCCCAGCTGGGGCAGCGCCGGGCCCTGCCCATCCTGCTGGCCCTGACCATCGCCGGCGGCTTCGGCTTCATGGGCATCAAGTACGTCGAGTACTCCCACAAGTGGCACCTCGGTCTGCTGCCGGGGGCCCACTTCGCCCCGGTGGATCACCACGATGGGCCCCTCGAACCCGTGGCCGATCACGACGCCGACCCCGGTTCGGCGGATCACGCTGACCCCGATGCAGGGGCGAGGTTCATCCCCGCCCGAAACCAGGACCCACCTTCCGACCCTGAAGCAGCGGCCGTCCCCTCCGCCTCGCCCCGGGCCCACATGCCCGACGCGCCCGCCGGCCCCGGTGGGCTGGCTGTCCGCGTGGGGACAGGGGACGACAGCGGCGCCGCCCACGGCGACGCCCCGCAGAAGGTCCAGCTGTTCTTCAGCATCTACTTCCTGATGACCGGGCTGCACGGCATCCACGTGGTGGCTGGCATGCTGGCCATCGCATGGGTGCTGCGGCGGTCCATGCAGGGCCAGTTCCACCCGGCCTACTTCACTCCGGTGGAGAACGTCGGTCTGTACTGGCACCTGGTGGATCTGATCTGGATCTTCCTGTTCCCCCTGCTCTACCTCATCCACTAGAAAGCCCCGACATGCAGAGCCACTCCGTTCCCGGTGCCCCCAGCGTACACGTCGTGTCCCTGCGCCTGCTGCTGGGCGTGTTCGCGGTCCTGCTGGTGCTCACCGTGCTCACGGTGGCGGTCACCTGGGTGGATCTGGGCCCGGCCAACCTGGTGATCGCCATGGCGGTGGCGGTGGTCAAGGCCAGCCTGGTGGCCCTGTACTTCATGCACCTGCGCTACGACCAGCCCTTCAACGCCTTGGCGCTGGTGAGCACGCTGCTGTTCGTGGCCTTGTTCATCGGCTTCGTCCTGCTGGACACCACCCACTACCAGCCCAACATGATCCCGGACTATCAGCCGGCGATGGACAAGGCGGCCGAGGACAAGGCGGCCCAGGAAGCCTCGTCGGACTGATCCCACTGGAGCCCTCTGCCATGAGCTCCGCGGCCCCCGCTGCCCGACCAGTCAGCAACATCGAGAGCTTCGTCTACGACGACGACATCGTCCGCAAATTCCTGCTGGCCACGAGCACATGGGGCCTGGTGGGCATGCTGGTGGGGCTCATCGTGGGCGTGCAGCTGGCCCTGCCCGCGGCCAACCTGGAGCTGCCCTGGTTCAGCTTCGGTCGACTGCGGCCGCTGCACACCAATGCCGTCATCTTCGCCTTCGCGGGCAACGCCATCTTCACGGCCGTGTACTACTCTGCGCAGCGGCTGCTCAAGGCGCGCATGTTCAGCCGGGCCTTGAGCCTGCTGCACTTCTGGGGCTGGCAGGCCATCATCGTGGCGGCGGCGGTCACGTTGCCTCTCGGCTTCACCCAGGGCAAGGAATACGCCGAGCTTGAGTGGCCCCTGGACATCGCCATCGCCGTGGTGTGGGCGGCGTTTGCCGCCAACCTCTTCGGGACCATCGCGCGCCGCAGGGAGCGCCACCTGTACGTGGCCATCTGGTTCTACATCGGCACCGTCGTGGCGGTGGCGGTGCTGCACATCTTCAACAGCCTGGCGGTGCCGGCGGGCCTGCTCAAGAGCTACTCGCTCTACGCCGGTGTGCAGGACGCCTTCATGCAGTGGTGGTACGGCCACAACGCCGTGGCGTTCTTCCTGA
>CAZEJJ010000257.1:0-7515 GCA_964512185.1 uncultured Enterobacterales bacterium | reverse complement strand
TGCAGAGACAGCGCAGAGGCCGACCGAAGAAGGGTGAGCCAGCTCCGACCAAGACGGTGTACCGCCTGCGGACCAAGAGCATCGAGGTCGATGATGCCGCAGTCGAGCGTGCGCGAGTCCGGGCACGCTTCTTCGTCCTCATCACCGACCACCTGGACATCGATAGCTGGCCCGACGAGCGTGTTCTCGCCGAGTACCGCCACCAACACATCATTGAAGGCCATTCTGGCTTCAGATGGCTGAAGGGACCAGCCATGGTGGCCCCGGTCTTCCTGAACACACCAGCTCGCATCGCCGCCCTGGGGATGGTCTTTGTCCTGGCCCTGATGGTCCGCAACTACATCCAGGCCGTGGCCCGAGCCAACCTTGCCAAGCTCCCCAGGGAGTGCACCTTCCCCAACATGGACAACAAGCCAACCAGGAAGCCCACCACCGAGAACATCTTCTGGACCTTCCGCAGGGTCGGCACTGTCGTCATCTCAAAGAACGGCGTCGAGTTGGAGCGCAGGCTCGGCGGCCTCGATGAGCACTGTGAGCTGGCTCTGCGGCTCCTGGATGTCTCCAAGGCAGCCTTCGTCACCCGTAGAACAAGGTCGGACGGCTTCGTGAGAAGTCAGGGATGGCAGACCGGACACGATCCGCGCTTCAAAAATGTGAGCAGCCGATCATGACCGGAATACCGGACGTGATCCGGCGTTCACCCGTTTGAGTCAGCGATCATGACCGGAATACCGGACGTGATCCGGCGTTCACATCCTTGAGCTGGGGATCATGTCCGCCAGGAGGGTGAGGGGCGACCGTACCCCAGTGCCCGCCGCAGACCTCCCGCCACCGGCACCCGCCCGCGGCACGTCGCCATCTCTCCGCGCCGAGTGGAGCAGCCTCTGTTGTCATCAACTATGCGATGGCTGGTAGCCGAGCTGCCAGCTGAGCCCCTGCTCCTGGAGCACAGCCAGCAGGTCTTCGGGCAGGGGAGCCTCGAGCTCGCAGGGGGTGCCCACCGCTCCGGGGGGCAGCTCGAGCCGCCAGGCATGCAGGCAGAGCCGGGGGGCCAGCGACTGCACCTCGGGCGGGGCGTACCAGCGGTCACCCAGCATGGGCCAGCCGCTGTGGGCGCAGTGCACCCGCAGCTGGTGGCGGCGTCCCGTGAGCGGCCGCAGCTCCAGCAGGCTGGCGGTGGGGCCGCGCTGCAGCAGCCGGACCTTCGTGCGGGCCCTCTGTCCGCCCGTCACCACGGCCTGGGGACCGCGCTGGCCCCTGGGAGCCGGGCCCAGCGGCGCATCCACCAGCAGCTCGCCCTCTGCCGGTGAACCGGCCACCAACGCCAGGTAGCGCTTGATCACGGTCCCGGACTGCCACAGGGCGCTCAGCTCGCGCCGCGCCCGCTTGCTGCTGCCCAGCACCACCACCCCGGAGCAGTCGCGGTCCAGGCGATGCACCGGGTCGATGGCGCCGCGCAGGCCCAGCAGCTGCCGCACCAGCTCGGGCAGGCTGCCCTTGAGCCGGTGTCGGGCTGCCTGGCAGTGCACGCCGGCAGGTTTGTCCACCGCCACCAGGCCCTGGCGGTCCAGCAGCAGGGCCTGGGAGGGCAGGGGAGGGACCTGGGGCTCGGGTGGCTCGGCCCAGACCGCCTCCAGCCCTTGCCCCGCGCGCACCCGGCGGCTCGCGGTGAGCACCCGCTTGCCCGCCAGGTACACCCCGCCCAGGGCGATGACGCGCCGGGCCTGGCCCCGAGACCAGCCCAGGCTGTGGGCCAGGGCCCGGTCCAGCCGCTCCCCGTCCAGGGAGAGGTCCACGCGGTGGCGCGCCTGGTGGATCAAGTGCGCGGCCTAGAGATCGAAGTAGATGCTGAATTCACGAGGATGGGGCCGCCGCTCCACGTCCTCGTTCTCGGCCCGCTTGGTGGCCAGCCAGTTGGCCAGCAGCGACTCGGGGAACACGCCGCCGCGGGTGAGGAAGCTGTGGTCTGTCTCCAGGGCGTTCAGCGCCGCCCACAGGGAGAACGGCAGGGTCCTGACCTTCTCCCGCGGTACCCCCGGGCCGTAGCCCTCGGCCAGCGGATCGATCCCCTTCTCTACGCCGTCGATGCCCGCCATGATCAGCGCGGCCAGGGACAGGTAGGGGTTGCCGGTGAAGTCGGCCGGCCGGTACTCGATGCGGGTGGACTCACCCCTGGCCCAGCGCGGGATGCGCACCGCGGCGGTGCGATCCGCCGGGCCGTAGGTGAGGGACACGGGCGCCTCGTAGCCCCGGGTGAGGCGCCGGTAGGAGTTGGTGCTGGCGTTGGTGATCCCCGCCAGAGCCTGTCCGTGGCTCAGCAGGCCGCCGATCCACGACAGCGCGGTTCTGGACAGCCCGTCGGCGCCCTTGGGATCGTAGAAGATGTTCTTGCCCTTCTTGCGCAGCTGCTGGTGCACGTGCCAGCCGCTGCCCGCCTGCTGGTACAGGGGCTTGGGCATGAAGGTGAGCTGCAGGCCTTGCTGGTGGGCCAGGCTCTTGAGCAGGTAGCGCACGATGACGGCGTGATCGCCGGCACGCAGCGCTGGCTCCAGCTCGGACTCGATCTCCTGCTGGCCGTGTCCGCCTACCTCGTGGTGGTGGTAGCGCACCTTCATGCCGTGCAGCACCAGCAGGTTCACCGCCTGGTCGCGGAAGCCGGCGTGCAGGTCGCGAGGGCTGGACAGGTGGTAGGCCTTGCCGTCGTTGTCCTCCCGGTCGATCACCCGGTAGCTGGACGAGGTGGAGCTGGACTCGATGTCCACCTGGTCGAAGATGTAGAACTCGTACTCCGGCGCCACCAGCACCTCATCGGCGATGCCGGTGCTGCGCAGGTAGGCCACCGCCCGCGCCAGGATGCCCCGGGTGTCCTGGTCGGACTGGGGCAGCCCGTCCTGGGCCAGGTGCACGGTGGCCAGGAAGGACAGGGTGGGCTCCTCGCGGAAGGGATCGCGGTGGCCGGTGGACAGATCCGGCACCATCACCATGTCGCTGGCCTCGACCTTCTCGAAGCCGTAGGAGGAGCCGTCGAAGCCCACCCCCTCGGTGAGGATGCTGCGGTCCACCGCCACGGCCGGCAGGGTGACCCGCCGCAGGCGACCGCTGAGGTCCACCAGCCCCAGGTCCACGAACTGCGCCTTGTGGCGCTCGATGAGCTGTTCGAGCCAGGAGTGGACCTGCTTGGCCATAGAGCACCCGTCCAGCCTTCGGTGAGGCCCCGCTGGGATCCTGGACGATCCCGGGGAGATGCTGGCCGTAACCTCACCGCCCGAGCGTGGGAAGGCGCCCGCCATGAGGGGCGCGGAGGATCAGTACTTGGCCAGGTAGCGGTCGATCTCCCAGGGGTGCACGTGGGCCACGTACTCGCGCCACTCCGCGCGGCGGTTGCGCACGAAGTAGTCGAAGATGTGGTCGCCCAGGGCGGTGCGGATGACCTCGTCGGCCTCCAGCGCGTCCACCGCCGCGTTCAGATCCGGGGGCAGGGCCGCGATGCCGCGCTCCATCAGCTCGCCTTCGCTCAGGTGGTAGACGTTCTCGGCCAGGGAGGCCGGCGGCTGCAGCTGGCGCTCGATGCCGTCGACGCCCGCGGCCAGCATGGCGGTGATGGCCAGGTAGGGGTTGCAGGCCGGATCGGGCGAGCGCAGCTCGATGCGGGTGCCCACGCCGCGGCGAGCCGGGATGCGGATCAGCGGGGAGCGGTTCTTCTCGGACCAGGCGATCAGCACGGGCGCCTCGTAGCCGGGCACCAGGCGCTTGTAGGAGTTCACCAGCGGGTTGGTCAGCGCGGTCATGCCCGGCGCGTGGGCGATGAGCCCGGCGATGTACTGCAGCGCCAGGCCGGACAGCTGCTGCTCGGCGTCCGCGTCGAAGAAGGCGTTGTCGCCCTTGTCGTCGAACAGGGACTGGTGGGTGTGCATGCCCGAGCCGTTGATGCCGGACACTGGCTTGGGCAGGAAGGTGGCGTGCAGCCCGAAGTCGCGGGCCACCTTGCGCACCACGTAGCGGAAGGTGACCAGGTTGTCTGCCACCGCCAGGGCGTCGCCGTAGCGGAAGTCGATCTCGTGCTGGCCCGCGGCCACCTCGTGGTGGGCGGCCTCCACCTCGAAGCCCAGGGCGTGCAGGGTGGTGGTGATGGCGCGCCTGCAGGCCTCGCCGCGATCCAGGGGAGCCAGGTCGAAGTAGCCGGCCACGTCGTGGGTCTTGGTGGTGGGCGTGCGCTCGTCGGCCATCTCGAACAGGAAGAACTCGGCCTCGACCCCCGCCATCATGTCGTAGCCCAGCGCGCGGCAGCGCTGGATGCAGCGCTTGAGCGTGAGGCGCGGGCAGCCCACGAAGGCGGCGCCGTCGGGGCCGTGCACGTCGCAGATCACCCGCGCCACCTTGCCCTGGGGCTCGTCCCAGGGCAGCACACGGAAGGTGTTGAGATCGGGCACCAGCACCATGTCCGACTCCTCGATACGCACGAAGCCCTCGATGGAGGAGCCGTCGAAGAGGATCTGGCCGTCCAGGGCCTTCTCGAACTGGATGGGCGTGACCTCCACGTTCTTGCTGGTGCCCATCACGTCCGTGAAGACCAGCTGGAAGAACTTGACCTGCTCGCGCTTGAGGATGGACAGCACCTGCTGGCGGCTGAGGGTCGTGCCGGGGTGGGGGTTGTCGACATGGTGCGACATGGGAGCGCTCCTGGGAGGGATCGAGGCTGAGAGGAGACTGGCGAACTAACCCCGGGGCGCCAGCGATGGCGCTGGATCTTCCCTCCTTTTTTCAGGTGCTAGCGCTTGTTCTCACCACCCAGCAGCATGGTGGGGTTGCGCAGGATGTCGCGGGTGACGAAGCCGGCGAACTTTGGGTTCTCCTTGAGCCTGCGGATGCAGTAGGCGTGCCAGGCTGTGCCGTAGGGCACGTAGACCCGCACCCGGTGGCCCTCGTCGCGCAGCTTCTCGCGCAGCTCGGGGCGCACCCCCAGCAGCACCTGGAACTCGTAGTCTTCAGGCTGCAGGCCGAGCTCGCTGATGATGCGCTCGGCACCCTCCACCACGGGATCGTCGTGGGTGGCGATGCCCAGGTAGTGGTCACGTAGGGGCAGCAGCTGGGCCAGCAGGTCCACGAAGGCCTCGTTCACCTTGTCGTAGCTCTGCCAGGCGATCTCGGGCGGCTCCAGGTAGACTCCCTTGCAGAGCCGCAGGTTGGGGCCCAGGGGGGCGAGGGCCGCGAGATCTTCGGGGGTGCGGCGCAGCATGGCCTGCAGCACCAGCCCGGTGTTGCCGTGGCCCGCATCGCGCAGGCGGCGGAACACCGCGATGGTGTCGTCGGTGGTGGGGGAGTCCTCCATGTCCACGCGGACGAAGTTGTCGGTCTCGGCCGCGCGTGCCAGCAGGCGCAAGACGTTCTGCTCCAAGAGCTCGGGGCTGGTGGCCAGCCCCACCGCGGTGGGCTTGATGGAGATGTTGCCGTCGATCCCGTTGTCGCGGATGGCGTCGAGGATCTGCAGGTAGGTGCCGGTGACCTCGTCGGCCTCTTCCACCGTGGTGATGGCCTCACCCAGCAGGTCCATGGTGACCAGGTAGCCGTCGGCGTTGAGCTTCTTGGCTTCGGCCACGGCTTCGTCGAGGGTCTCCCCCGCCACGTAGCGGCTGGCCACGCGGCGCACGATGGCCTTGGGCACGAACTTGAGGCTGCTCGCCACGGTCTTGTCGAAGATGCTGGCCATGTTGATCTCCCGGCGTGTCGAGGGCTGCGCTCAAACTATCATGCGAGACCCCACCGGAACCCTGACGGGCAGCAGCGATCCTAGGTCTCCAGCTTGCGCCCCAGCTGTCGCTCCACCGAGGCGATCTTCTGCTTGAGACGACCGCTGCGGCCCTGGCGGCAGTCGCAGCGGATGGACACGGAGATCCGGCGACAGTCCTGGCTCATGCGCTGGTAGCAGGCCTTGACCACGTCGAAGACCTGGTCCCACTCACCTTCGAGCACGGTCCCCATGGGCGTGAGCTGGTAGGGCACGCCGCTCTCGTCGATGATGTCGAGGGAGCGGGCCACGTAGGGGCTCAGGCTCTCGCCCTTGTCCAGGGGGGACATGCTGAATTCGAGCAGGACCATGGGAGCTCCGAACGTGGCTGTGGGAGGGACATGCGACCTGCCGCGAGAGCGGCCGAACGCGCGCTGGAGGCGCTATGATAACGCTGTCCCGCCCACTGAGAAGCAGGAGACAACCCTGTCCCAGCCCTCTTCCTTTCCCTTCCAGCGAGCTCGCCGGCCCCTGCCGCTCACCGTCAAGAGCGTCGATGGGCTCGCCGAGGGAGAGGTCTGGTTCATCGAGGGCGACGAGATCACCTTCTGGTGCAGCGAGCAGCTGGCCCTCGGGCGCAGGTTCGAGATGCGCGTAGACGTCAAGACCACCGGGCGCAACGTCGACCTGTTCGTGGAGGCCAGCGCCGTGATGCCCGGTAGAGAAGCGGGTGTCGCGCGCGGCTACCTGCACCGGGGCCTGTTGGTGGTCCGCTCCGACGAAGAGGAAGAGCGCCTGATGAGGCGCTTCTGGCAGCTCAACCCGGAGCATGCGCCGGCGCGCGACTCGCTTCCGCCCACCAGGAACTCCACCGGTGCGGGCAACAGGCGAGCCCGCCGCCTGGCGGACTCAGCCGAAGACGAGTCCGCGGAGCGGGCCGCCTTGCTTCGGCGTGCCCGCGAAGCCGTGGAGCGGGCCACGTCCAGGGAGCCCAAGCCTGCGGAGACCGCTCGCGCCGCTCCCCTGCCCGAGCCATCCAAGCGCCGCCGGCGCCGCCGGCGCCGCGCGACGAAGCGTCCCAGGCCTCCCAAGGCGGCCGCCCCCGTCGTTCCTGGGCCACCCCGTCCCCCCATGGAGCGCGATCAGCGCCAGAAGCCAGAGGTGGCGCCCGGCGAGCCAGTCTCGGTGCTGCTGAGCTACTCCCACAGGGAGGTCATGCAGGCCGACGCGGTCCTGCGCGACGAGGTGCTCTGGCTCTTCGTGGGCCACCACCCGCTGCTGTGGGAGGAGCAGCCCGTGGACCTGGTGCTGCAGCTGCCGGCGGGCAACTTCGTGCAGCTCACGGCCAGGGTGCATTCCCTCACCGCGCAGTACTGCTTGTTGGAAGCTGGCAACCTGCACGTGAGCGTCCTGGCTCACCTGCGCACTGCGCTGGGGTTCTGAGTCACCAGATCAGCGGAACCAGTCGCCAGCGCACGCGCCCGCGGTAGCTCTCCCAGGAGGGAGCTGCGGCCAGCAGACGCTCCTCGGCGGCGATGCGCAGGGCCACCAGGGGCAGGGCCAGCGCCAGGGGCCAGGCCTGCTGCCAGGGCCCGGCCAGGGCGCAGGCGGCGAGCATCATCAGCTCGCCCAGGTAGGCGGGATGCCGCACCAGGCCGTAGGGCCCCGTGGTGCTGAGCCCGCGCAGGGCGGGCACGATGGCGAAGTTGCGCCCCAGGAAGCCAAAGGAGACCAAGGTCAGGAGCACGCCCAGGGCGAAGATCAGCTGGGGGGCCCACGCCCAGCCGTGG
>CAZEJJ010000256.1:0-7635 GCA_964512185.1 uncultured Enterobacterales bacterium | reverse complement strand
CTACGATTCGGGGCGGCCGCCTGACGGCGACCTGTTCTGTCGCCTGCTCCTAGCCTTGTGCGGCGAAGCGGTTGCGGGCCAGGGCGAAGGACTTGCGGTGGGCGCGGTCCTCTTCTTCCAGGCGGGAGAAGAGGTCTTCGAGCTCGGGGTAGAGGAACGAGTACTGGCTGCGGCCGTGCACTTCGGCTCCTTCGCCTTCGATCTCGAGAGCCAGCTCCAGTGCATCGAGGGGGCTCATGACCTGGGCCTGGACCTTGACCAGGTCGGCCTGCAGCTTGCTCAGCAGCTGGCGGGCGTTGTCGATCTCCACCGGCATGGCGCTGGGGTCCACCACCAGGTCGGGCTGCACGGTGTGCTCGTGGATGCGGATCGTGGCGGCGTGGTAGCGCTCGGCTTCAGCGGAGAGCCTCCAGAACGTGGAGAATTCCACCTGGTCGGCGAACTGCGCGGCGAAGTGGTCGTAGATCGCCGCCACTGCCAGTTCGATGTCGGCGGTAAGCTGGATGAATTCCTTGAGCAGCATCGGGCGCTCTCCCATGTGTTGCACGCGAGTGAGGGGTAACCCGCCCACGGGCTCCTGCGGAGACGAGGTTATCGAGATCATCGTGTCAAGCAGGGAAGTCTGATCATGCAAACATCCGCAATGACCGCAGCTGTGGCGTTCGCTACCGGTTCACTGCTTTCTCCAGCCGCGGCCTCGGGGCTGGAGCTGGAGCTGGAGCTGGAGGTGGAGCGCCTCGAGCTGTCCAACGGGTTGCCCGTGCTGCTCCACGAGGACCATGCGGTGCCGGTGGTGACCTTCCAGGTCTTCTATCGCTGCGGATCCAGGGACGAGCAGCCCGGCCAGACCGGCATCTCGCACCTGCTGGAGCACATGATGTTCAACGGGTCGGAGGGCTACCCTCCCAAGGCCTTCGATCGTCTGCTGGAGGCCGCTGGCGGCAGCTCCAATGGCTACACATGGAAGGATCTCACGGCCTACATGGAGACCTTCCCCCCCGCCGCGCTGCCCCTCGTGCTCGACATGGAGTCCGACCGGATGCGGTCGCTGGCCATCACCGAAGAGAACCTGGAGCAGGAGCGGGGGATCGTGGCCGAGGAGCGGCGCTGGGATGTGGACAACGACAACGACGGGGCCCAGTGGGAAGCGCTGGTCTCGCTCATGTTCCAGGCGCACCCCTACCGGGATCCCGTGGTGGGATGGATGGAGGACATCCAGGCGCTCAGCCTGGAGGAGCTCCAGGGCTGGTACGACGCCTGCTATGCGCCCGCGAACTCCCTGATCGTGCTGGCGGGGGACTTCGATCCTGCCCTGGCCACCGAGGGCCTGCAGGAGGCCTTCGGCGCCCTCGAGCCGGGCCAGGTCCGCACACCTCCGGCCTGGAACGAGCCCCAGCAGGCCGGCCTGCGGCGCGCAGACCTGCACCGCCCGGCAGGGCAGATCTCGCTGGTGGTGGGCTATGTCGGCCCGGCGTCGATGCACGCCGATCAGGCCACTCTGGAGCTGGTGGACCACATGCTCTCCAGCGGACGGTCCAGCTTGCTGGTGGATCGGCTCGTGCACCGCGACGCCCTGCTGGCGGACGTGTCCACCAGCCTGATCCCTCTCGACCAGGCCAGCCTCTTCCTGGTGCAGGCCAGCCTGGCTGAAGCTGTGGAGGTCGACCGGGCGCTGGCCGCCATCGAGTCTGTGGTGGCCGGGCTGGCGACGGCGCCGCCCGCCCCCGAGCGCCTGGAGCGGGCGCGACGGCAGGCCGAGATGATGCTCTACGAAGATCTCGAGAGAGTGGAGGATCGAGCCGACCTGCTGGGCAGCTGGGAGCTGTACTTCGGCGGCGTGGCTCGGTTGGCGGAGCGCCCGGCCGCCTGGTCGGCCATCACCGGCGAGCAGATCCAGCGGGCGGTGTCCGCCTGGCTGGGACCCAGGCGACGCAACGTGGTGGTGCTCTTCCCGGAAGTGGCCGAACAGGGCGGCGTCGGCGAAGGCGAGCAGGGAGATGAGGGATGAGCGCGCTGGGCCTCCGCTTCCTGCTGCTCGGCTTGATCTTCGCCTGGCTGCCCGGCGCCGCTCTGGCGGAGCGCGATCCTCTCCTGCCCCGCGACAGGACGCTGGGAAGCGGCCTGAGTCTGCGGGTGCTGGAGGATCACGCCCTGCCCCTGGTCTCGGTGTTGCTCATGGTGCCCGCAGGCAACATTCACGATCCTCAGGGGCGCGGCGGCACCGCCATGTTGGCCGGGCGCCTGCTCAGCGAAGGCACGGAGCAGCGCAGCGCCCTGGAGCTGGCCACCGCCCTCGAAGGCCTGGGGGCCGAGGTGGACGTGGACCCTGGAGCCACCTTCACCACCATCTCCACCAGCTTCCTGGCTCGGGATCTTCCGGCGGGCCTCGAGCTGCTGGCGGAGCTGGTGTCCGGGCCGCGCTTCGATCCCGATGACCTGGAGCGGGAGCGGCAGCGGGCCCTGGCCGGCCTGGCCGAGAACAGGGCCTACGCTCCCTACCTCGCCTCGCGCGCGGTCTACAGCACGCTCTATGGCGAGCACCCCTACGGCCTGCCGGAGAGCGGCACCGAGTCCAGCCTCGCGGCCATCACCGTGGATGATCTGCGGGCCTTCCACCAGGCCCGGTATCGACCGCGTGGTTCCGTGCTCTGCATCGCCGGGGATGTGAAGCCCCGCGAGCTGGCACGGGTGGCGGAGCACGCCTTCCGCGGCTGGCGCGGCCGAGCCGCCGCGCACAAGCCCGCGCCCCTGCCGCCCTCCTGGACCGGAACGCGGCTGGTGATGGTGGATCTTCCCGACCAGACCCAGGTGCAGCTGCGGTTGGCGCACCGCACCATCCATCGCTCCCACGATGACTTCCAGGCCCTGCGCATGGCCAATGCCGTGGTGGGGGGTGGCTTCACCAGCCGCCTGATGGAGGAGATCCGGGTGGAGCGCTCCCTCTCCTACGGGGCCTCCAGCCACGTGTACAGCTTCCTGGACGAGGCGGTCTTCCAGGCGCGCACCTTCACCAGGAACGAGACCGCTCGAGAAGCCCTCGACGTGGCCTGGCAGGTGCTGGCGGGCTGGCGCGGGCAGGGCTGGGAGGACGACGAGTACGAGCGGGCGCGCAGCTACGCGCTGGGCATGCTCCCGCAGGTGCTGGAGACCCGCATGTCCCGGGCCTGGAACCTGGCCCTGATGAGCTTCTACGATCTACCCGCCGACGACATGGCCACCCGGGCCGGGCGCATCGCCTCCATCCCCAGGCTGGCCGCACAGCAGGCGGCGGCCCAGCACCTGCCCGCCGACGGCTGGCTGGTGGTGGTGGTAGGCGACCTCGACCTGGTGCGGCTGCAGCTGGAAGACTTCCAGGGCGGCCAGTGGGAGGTGGTGGAGGTGGACTGAAGCCTGCTGCTACATGCGCCTGCGGCGCAGCCAGGTCCACAGCGCCGCGGCCACCGCCAGGCCGGGGATGCCCAGCAGGCAGAGGAACCAGGTGAGCAGAGCCTGGAGCAGGTCGTACTGCAGCAGGTTGCTGCCCGCCTCGTTGGGGCGGATCGAGATCTGATCCTCCTCGCCCACCAGCCAGGCCACGCTGTTGAGGAACAGGTCCTGGTTCAGGCCCTCGAGCAGGTGCTGGTTGGACGCGAAGCTGGCGTCACCGAAGACCACCAGGCGCCCTCCAGGGGAGGAGGGAGCGCTCGGCGCGGGCTCGGGCTCGGGCTCGGGGTCAGCAGCTGGGGCCTCGGCCTCGTCGCCGGCCAGGGGGGCCTCGAAGCTGGCCAGCTCCAGGCGACCCACGGGCACCGCGGAGGCGTCGACGATCTCCACCGCGGCGGCGAGGCCCACGTTGCCCACCAGGTCGGCCTCGACGGTGGGCTGCAGGTCGGAGTCTCTGCTCAGGTCGGTCTCGGCCCAGGCGTCGGTGCCGGTGCGGGCCAGGACCTGCACGTTCAGGCCTGGCGGGAGATCCTGCACCTTGGACACGGACCTGGCACCTTCGAGGTAGACCACCGAGTCCAGGTCGTTGGTGATGGGGTGGTAGTCCAGCTCGGTGGGTGCCACGCGCAGGTACGAGGGATCGAAGCCCAGCTGCCGCAGCTCTGGGTTGTCCACAAGGACGAGGTCCTGGCGCAGGTCCAGGCCGTAGCGGGCCAGGTCGGCGCTGGTGCTCTCCGCCATGAGCGGCTCCAGCAGGAACAGGCCGTTGCCGCCGCCCACCAGGTAGGCCGCCAGGGACTCGCGCTCTTCGGGCAGCAGATCCACGGTGGGCGCGGCCACCACCACCGCTTCGCAGAACTCGGGCACGCCTCCGTGCTGCAGGATGGAGCTGCGCTCCACCAGGTAGTTCTGTCCCTCCAGCTTCATCACCGCGCCGCTGATGCCCCAGCCCTCGTCGTCGTCCGGGTCGCACTCGCCGTGATCCTGCAGAAAACAGACGGTGTGCTGCACGCCGGAGACCAGCTTCATCAGGGCGTTGCTCAGGGCCTCTTCGTCGAACGCGGTCTCCAGCCGCTGTTGGGCGTCTCCCAGCTCGAGCACCACCGTGCCGTAGGCCGAGGTGACGCCGTGCTGCCGGGCGGCCACCGGGTCGCGGTAGGGATCGTACAGCTGCACCTGCAGCCGCTCGCTGTGCTGTTGGTAGGCCTCCAGCAGGTCCAGGAAGCTCTGCTCGTCGGTGCTGCCAACCGGGAAGAAGGCCACCAGGGTGACGTCCTGATGGAGGCCCTGGAGCAGCTGTACCGTCTGGGGCGCCAGGCTGTGCCGGCCGGTGGAGGTGAGGTCCCAGCGCTGATCGTAGCGCTCAGCCAGCACGTTGATGCCCACCGCCAGGCCCAGGGCCATGAGCACCAGCAGGACCGCCACGGCGTCCTGGCGCAGGGCGCGGCTGCGGGAGGCGCGCCGCAGGGGCCGCCAGTCCAGGAACAGCCAGACCACCCACAGGGCGAGGCCGGCCCCACCCACCCAGGCGGGCCAGCTGCCCCAGTGGCCCCAGACCAGCCTCGCCACCAGGTGGAAGAGCATGGCCAGGAGGCCCAGCAGGGCAAGGATCCAGGCGTGTCTGCGCATCGGCATCATCCCCAGCGCCAGGCTTCGACCCGCTGGTGGGTCGCGAAGAGGACCACGGCGGTGAAGCTGGCGTAGTAGACCAGGTCCCGCAGGTTCAGGATGCCCTTGCCCATGGGCTCGGCGTGGGTGAACAGCGAGGCGTCGGCCAGGGCCTGGGCCCACACCCCCGTGCTGATCATGCCCACGGCCGCCAGCACCCACAGCAGCAGCAGCAGCACCAGGCTCAGCACCAGGGCGACGACCTGGTTCTCGGTGAACGCGCTGGTGAGCAGGCCCACCGCCATGAAGGCGCCCACCAGCAGGAACATGGACAGGTAGCTGCCCAGCATCACGCCGGGGTCGGGATCGCCGTACCAGGCCAGCAGCAGGGGGTAGTGGGCGGTGGCGGCCACCATCAGGCCCACGAACGCCATGCCGCCCAGGTACTTGCCCAGCACGATCTGGGCGGTGCTCACAGGGGAGGTGAGCAGCAGCTCCAGGGAGCGCTGGCGTCGATCCTCGGCGAACAGGCGCATGGACAGCGCCGGGCAGAGCATGAGCAGCACCAGGCTCATCTCGCCGAAGAAGGGGGCCACCAGGTGCGCGCCCAGGTCGAGCGGCTCCCGGTAGGGATTGTAGGCGGTCTCCATGGACTCGATGGCGTACCAGCGCACCTCGAGCACGAAGAAGAAGCCGGTGATCACCAGGAAGGCGCACAGGGCGAGCCAGCCTGTGGGCGTGGCGAAGTAGTGGCGGAATTCTCGCCTGGCGATGGCGACGATGGCGCTCATGCCTGGCCCTCCTGGTGGGAAGCGGTGTGCTCGTGGCCGGCGGTGAGCCGCAGGTAGGAGTCCTCCAGGCGTTCGCGGCCGGAGAGCTCCAGCAGGTCGAAGTCCACCGCGACGCGCGCCACCTGGGCGCGCACATCGGCCGTGGTGGCCAGATCGAAGCGCCCCTCACCCATGGGCGTGACGCCGCAGACTCCCTCCAGCCCCTGGAGCGCGGCGGTGAGGGTCTGTTCCGGGCGTCCCACCCGCAGCCGCACGACGCGCTGCACGCCGGCCAGGGCTTCGATGTGGTCTTCGGCCACGATCCTGCCCTGGTCGATGATGATCACCCGCTGGCAGAGATCCTCCACCTCTGGCAGCACGTGGGTGCTCAGCAGCACGGTGCGATCCCCGGCGGCCAGCTCGCGGAGCAGATCGCGGATCTCCTTGCGCTGGGCGGGATCGAGGCCGCTGGTGGGCTCGTCCAGGACCAGCACGTCGGGATCATGCACCAGGGCCTGGGCCAGCCCCACCCGCTGCTGGAAGCCCTTGGACAGGTGGGCCACCAGGCGACCCTCCATGCCTTCGAGTCCCACGCGCCGCATGCAGGCGGCGGCGGCGGGGTCCGGCCGCTCCACCCCCTTGATGCGGGCAGCGAAGCGCAGGTAGCCGCGCACGCTCATGTTGCCGTACAGCGGTGGCACCTCCGGCAGGTAGCCGAGGCGGCGCTTCACCTCGCGGGGATGCTGGGACACATCCAGGCCATCCACCATCACCCGCCCCTCGGTGGCCCCCAGGCTGCCCGCCAGGATGCGCATGGTGGTGGTCTTGCCGGCGCCGTTGGGGCCCAGAAAGCCCAGGACCTCCCCGCGCTCCACCCGGAAGCTCAGGTCGCGGACCGCCAGCAGATCGCCGTAGCGTCGCGAGAGATTCTCCACGCTGATCATGGGCCGCTCTCCTGGCTTGCCCGGTGACCCGGCAGGGGCCACCTGCGCCGCGGCCTAACCTCGGCGGGGCCGGCGTCAACCGTGGCCGGTGCAGCCCGTCCCCAGCTTGTCCCCAGGGGCGCTCCATTCCATTGCCAGGGGGGGCCGCGGACCGGTATGCTGTCCCATCTGCGTTTCCCACTTTGAGGTGGCCATGTCCCGTGCGTTCCTCCTGCCCCTCGGCGCCCTGCTCATGGCAGGGTGTGGAAGTACCTGGGATCCCGTCGACCACGACAACGACGGCCTCTCTGCCCTCCAAGGCGATTGCTGGGATGCGCTGCTGGGGCCCGAGGGCTCCGGGTTGGCCGGTTCCGACATCCATCCCGGCGCTGAAGAGACCTTCTACGACGCCATCGACCAGGACTGCGCGGGAGACGATGACTTCGACGCCGACGGCGACGGCTACGTGCTCGACATGTACGTGGGCGAGGCCACCCTCGGGGTCTCCGACAGCGGCGGCCTGCCCGGCGGCGACTGCTGGGACAACCCCGACATCACGCCCCCCGGCTTCGGGGTGGTCTCCTCCAGCCTCACCGACAAGCAGGGCAGCCAGCTCAACTGGACCCAGCCCACCGCCTTCGAGACCAACCCCGACGCCAGCGACACCTGGTACGACGGCGTGGACCAGGACTGCGCCGGCGACGACGACTTCGACCAGGACGGGGACGGCTACCTCACCGAGTCCTACCCCGACCAGCAGGGCGCCTACGGCGACGACTGCATCGACGGCAACGATCTCGACGACGAGAACTTCGCCGACACCGCTGCCGCCCAGGTCAACCCCGCCGCCACCGAGATCTGGTACGACGGCACCGACCAGGACTGCGATGACAACGACTGCGACCAGGACG
>CAZEJJ010000255.1:1817-7701 GCA_964512185.1 uncultured Enterobacterales bacterium | reverse complement strand
GCAGTAGGCACTGGTGGGTCGCAGTAGACATGAGCTTTCCCGAGGGCTCCTAGACGCTCAGCGCCAGCATCATGGTGGCGCCGTAGTACAGGGGCAGGCCCCAGGCGCGGTTGTTCCAGCTGGAGGTGACGAAGCGCTCGCGGGCCACCGCGATGTCGGAGAGGAAGAAACAGGTGGCGCCCAGCGGGACCAGCCAGCGCCCGCTGGAGAGGCCCGCGCCCACGGCCAGCGCCACCATGCAGGTGATGACCAGGATGTAGGTGGGGACCGCCAGCTTCATGGGGCCGCCCAGGTTGGGCAGCAGCCAGCGGAGGATCAGCGCGGCCGGGATGACCAGGACAGCGGCGGCGGCGCCCACCACGGGCCAGGACACCCCCAGCAAGACGAAGGCGACGGCCAGGAGCACGTGGCCCAGCAGGAAGCTGATCAGCCCCGCCAGGAAGGCGGGCCCTGTGCTGCTTGGGATCAGCAGCACGTCCCCGATCCAGCAGAGGACCAGGGCCGCGAGCACCGTGGTGCCGTAGCTGCTGTCCAGCGCGCCCGCCGACCAGGCCAGGGCGACGAAGGCAGCGGATGCCAGGGGCTTGCTGGCCCAGCGTCCGCCTGCAGACTCCTGGAGATCAGCCCACAGCAGGCCCAGCATTCCGAGGCTGCAGACGGTGATGCAGATCGCTACGCTCATGCCGGCTCCGAGCGCACAGGATACGGCGGCCAAGGTCGGAGGTCCAGATGGCGCGCTCGAGAATCGTCCTTCCCAGAACCGGACCGCTGCTGGCTCTGCTCCTGCTGGTGGGCTGTCCCCCTGCGCAGGTGGAGCCCGAGGCCGCGGTTCCCAGCAGCGCTCCGGCTGCAGGGGTCATCCAGATCCAGGTGGACCCCGAGGTCAAGGCCCAGGTGGCTCCCAAGGGTCCCTCTCCGGCCGAGCAGCGTGTGCTGGGGGCCCTGGACGAAGGGCGCGCCAGGGCCGCCTCCTGCTACCAGGCCGCGGTGGCGCGCGATCCCTACCTGTACGGCGAGGTGGTGCTGCGCCTGGCGCTCGATGCCCAGGGCAGGGTGCTGCAGGCCGAGTCGGTCATGGACACCGTGGGAGATCGCGAGCTGGTCTCCTGCGTCGAGCGCCTGGCCCAGGCCCTGGCCTACCCGGCGCCCGGGGGTGAGGGGCTCACCCTGCGCTACCCCTTCCTGTTCACCTCCGATCTCACGCCGCCCGAGGTGATCCGCGCCATGCAGCTGCACCACGGCCTGCTGGACGAGGAGCGTCCCAGCGTGGAGGCGGGCGCGCCGGAGCACGTGCCCGAGCCGGGCACGGTGGAGACCTGGTAGCCGCGTCGCCTAGGCGATGAAGGCGTCGAGATCCTTGCGGCGCTTCACGTGGCGCAGCTTGCGCAGGGCCTTGATCTCGATCTGGCGGATGCGCTCCCGGGTGAGGTGGAAGCGGCTGCCGATCTCCTCGAGGGAGTAGCAGCAGGGCTCGCCGATCCCGAAGCGCATGCGCACGACCTTCTCTTCGCGCGGGGTGAGCGTGGAGAGCACGTGCTCGATCTGCTCCCGCAGGATGGCCTCTTCGATGTTGTTGGAGGGCGCTGTGGAGTGCGGGTTCTCGATGAAGTCGCTGATGGTGGAGTCGCTGTCGTCGCTCACCGGGGCGTCGAGGCTCATGGGCTCGCGGGTGAGGCGCATCAGGGCTTCGACCTTGTCGGGCTCCATCTCCAGGCGGGTGGCCACCTCGCGCAGGGAGGGCTCGCGCCCCAGCTGCTGGAACATCTGCTTCTGCACCTGGTGCACCTTGTTCACCACCTCGAGCTTGTAGATGGGGATGCGGATGGTGCGAATCTGGCTCTCGATGGCGCGGATGATGGACTGGCGGATCCACCAGGAGGCGTAGGTGGAGAACTTGAAGCCGCGGCGGTAGTCGAATTTTTCGGTGGCCTTGATGAGGCCGAGGTTGCCCTCCTGGATGAGGTCGGCCAGGGGCATGCCCCGGTAGGAGTACTGCTTGGCGATGCTCACCACCAGCCTGAGGTTGGCGTTGATCAGCGCCTGCTTGGCCAGCTCGGAGTCGGGGCCGGCGGCTTCGATGCGGCGAGCCACCTCCACCTCGTCCTCTCGGGTCAGCAGCGGGATCGCTCCCATGTTCTTCAGGTACTTGTTCAGGAGGATGTTGCCGCTACCGGCCGTCTCCTTCTTGCGTCCTTTCTTGGACGGGTATCCCATCGCGTTCCTCCATCCGGGCAGATCGCGCTCAGCGTCGGTAGCTGCTTGCACGTTCCGTGCCAGCTCCGCGCCCTCGCCCTCGACTTCCCCTTCCGGCAGGTCGCCTTCGACGGGCTCGGTGCCTTCCAAGGTGTTTTCGAGATCCGGAGGATGGGATTCTGGGATGGATGCCATGGGGTTCGGGTCCTGGGGGTGCCGACCTGGGTGGCCGAGATCACGACAAAGAGGTCGCAGGTGGCGGGGCAGCGCGGTGCGCAGGTTCACCTGGGGGCCTCGTAGAGGCTAATCGGACCCCATCAGCGCGACTTGACACCAGTCCTCATTTTTGAACCTGCTGTGATCCAGCCACCTCTTGTCGGAGCGCCGTCCAGGGCTCCCTGGTGCCCGTGGTGATGCGGTCGAGGTCTTCGATAAACAGCCTCAAATCACCATTGTGGCGCTGAAGCAGCCAATGGAACGCCTCCTGCCCGTCGTTGTAGGTGCGGAACTGGCGCAGGCGTGCGTTGTTCCAGGGGCCGGCATCGACCGCGGCCAGATAGCGCTGGCGATCATGGAAGCCCGCCGAGATCACGCGTGATTCCAGGCTCGCGAGCAGCTCCTGTTTCATGGTAAGCTTCTCTCGCTCTGATTTGTCGTCAAATTTGTACACAACGTCAAGATCGTTGTACAGCTCCTGGAGCAGGGCGCGCCAACGCTGGATGTCCTCCCGGCGGCGATGCACGTGGCTCACCTGCTCGCTGGAAGCTCCGTAGCGCTCCACCATCCACCTGAGGGCGGCTTCTTTTCCCACCACGTTGGCGTAGCTCTCGTTGAAATCGACGCTGCCCTTGACCCACAGCGTGGCGTGGGCCAGCTCGTGCAGCACCGTCTCCGACAGGCGATGCTCCTCCCAGGCGAGCATGCCGGGCAGGATGGGGTCCCTGAACCAGCCCAGGGTGGAGTAGGCTCCGGCTGTGCGCACCCACACCTCGTAGCCGCGCTGCTCGTAGCGCTCCCGGTAGCGATCCGAGTCCCGCTCCCGGAAGAAGCCCAGGTAGGGCACACGTCCCACCACCGGGAACCACCAGGTGACGGGGTCGAAGGAGAGGGGCGGGCAGGCCGAGAAATTGTAGATGGTGCGATCCCAGCGCGTGGAGATGGACTCGTAGCTGCGGCTGTTGGACAGGCCCTGGGACTCTCCGAAGGCCTTGATGGCGGGGACCAGCGCCAGCAGCTCGGCGTCGGTGGGGTTCAGCTCTCCACGCGCGAGCACGCGATCGATGGGCTCCCGCTGCGCCATGAGCTCCGCCTGGAAGTACGCGCTGCGGGCCACGTAGGCCACCTTGCAGGCGGGCAGGAGCAGGAGGGCCGCCAGCTTCCAGCCCACAGCGCTGCGGGCGGAGGCCGGGCTGGGGGTGGTGGGGCTCGCTGAGTGGGGATCGTGCATGGTGCCCTGGCGCACGCTGGAACATAGCCGGGTTACAGCAGCGGGCGCGCCAGCCGGTCATCCCTCCGGGATCTTCACGCGGCTGGAAGTCGATGGTGGCGAGGCGTGTCGACCCCTTCGCACCCGGGAGGCGTGGTGATCGATTTCTTGGTCAGCGGTGGTCCGGTCATGATCTTCATCGGCCTGGCGTCGGTGATCGGACTCATGGCCTTCCTCGAACGCATGGTGGCCCTGCGCCGTGGCCGCGTGGTCCCGCGCATCTTCTGCGTGGAGCTGGAAGACCTGGTCCGGCAGGAGCGCTGGGATGACGCGCGCACGCTCTGCCGCAAGAACGGCAGCGCGGTGGCTCGGGTCATGGAGGTGGCGGTGGGCTACCACGGCGAGGCTCGCCCGCGCATCAAGGAGCGCATCGAAGAGGCCGGGCGTCGCGAAGCCGCCGATCTGGAGCGCTACACAGGCATCCTGGGCGTCGTGGCTTCGGTGGCCCCGCTGCTGGGCCTGCTGGGCACGGTCTGGGGCATGATCCTCACCTTCGAGGTCATCCAGGAGGTGGGAGTGGGCGTGGTCTCCAGCCTGGCCGGCGGCATCAGCCAGGCGCTCATCACCACCTTCGCCGGGCTGTCCGTGGGCATCCCGGCGCTCATCGCGCATCGCTCCCTGCTGGCCCGGGTCGACGACCTGCTGATGGAGATGGAGGGCTTCGCCCTCGACCTGCTGGAGCTGCTGGCCGACAAGGGCTCACCGGAGGAGCGGGCGTGAACTTCGCGGTCCGGCGCCGGGAGGAGTCGCGGGTGGACGTCACCCCGCTCATCGACGTGATCTTCCAGCTGGTGCTGTTCTTCATGGTGTCCACCACCTTCGTCACCTCGCCGGGCATCCAGGTGGATCTGCCTCGCAGCAGCGCGCAGACCATCATCCGGGAGAAGCAGGATCTCAACGTGTGGATGACCACCGACGGCACCGTGTACCTGGATCGCGAGGCCATGAGCTGGCCGGGGCTGGAGCAGCGCTTCCAGCAGGCCGCGCTGCGCGACCCGAGCACCATGGTCATCATCAAGGCCGACACCGCGGTGGACCACGGGCGGGTGGTGGCCATCATGGATCTCGCCCGCGGGCGCGGATTGTCGCGTCTGGCCATTGCCACCGAAGTAAGCGGCGAAGGAGCCGCCGCGGAAACCCATGAGGGAAAACTTGAAGAAAACCCTTGACATGTCTACACTTGAGACATCTCATGGGGTAGGGTGCCTCGCATCCCCCCCGCTCCTTCCTCTGCTCTTCCCCGCTCCCGCTCCTTCCCGCTCCTTCCCGCTCCTGCCCCGTGCCGCCTTCTCGCTTTGTACAACGTCTGCTGACGGTGGTCCCCGCCCTGGTGGCGGTGGTGGTCCTGGTGCTGACCCTGTTCGGCCAGGATGGGCTGCTGCGGCGTCACCTGCTGCGGCGCCAGCTGGAGCGGGTGCAGGACGAAGCGGCCAGCTTCCAGAGGGACAACGAGCTGCTGCGCCGCGAGGTGCTGCGCCTGCAGCACAGCCGCACCGCGGTGGAGCGCCAGGCGGCCGAGGTGCTGCTCATGGCCCCCGAGCACGCCACCATCTACCGCTTCCGCGAGCCGGACGGGCCCTCTTCCGAACAATGAGCCGGGTGTAGGCGCCTTGTCCTCGCCGCTCTCGTCGCCGATGGCGGGTCGCGCCGGGCGGCTGCGGCTGCTGCTGGCGCTGGAGATCCACCGGGTCAGCGACGATCTGCTGCGGCGTCGCGACCTGCTGCTGGAGGTCTGGGGCCGACATCGCAGCCGCTCGCCCTTCCTGGACACCACCTTCCAGCGCTATCGCACCCTCGCCATGGGCGAGCTGCTGGAGCTGGAGAGCCGGGAGATCGAGGTGGTGGAGTCTTTCTACCGCGAGCTGGATGATCTGCGGTTCTACCTGGCCCACACCGACGACATGCCTCGAGCCCTCTCGATGGTGCTCGACAGCTCGCTGGCGCGGCTGCGGGCGGCCGCGCGCCTGGCCCTGGGGGAGCTGGCCACCCAGGTGGAGCTGCGCCATCGCCGCACCCCACCCTGGGCGCTGCTGGCCGAGGACCTGGCCCTGGAGGAACAGGGCGGGCCCGCTGTCGCCCGCTTCGGCCAGGACGAATAGGCCCCGAAACCCCGGGGTGGCCCCCCCCCCCCCCGGGGGGGGGGGGGGGCGGGGCCCCAGACACCCGGCCGGGGGCCCGGGGGGGGGCCCCCCGGGCGGGGGGGGG
>CAZEJJ010000255.1:0-1807 GCA_964512185.1 uncultured Enterobacterales bacterium | reverse complement strand
GTGCCCCTGGCGTAACCGGGGGGGCGCGGTGGCGCCCGGTTGGCCCAGGACTAATAGCCCCCTAACCCCGGGGGGGCGGCCCGCCCCGACGGGGGGGCGGGTCGAAGGGCCCCATAAGCCGAGTCCTGTGCCCCGTGGGGTCGCCCCCGGGCGGGGTGGTGATCATTCATCTGGGGGGGCCGTCACCGACACCCTCTAGCGGCCAACCCGGGAGCTCGGGCGGGCTACCCTCGAGCGCTCCTCTATTCGGCCTTGCTCCGGATGGGGTTTGCCTGGCCGATCCCGTCACCGGGACCGCCGGTGCGCTCTTACCGCACCCTTTCAACCTCACCGGCGCTGCTCGCGCGGCGCCCCGGGCTCGCCGTGACCAGGCCCCGCACAGCGGGGTTCGTCGCGACAAGGTGCCGGAGGTGGCTGGCGCCACCTGGCGGTCTGCTCTCTGTTGCACTTTCCTCCGGGTTGCCCCGACCGGGAGTTACCCGGCATCCTGCCCTGGGGAGCTCGGACTTTCCTCGAGCCGGCGCGAAGCCGGCCCGCGATCACCTGTGGCCCTTCGGCCGCTGCAGCCTATTCGCGGCTCGTCTCACCCGCAAGGTCGCTGGGGCTGGCAGGGGGAGCGACCGGGATGAGGAAGCGGTAGCAGTTGCTGCAGGCGTGCACCCTCCGGTGGCCGTTGATCTCCAGCACCGACTGGGGTGAGGGGGTGACGTGGCACACCGAACACGCGCCGTCGCGCAGCTCGGCCACGACGCTCCGCCTGCGGGCGCGCAGCGTCTTGATGGCGCTGCGGTAGGCCCGGGGCACCTCGGCCTGCAGCGCGGGACTGGCGAGGTCGAGGATCTCCAGCTCGCGATCGATGACGGGGATCCGCTCCTTGTGGGCCCTGACCGCTTCGGCGCGCGCTCGCTCGGCGCTGGCGGCGGCCTCGCGCTTGTGAGCCGCGACCTGCTCGGCCTCGTCGCGCGCCATCATGGTCTCGAGCGCCTTGGTCTCGAGCTCGTCGGCGATCTCGATGCAGGAGCGCAGCTGCTGCTCCGCCAGCCGGTAGTCGGCGGCCTTGCCGTCCCGGATCATGCGCCGGGTGTTGTCGATGCGCTTGCGGTACGCGCCCAGCTTGCGCATGATCTGGCGCTCCTCGCTCCTGATCTCGATGACCACCGCCTCGGCCTCCTGCCTGGCGGTGTCGGCCGCCGCGGATGCTTCTTTGGTGGAAAGCTGCTGCTCCACCAGGACGAGGCGTGCCCGCTGCAGCTGGTCGGAGCGGTGCATGCTCTGCCACAGGCTCTGGATCTTTTCGAGGTCCTCGTGCATTCTCGACGCTCGCGTCGACCCGCGGGGCCCATGTCCGGAGCGGGTCGAGTCGGGGAGGGGTGGGCCCAGCAGGACTTGAACCTGCGACCCTCTGGTTATGAGCCAGGTGCTCTGACCAACTGAGCTATGGGCCCTGGCGAAGAGGAGCCCTAACCGAGACGAGGCTGCGCCGGGAACAAACGGCCCTGCAGCGCAACGCTTGTCTAGTGCCCGTGCCCAGAAGTACCTGCCCACCCTGCTGGGCGGCCAGATACTTCGGCCGTACGGTCGCCAGCGACCGTACATGCCGCTCCGCGGCACACGGGCACCAGGCTTTTCGGGGGGCCTCGCCCCCAACGCGCCTTCGGCGCGCCCCCCAGGCGACCGCTGCGCGGTCGCATAGTGCACACGAGGGCGGCTTGTGGGGGTGGCTAGAAACTTCCGAGCGCGTGCACTAGCGGGTCTAGGAGCCCTCGGGAAAGCTCATGTCTACTGCGACCCACCAGTGCCTACTGCG
>CAZEJJ010000254.1:0-7772 GCA_964512185.1 uncultured Enterobacterales bacterium | reverse complement strand
TGGACCGGGCGGGCAGGGTGCCGCGGTCATTGCCCGCGAAGTCCACCAGCGGCGCGCCGTCCTCCCCGCCGCGCCAGCCCGCGAGCCAGCCCACCCGCGGGCCCGGCTCGCGCTCGCCAGCGCCGGGGATCTGGGCGCCTTCGCCCTGCCGCTTCTTCTCCGGCGCCATCTCAGTTCTCGCTCACGGTGCTGCCCTTGTGCTTGATGGGCCCCGAGGTCTTGACGGTCATGGAGGTGCCCCTGGTGCGGATGGACCGCGCGCGCGTCCGGAAAGGACCGTCCACCTTGAACAGGAACTCCTTGCCCGACAGGGTCACCTTGCCGTCCTTCTCCATCAGCAGCCGGGTGGCGCCGCACACGATCTCCAGCCGGGTGCCCACGGTGAGGGTCATCTCGTCGGCCACCTTCTGGGCCATGTCCGTGCCCACGCGCAGGTCCATGCGCGAGCCGACCCTGGCGTTGTAGGCGCTGCCGATGGTGAGCCGCTTGTTCAGGCCCACCTTCTCGGTCTCGTTCTTGACCACGGCGAGGGTCGCGTCCTTGCGCACGGTGACCTGCTGGTTGCCGGTCACCGTGTGCACCCTGTCCAGCCGCACCGACACCGTCTCCTTCCCCTTGACCGTCTCGTCGCGGTTGCCCGTTACCGTGATGGACTCGTGCCGGTCCACCTGCTCGGACCGGTCGCGGCCCACCCGGGTAGTCTCGTCCCGGTGAATCTCCTTGTCCCGGTCCCGGTCAACCTCCAGGCGCTGGTCGTTGCCCACCCAGGTGGTCATGTCATGCTCCACGCGCTCGTTCTGGTCCTTCTCGGCGTGGGTGTATATCTCCTCGCTCCCCTTCTGGTCCTCGAACCGGATCTCGTTGGAGCCCTTCCCGCCGGGAGAGGAGTTGCTCATGATGGTGCTGCGCGTGCGCGCCGCGGGCAGCTCGTAGGGCGGCGGGTTCTGGGCGTGGTACACCCGCCCGGTGATGATGGGCCGGTCCGGGTCGCCCTCCAGGAAGTCCACGATCACCTCCTGGCCGATGCGCGGGATGAACATGGCGCCCCACCCCTGGCCAGCCCAGAGCTGGCTCACGCGCACCCAGCAGGAGCTGTGCTGGTTTCTTTCGCCCTGCCGGTCCCAGTGGAACTGCACCTTCACCCGGCCGTGCTTGTCGGTGTAGATCTCCTCGGTGGACGGGCCCACCACCACCGCGGTCTGCGCGCCCTGCACCACGGGGCGCGGCGTCGCGCGCGGCGGCCGGTAGGGTGTCAGCCGGGGCACGCACGTAAACGCGTTATGGTAGCTGATGCGGTCGTCCAGGGCGCCGCCCTCCAGATCGCCTGCGGCCTTCTCGCCGTGGTGGGTCACGCGGGTGACGAAGTACAGCTTGCCGTTGAGCTCCTTGCGCGTGTGGCCGCCCAGCTTGAAGCACAGCCCGGGCACCATGCGGGGGGCGCTGCTCTGGCCCTCCAGCAGGACGGTCTGCGCCCGCGCCTCCTCGAGCCGCACCTGGCCCAGAGCCTTGCCGCGCGTCTGGTCACCGTGGCCGCCCGGGTAGTCGTACACCTCCAGCGCCATGTCGCGAGCGCCGTCGTGGGTCGTCCTCAGGTCCAGCGACGGGCTCCCGAAGTTGTAGTCGGTGTGGGTCACCTTGCCCGAGCCGATCTCCTCGCACACGTGCAGCCGGAAGATGTGCTCCTCGGCCGGCATCTCCGAGTCGGGCGAGACGTAAGACAGCCCTGGCCCGCCAGGCAGTTCGCCGGCGGCGGTGGAGTCGTTGGTGATGCGCAGCACGTGGCCGTCGGGCCCGTGCTCGAAGTGGTGGAAGTACCCCTCCTCCTCCAGCAGCCGGCTGATGAAGGCCCAGTCCGACTCGCGGTACTGCACGCAGTAGTCCCGCTCGGGCGGGTCCTGGTTGCCGCGGGAGCGGAACGCGTGCTTCACCTTGGCTCCGTCCAGCACCTTCTTGACGATCTTGCGCACCCCCATCTTCTGGAAGATGCGGCAGTCGAATCGCCGGGTCAGCCGCCACGCCGCGGGCGCCAGCGTGGCCGAGTACACCGTGTACCGCCGCCCGCTCTCCCGCTGCTCCAGCCGGTGCACCAGCCCGTGGAAGTGCCGCGCGTTGCCCCCCGAGGTCACCGTGAGCAGCCCCTGGCTGCCCACCACCGCCGACAGGTCCACCGACGCCGAGTCGCAGGCCAGCAGCAGCTCGAACGCGAACAGCCGCGAGACCTCCTCGGTGCCGGAAAACGAGATGATCCGCCACGCCTGATCCTGTCCCTGAACTTCGAACGTCGCCTGAACCGCGTTGTCCCGCCCTTGTGTCATACCCGGCTCTCCTGTGGCCACCGGCACCCCCCGCGGCGCGAGCCCCGCCCGCCTGGCCCCGGGAACTGACGTTGATCCGATGTGAAGGAGTTCGATACTATCGCAGAACAGCAACGAGTTGGAAGGTTGGCCACCGGGGGCGCGCGATTCGGCGTGCCCTGGCGCTGGAAGCTAGCCAGGGGAGTCGAGAGATGAAAAGAGCCGCAACGATGCTGGTCGCCGCCACTTTGCTCGGCCTGTGGGTCATTCCTGCCATGGCGGACGACAGGGCGCGGGCGGGTGAGTTGTTCAAGCAGGGAAACGAACTGAGAATTGCCGGGAAGTATGCCGAGGCGCTGGAGAAGTATAAAGCAGCCTTCAACCTGGTCCAGAGCTTCAAAATTGCCTTCAATGTGGCCCTGACCCAGGAAAAGTTGGGGAACTACCCTGCGGCTTACAAGTCCTACAGACACTTCTTCAAGACGGGGACAGGTCAGTCGCCAGATAAAATGTTGCTCCTGGCGCAGGAGAAACTGGAAAAGCTGGCAAAGAAGATTTCGCTCTTGAAGGTTACATCCCCCCTGGCCGGGGCAACGGTGTGGGTAAACAGCGCTAAAATTGGCAAGACGCCGCTGTCCGAGCCGGCGGTCTTGAAGCCAGGGTACTGCCAAATACTGATCAAATCAGGTGGTTACAAACCCTGGGTTTCGAATATGCACTTGGAGGCAGGGCAGGAAACTGTCGTGGAGGCGGTCCTCGAACCGTTGTTGATGCCAGGTTTGGTACAGAATACGAAACCAGGTCCCCAAACCAAGAAACCAGTGCCGAAGTCTTCCCCACAATCGCCTCAGCGGGATCTTGAGGAACCACCCACAGCGGCAATCGATTCGAGCATTGAAAGTGACGCGAAGTACCGGAAGAACCAGAAACGACGCTACAAGACTATCTGGGCATGGTCATCGCTGGGTGCTGGACTGGCTTGCGCACTCGGCTCTGCTGTGCTCTATGGCGTGGGCAGTAGCAAGGTCAATTCTGCCTACGACGAATACAGTCAGCTCGGAGCATGGGATTCGCCATATACTTTCGAGGAAAAATGGGCGGACGTAGAGGCTGGATCAAAGCTGTACATCGGCGGGCATGTCCTTGCTGGCATTTCGGTCGCCACCTTGGGCGTGTCGATTTACATGTTCTTGACGCGGCCAGCCATAAGGGAACGCGACCTGGCAAAGAGGAGGTGGCACTTGATGGTATCCACGGATGGCCAAAATGCAGAGTTTGCGATCTCGAGGGGATTCTAATGCATGGCGTGAGTAACCAGGCAGCCGCAGCATGTATTTATATGTCGCTACTAGTGCTTAGTTGTATCCCGGAGAGGGACAATCCATGGGATCCCAATGGAGAGATAAAACGTCAGAGAGACCAGGGGGCCTGGGACCTTGCTTTTCCAGATCAGGGGAGCCCTTACCCTGACAGCAACCCGTGGACGCCGGACCAACCGCCTCTGACTCCAGACCTGCAGCCTCCGTCTCCGGACATGCCGCCCACAGGGGGGAATTTCGGTGACAAGTGCAGTTCCGGCGGATCCTGCAATTCACCGTACACTTGCGTTATGATGGGCACCGCTACCACCAATGGCTTCTGTACCAAGAGTTGCGTCACCAGCGGCAATCAGTGCTCTGGCAGCCCCACAGGCACATACGCGGCCTGCGTACTTCAGGACACGAATAAGCAGTTATTCTGTGCATTCATGTGCAAAATAGGCACTCAAAGTTGGTCATGTCCCGGGGCCATGACCTGCTCTCCTTCGGAGAATCCGGCAGGAAGTGGCCAGTATCCCTGTCTGCCCTGAATTAGAGGGCCCGCCTTTTGCGACGCAATAGAACCAGCCGGGCCTTTGGAACTCCCCAAAACTAGTAGAGAATTTGGAGTTTTTTATGTGAAATTGCGGCAAGCCTTGGGGCGCCGCTCAACCGCCTGACCCCGGGAACTGACGTTGATCCGATGTGAAGAAGTTCGATACTATCGCAGAACAGCAACGAGTTGGAAGGTTGGCCACCGGGGGCGCGCGATTCGGCGTGCCCTGGCGCTGGAAGCTAACCAGGGGAGTCGAGAGATGAGAAGAGCCGCAATGATGCTGGTCGCCGCCACCCTGCTGGCCCTCGGGCCCGCGCCGGCCCTGGCGGACGACAGGGTGCGGGCGGGTGAGTTGTTCAAGCAGGGCAACGAACTCAGGCTGGCAGGCAAGTACAAGGAGGCCCTGGAGAAATACACCGCCGCGTACCAGCTGCTGCCGAACTTCAAGATCGAGTACAACACGGCGCTGGTGCTCGACAAGCTCGGCGATCATGCGGCCGCGTACATGACGTATCGCAGCTTTCTGAAGTCAGGGGCGGGCAAGTCGCCAGAGAAGATGCTGCTTGCGGCCCGTGAAAAGGTCGAGGTGCTGAAACAGAAAATCGCTGTCGTGAAGGTGACAAGCAACGTCGAGGGGGCGACCATAAAGGTCAATGGCATTAACGTGGGCAAGACACCGCTTCCTGCCGACTGGGAAATGGCCCTGAAAACACCAAGGACTGTCGGCTTGTGGGTTGAGGCCGATGGATATCGGACATTCACAAAGAGTCTTCAACTGAATGCAGGCCAAGACATCACCGTGGGAGTAATTCTCAAGCCATTGAAGAAGCCGGATGACAACCGCCGCGGGCACTCAATCGAGAACGCAATCCAACAACCAAAATCAATTAGCGCAAACCAGACAGTCAACAGCGATTCAAGTGCAAGCAATCTAGGATGGAAAATTGCATTTTGGACTGGTTTGCCGATCGTAATAGGGCTAGCTGTTGGCTCCGCAGTTACAGGCAACAATAGCATGCAGGCGGCGGATGAGAAGAATGATATTATTGTGCAATATAGAATCAAGCATGGTATGGCAAATGCTTTCCCACCATCTCACCTTGACCATTGCACAGACCCTAGGAACGTGCCAGGGGGGAGCAAAATGACAGATGAAGAAGTGACGAGCCTGCAAGAAGCATGTGACAATAGAAAAGAGAATGCCCTATATTCTGGGGTGTTAGGAGGGCTGGCGGGGGCAATGCTTATCGCTGATGTTGTTTTTCTCTATTTTGCCTATATTCGTTCGGGTTCAGTCTCGCCTTCAGCTATACCGGAACTGGAAGCGAGGAACGTACCTCGTCGTTGGTTCGTTCTTCCTTACATTGACGCTTCTAGTGCAGGAATGGGCGTGAAGATTGTCTTCTAGCAATCCGAGTTCCTGGAGGGGATACAATAGTCTAGCAATCGATCAGCATCGGATGAGTTGATCCATGCTTATGTCTCGATCTTCCTCGCCCCTGGAAAATGCAATCGTTTGTTATGCAAAATCGCCCTCCGCATTTGCTCATACCGGCGACACTGAGTGGGGAGTTCTGCCTTGCCACCCCTAGCGACAGGAATCGCCGAGGGCCCTTTTGTGGAGGTCTCCTGAGTCATTATTGCCCTACCGCGTCTTGTTGATCCAGCAGGGCATCTAGCTTCTCCTTCACGTCCCTGGCCCACGCCTGCCACCTTGGCAGCCTGGTCACCACGCCGTCCTTGTAGACCTCCGTCGGTGTCACCGGGTCACCGCCCGTCTCGGGCACCAGCGCCCAGTGGGGCCGGTTGTCGTTGTAGCGGTCGCGAAATTCAGCAAGGCAGTCTCGCGCATGCTGCGGGCTGTCGTAGACACGCCAGTAGACCTCCTCGTTCTTCAGCGTCTCGTGGAACCGCTCCAGCAGGCCCAGCTGCGTCGGCGTCCGGTACTGGATACGGACATGCGCGTACTCGTCGCGGACAAAGCGGCAGAAGCGCCTGGCGAGGAACGAGGTGCCGTTGTCCGTCACCAGGAACGGCTGCTTGTCCAGCGGGCCGTGCAGCCGCTCGGCCTCCGCCCGGGCCTCCTTGAGCGCTTCGATGACCTCGAAGGCCGAGTAGCTCCAGGTGAAGCGCATCGCCAACCTCGATGGTGCCGACCCAGTCAGTGCGCAGCGGGGTGATGAAGGTGCCGCCGCTCCTGTCGATATTCCAGAAACGGTGCACGCTGGCGTAGCCCTGGTCGAGCAGCAGCAGCACTCCCTGCAGGGCGGCGGGCAGGCGCATTACCCGGCTGTCATGCTGCCGGGCGTCGGTGATGACGATGTCCCGGATACGCTGGTACAGCACGCTGAGGGTGCAGGTCAGCTTCAGCCCGCCGCGGTCGTCCATGGTGGCCGGGTAGGTGTCCTTGGCCCCAGGCGGCAGGCCCACCTGGCTGGCGTCGATGGCCTGCATGTCGATGATGCCAGTGCCGTCGAGCAGTTCGGCCAACGGGATCCGCACCTGCTCTGTGGCCGCGTCCAGGGCACGGTGATACAGCCCACGCAGCAACTCGACGGTCTGGTCGGTGAAGCGATCGAAGAAGCTGCTCTCCTCGGGCATGAAGCGGCTGATTTCATAGAACAACCGGCGGGCCGTGGCGATGGAGCGGGTCTCGTCTCCCAGTGCGCAGGCCACCAGCGACAGCACGAAATCGGCAGGGTGGATACGCCGCAGTCGCTGGCACGCGCCGGTCTCCCGGGCCCACTGCAACAGGCACTCCCGGCTGAACACGCTGTTAAACATGGTCTGCAGTGTGGTAAGCAGCATTTTGGGACCTCCGCGGCTGTTGTGAGCTTAGACAACCCACTCCTGCCGCGTGTAGGTCCCTCCTTTCAATCCCTTATGATCTTAGGTCGTTGCGCTTAACCGAATGCGCATGGGGGCAAGGGATCCGTACCAGTTGTACGAGGCCATGGGCGCATCAACGATGTTCCCCGGCTGGTGCTGGGCAAGCTGCTGAAGCTGCTGTTCGGGGCCTACGAGGAACGCGGGCTGCTTGATGAGGTCGAGTGGGCGGCAGGCAGGATGCCCATGCGGGTTGAGCTCACGAGGATCTTTTCGGAGCCGCTCGGTGTTGCCGTTCCCGGCGGAGATGCACCTGACTGAGTCAGCCTTGCAGGTGCTCTTCGAGCTGCTCGATCAGGTCCTCCTTCCAGTTGGAACGCACGTCGGCGCCGATGGCGATCTCCATGGCGCTCCAGATGTTGAGGATCGAAGTTGCCAGGCCCACCGAGAGGCCATGAACCCGCATGAGGTGCTCCTGCAGCTCGCACATGTCAGGCGGCTCACCTTTTCCTTCCTGCAGCACCTTGAGGAACAGCTCGGCGGTTGCGTCGCTTTCCCGGGTGGCGAGATAGGGCTTGTTGGTGTTGATGTTGACCAGCAGCATGTCCAGGGCTGCCTTTGCGACGTCGTCCATTTTTCTTCTGCTCCCAGGGCCCCAGAGGGCCCGGTAACTGTGTCCAAATTTGTGCCCAGTTCGTGCCCACGCCTGACCACTCAGGACAACCTGAGGGAATCGCGGCTGTGGGATTTCAACGGGTTACTACTGGAGGAGACCTGGGAGACCCCTGGTAGGCGATT
>CAZEJJ010000253.1:0-8042 GCA_964512185.1 uncultured Enterobacterales bacterium | reverse complement strand
TAGGAAGATGGCGCTAACGAATCGTCAACGAGTCGAGAACGGCTTGAACTTCCTGCGAGATGGGCTCGGCCCATTCGTCGAGAGGGAGCTTTCCAGCGCCCTTGGGGAGCAGTGGAAGACCGACGTGTCCTCACGCCACAGGAGGGGATTCGTAGAGCTTCCAGATGGTCGCATCGAGTGGGATACATACGCTCTCCTCAAGAGCATGATCGACCACTGGCACGACGCCTTCCGCCGGACCCTCGGCCACTTCGAGCGATCCCTGGTCTCCGAGTTACTTGAGCATCGCAATCGCTGGGCGCACGACCGGCCCTTCTCCTCGGACGATGCCTTGCGGGTCCTGGACTCCATCGGGCGTCTACTCCAATCGGTTACGGCGCCGGAGCAAGTCGCCGAGGTGGACAAGCTCAAGGTCGAGCTTCAGCGTATCGTCTTCTCCGAACAGGCCCGCCATAAGACCCGGCAATCGGCCGCCATCGAAGTGCGAGTCAACGCTGGGCTCAGGCCCTGGCGAGAAATCGTGAGTCCGCACCCCGACGTATCCTCCGGACAGTACGTCCAGGCGGAGTTCGCCGCCGACTTGGCCCAGGTCGCTCGCAACGAGGGCAGCGACGAGTACCGGGACCCCGTGGAGTTCTATCGGAGGACCTTCATCACAGACGGTTTGAAGGACCTCCTGGTCGGGGCCCTTCGACGGCTATCCGGTGCCGGCGGTGACCCTGTTGTCGAGCTTCAGACGAACTTCGGAGGGGGCAAGACCCACTCCATGCTAGCCCTGTACCACTTGTTCGGAGCGGCCAGGAGTGCCGACCTGCCCGGCCTGGAGCCGATCCTCAAGGGCGCCGAGGTAGACAGGGCGGAACCTGCTCGGAGGGCCGTCCTCGTCGGTTCTGCGCTCTCACCAGGTGAGGTCTCGAACAAGCCGGATGGCACGGAGGTCCGAACCCTGTGGGGGGAGATGGCGTGGCAACTGGGCGGCAAGGACGCCTACAAGGCCGTGGCGGCTTCTGACGCCAGCGGGACGAGCCCTGGCTCCAAGGACCTGGCACAACTGTTCTCGGCCCTGGGGCCCTGCGTAGTTCTCATCGACGAATGGGTGGCCTACGCACGGCAGATGGTGGGGAAACGCAACCTGCCCGCCGGGGACTTCGAGGCCCAGGCCAGCTTCGCCCAGGCCCTTACCGAGGCAGCGAGGGCCGCCAAGCAGACCCTGGTCGTGGCGTCGGTCCCGGCGTCCAAGATCGAAATCGGTGGCGATCACGGCGAGTACGCCCTGGATACCCTTCGCAACGTGTTCGAACGCCTGGGAACCCCCTGGCGGCCCGCCAGCGCCGACGAGGGATTCGAGATCGTCCGCAGGAGGTTGTTCGAGCCGATCAGAGACAAAGCCATATACACGGACCGAGACGCCGTCGTGGATGCCTTTCTCCGCATGTACAAGGGGTCGCCGGCCGACTTCCCGGCTGGGTCTTCAGAGGGGACATACCGCCGGAAATTGGCCGCAGCCTACCCCATCCACCCTGAGCTATTCGACCGGCTCTACGGCGAGTGGAGCACGCTGGACAAGTTCCAACGAACCCGGGGTGTCTTGCGGTTGCTCGCCAAGGTCATTCACCGCCTCTGGGAGAGCAACGACAGTGGGCTGCTGATCATGCCCTCGTCCGTCCCCATGGACGACGGTGCGGTGAAGTCCGAACTGACCCGCTACCTCCATGACGTGTGGGAGCCGATCATCTCGGAAGACGTAGACGGCCCTAGTTCGTTGCCCTTGGACATCGACAGGAGCACCCCCAACCTTGGCCGTTTCTCGGCGTGTCGTCGAGTGGCCCGAACCCTGTATGTGGGTACGGCCCCGGGCGCCGAGGGGAAGAACCCAGGTATCGATGACAGGAGCGTCCGCCTGGGCTGTGCTCAGCCCGGGGAGTCGGCTGCCACGTTCGGAGACGCCCTCCGCCGCATCAGCGAACGGGCCAAGCACATCCACCAAGACGGGAACAGGTACTGGCTGAGCACCAAGGCCAATCTCAACCGAGTGGCCGAGGACCGAGCGAATGAACTCCTCCAGCAACCGGAGGAACTACACGAGGAGATCAAACGTCGGCTACGTGACGATCGGAGCCGGGGTGAGTTCCGGGGGGTCCACGCATGTCCAGAGTCCTCGGCAGAGGTGGGGGACGATTCCGACGCCCGCCTGGTCATCCTCGGGCCCCAGTATCCCCATCGGAAGGAGCAAGCGGATTCGGCGGCCATGCAAGCGGCCAAGGGAATCCTGGAGACCCGGGCGAACTCGCCTCGAATCAACCGGAACACCCTGGTCTTCCTTGCACCCGAAGGCCAGCGGCTCGACGACTTGATGGCGGGGGTCGCCTCGTACTTGGCTTGGGTCTCGATCAAGGAAGACGAAGTCAATCTCGACCTAGCGAACTCCCAAAAACGCCAGGCCGATACGAAGGTGACGGACGGCGACCGCACGGTGAAGTTGCGCATCGAGGATACCTGGGTCCATGCCTTGGTCCCGGTGCAGACAAACCCGACGGCGGACGTGACGTGGGACGAGATCCGGATCACTGGCACCGAGAGCCTGCCAAAACGCACCGCAACGAAGCTCAAGCTCGACGAGCTTCTGATGCCGGAGATGGGTGGCGTCCGCCTACGAATGGAGTTGGACCGACACCTGTGGCCCGACAAGAACCACGTATCCATCAGCGAGCTTGCCGAGTGGTTCCCACGCTACCTCTACCTGCCCCGGGTCCAGAGCCGGGACACCATCGTCGGAGCAGCCAAGGACGGGACCACAGGCTTGTTGGTGGACGAGACCTTCTGCGTGGCTGCCGGCTACGACGAAGAAGAGGGACGCTACACGGGTCTGCTGCTCCGGGCCTCTGCCTCAACGGTCTATACACCCAGCACGTTGCTGGTGAAGCCGGAGGTCGCCCGGAAGCAGATCGAAGAGGACGAGAAGCCGAAGTGCCCGGCGTGTCAGGCGGTCGAGCCCGACTGGGATGCTGACCAGGGACAATGCGCCAACTGCGGGTACGGGCGACCTGTTCCCCAGGTCTGTCCTCAGTGCGACGCCCCAGAGCCCGACTGGGATACCACGAAAGGCGTTTGCTCAAAGTGTGGGTACGAGAGGCCCGGCCCCCCGCCTCCGAAGCCGCCTCCTCAACCACCGGAGAAGAAAACCACCCTGTTCGTCGGCTCCGTCCCGCTCGATGAGTCCAGAGTCGGTCGGGACGCTGGGCGCATCGCTGACGAGGTCCTGGGGCATCTGACCACGCTTCCCGGGGCCCGGGCCAAGGTAACCCTAGAGATCGAGGTCGAAGTCCCGGAGGGCGTCGAGGATGACGTGGTTCGGATCGTGTCGGAGAACGCCACCACGTTGAAGTTCACGAACGCCAGCTTCGAGGAGGAGTGAGCGACGGGGGAGACCATGGACGAGCTTGACCAGTACCTGTTCCACGACGACTGGTACGCCCAGATCCCGAACGTACACCGTTGGCTGAACGGGGACGAGTCCCAGCCGTTCGCACTGGTTTACCCACACGGAAAGTTCAACGTGGACTTCTGGTTCGCTCCCTACTACGTGATGCGGGCGATTCTGGGTTGGAGGGACCTCGCAGCAGGGTGCGCCAACCTCGACGGAGCCCATGGTGACCTGGATGGCCCAGCGGACATGATGTGGCGGGCCTGGGGGCGAGATGTCCTCGGCTCATTGGCCTGGTGGGCTTGGTCGAACCCACACCAGGTCGCCGATGCGCCACCGTGCGCCGCCTTCCTGGAGGCGGGACTGGCGGAGGAGTTCGAGCCCATCGCCCAGCAGCACGGATTCGGGGGCGGATACGACCCCAAGCACCTGCTGAGCCACGTACAGACCTGTACCCGTTGGTACCAGGACGGGGGGACTGGGTACGCCTCCGAGGAACCCATCCCCGAGGACATGGTGGTCATCAAGACGGAGAACCCCCGAAGGGTGGCTCTCATCGTGGAACGGTTCGAGGACTGGCCCCCTGAACTGGGGCGCCTGTCCGGGCAGCTGCGGGGTGGTACGCCGTCCTGGCACGTCCACGTGGTCTCACGCACGACGGGCTACATCGGCAGGTTCAGGCGGTGCCACGACTGCGGGCGGTGGTTCCAGGGCCGGGCGTCTCACCACAAATGGGGGCACGCTGAGGATGAGTAGCGACGTGGCCGGAGTAGTCACCGACTTGCAGGGGCGGATGACGACGTGACGGAGACCCCCTCCCGAGTCGCCAGGCCCATCGACACCATGAGCGACGAACTCGATGCGGTGTTCGACCTCTACCGGAGGAACAGCGCAACGCTGGGATGGCTCCCCAGGGGTGCGTTCGACGAGTTTGCACGTGAGGGGCGAATACTGGTCACCATGGCGGACGGCGCCCTTGATGGGTACTTGGCCTACCGGGTGGCCGGGACTGATGCCGTCATCGTTCACCTCTGCGTGCGGGAGGAACGACGAGGACGAGGCGTAGCAGATGTGCTTCTGGAGGAGTTGTTCCAACAGGCCGCTGGCCTGGGCTCCATCCGGCTTGCTTGTCGAGAGGAGTACGCAGCGAACCGGCTGTGGCCACGCCACCAGTTCAACTGCGTCAGTGAACGACCCGGGCGAGGTGCGGACGATGGTCGCCTGTTCATCTGGTCACGAAAGCTGGCCGGGGAGGCTCTTCCGTTGCTGGCAGCCATCAGGGATGCCGAGCGGAAGGGGAGGAAGACCGTCGTTATCGATGCGAATGTCTTCTTCGACCTCGATGGAGATGGCATCCACGCAGAGGAAAGCAAGAGCATCTTGGCCGACTGGCTCGAACCGGATGTCCTGGTCGTGGTGACAGCGGAGCTTCTGAACGAGATCACCCGTCAGCCCGACCGTGCCAAGCGTGGGCGAGCGAGAGGTCGGCTGTCCTCCTTCCATGTCCTGGAGGGAAAACCCGATGATGTCGCCGAGGTGCTGCGGAAGCTCAATGAGGTCCTTCCACCTGCCACGTCTGCGTCAGACGAGTCCGACCGAAGGCAGCTGGCCCGTGCTGCTGCCGAGCAGGCTGATTGCTTCGTCACGAGGGACAGCCACCTGCTCGATCACGCTGACGCAATAGAGACGGTCACCCAGGTAGCTGTATTTCGTCCCGTGGACTTCGTAGTCCATCTCCACGAGCGGAGTTCCCGGGAGCAGTACACGCCCGCCAGGTTGGTGGGAACCACCATCAAGCGGCGGCGCCCCAGGACCGAATCCGAGCTTGCTCCATTTCAGAGGTACAAGCAGGCTGAGTCAAAGGGTTCATGGCTCTCCGTGGCCCGCCAGGTGCTCGCAGATCCCGTCCGTTTCGACACCTTCCTTGTCGAGCCTCCTGGTGATGGGCCCAAACTCCTAATCGCTCTCGACACAGAGGGTGGGCCCGCTTTGTCCATCCGAATCCTTCGGGGACTGAGCCACCCACTGACGCCCACGCTGCTCCGACGAGTGTTGTCCGAAATCCTCCTCCAGGCACAAGAGGAGGGGCAGTCTCTGATCGTCTGCGAGGACGTTGGTGATCCTCTTGTTGAAGGGGCGCTGTCCGATTTGGGCTTCACCCCTTCGGATGCGTGCTACGTCAAGGGGAGCATCGGGGACGTAGTTCCTGTCGATGACGTGACCGAGTCCTTGAAGGCTCTGTTTCCGTCTGAACAAGGCTTACCTGTCGAGGCAGAACCGGGAGAGTTGGAACGCCACTTCTGGCCCCTGAAGGTCATCGGGGCAGAGATTCCGACCTACGTGGTGTCAATCCAGCCTTGGTGGGCTTCTCAGCTGTTCGACGCACGCCTCGCCGAGGAAGACCTGTTTGGCGCTGAGCACAAGATCGCCCTCGCCCTAGAAAACGTCTACTACTCGGCCTCCCGCATCGACATCCCCCCGGGGGCTCGCATCCTCTGGTACGTCAGTGGGAAGGGTCCCGAGAAGGTCTCGCAGATACGAGCTTGCTCCATCTGCCAGGAGACCGTCACGGGGCCAGCCTCGGCGCTGTTTCGAAGGTTCGCCAGGCTTGGCATCTACCGTTGGCGTGATCTCGTGAGCACTGCTGGCGGTGATCTGGAGCGGGAACTCCGTGCTTACCGCTTTGCCCTGACCGAGCGATTCCAGCAACCGATCCCCTGGGGACGCTTCCAGGCCGTTCTCCAGGAGCACATCGGTCACGGAAACCAATGCACCGGGCCATTCAAGGTGCCCGAGGGCGTATTCCAAGACCTCTACACCGCAGGGACTGAACTGGTGTCAGAACACGCTGCTGTCGTCGTTTCGATCAAGCCTGAATTCACGCAAGCCATCGCCACTGGAAGGAAAACGGTGGAGCTTCGCCGAAAGTTCCCCACGGTAGCGCCGGGGATGTGGTTGGTCGTCTACGCCACCCATCCCGTCGGAGCCGTGGTGGGCATAGCGTCTATCAAGGGAGTGGACCGCCGCCCACCGTCGGATCTCTGGGAGGTGCACCAGGACTCCGCCGGGGTGACCAAGCCCTTCTTCGACGAGTACTTCCATGGGTGCGATGAGGGGCACGCAGTCGAACTGGGCGAGTGGAGGCCCCTCGAACCGACTAGCGTGGCCAAGATGAACACCATTCTCCCGGGATTCCGGCCCCCACAGAGCTACCGTTACCTCGGTCCCCGCACGCTGCGTCGGTTGCTCCGGGTGGCCTCCAACGGTGGGGATGACTCCAACCGATAGTCACGCAGGAGAGGGAGAACAGAAATGAGTACTGACGTTCCACCGTCCACAGATTCGTTGCAGCGTGACTTGGATAGAATCAAGCGTAGACTCAACAGTAGTGTGGGCTTCCAGGTTCTGCTTGGGATACTATTCATTGGCTCGGTCTTTGGCCTGTACTCGACTTTGCGGTCGGAGACAGATCGTGTGTTGCTCGCCGAGCAGAATACTCGTCGAATACTAGTTCACCCAAATACGCCTGTAAGGGCGGTCAATAGTGGCGGCTATCGTGTTTCCAACATTTCGCCCGGCCCTGGGCAGAGTTTTGTGACTGAGGTTAAACTCAAGGCATTCATTATCGACAGTAAGAGAGTAACCCACGGTGATTTTTGTAGGGTTCTGGAATGTGCTGGAGTCTACAACGATCTGGACGCTGCTCAAACTGAGTATCACCTCGCAGAGACATACTGCACCTTACTTGGTATGCGACTTCCCACACTGTCTGAGTTGGACGCCGCTGGTTTCTATGAACTGGGCGAAGAAGACGTTGCCTGCGAGGGAAAAAGTGGCTTTGTGAGCAGTCATTCCAATGAGGTAGAATCCGGATTCGGGGAATGGACTTTCACCTCCATCGAAGCCCCAACAGGTGACCTCGAATACATCGTCACCAAACAACGGAAAATAGCCTCCAATCGGTACTGCTTTCGGCTTACTTCGAAAGAGGAATCCAACGGATTCCGATGTGCGATGGATATTGAGCAGGAAGCCATCGGGGGCTGAAATACGAGCACAGATAGGCGATTCCCGGCCGGTGTTTCTGAGGTGACCATGAGAGTTGGTAACACGCAGGATCTCCTGCCCCACCCCCTCGCCGCCTTGTTCCCGCTCCTACAGGGCCCGGAACTCGACGCCCTCGTCGAGGACATCCGAGCCAACGGGTTGAGGGTCCCCATCGTCCTTCACGGCGGGAAGATCCTGGACGGGAGAAACCGCTACCGGGCCTGCCAGGCCGCAGGCGTGGAGCCCCGGTTCGAGGAGTTCGAGGGGACCGACGAGGAAGCGCTAGCGCTGGCGGTCTCTCTGAACGTCAGCCGACGTCACCTGTCCACGCCCCAGAAAGCTGTGCTCTGTCTGTCCCTGCTGCCGATGGAGCAGATGGCTGCCCGCCAGCGGATGATGGCCGGGACCAGCCCTACGCAAGCTCTTGCGGAGCCCCCACTCACCGGAGAAGCCACGGCGCTGGCTGGCGCCCGGGTCGGCGTGTCGAAAGAGACCGTCCGACAGGCTTCCGTGATCGCTAATTGCGCACCAGATGTTCTCCGAGCGATGCGGGACGGAACGGTGAGGTCCA
>CAZEJJ010000252.1:0-8142 GCA_964512185.1 uncultured Enterobacterales bacterium | reverse complement strand
GGTGGTGTGGTCCAGGCTGTCTTCGTCGTCGTCCACTAGGCCGTCGCAGTCGTCGTCCATGCTGTTGCACACCTCGACCCCGTCGGGGTTCACCGCGGCGTCCTCGTCGTCGCAGTCCGAGGCGTCTTCCAAGTACCCATCGGGCACGATGCAGGCCTGGGTGGAGTTGTCGGGGTCGCCGTAGCCGTCCAGATCGGCGTCGCGGTAGAAGGTGCCGCCGCTGCTGGCATCGAGGCTGTCATCGTCGTCGTCCACGAAGCTGTCGCAGTCATTGTCGATGGTGTCGCAGATCTCGCTGGCGTCGGGGTTGACGGCGGCGTCGCCGTCGTCGCAGTCCGTCTCGCTGCCGACGTAGCCTTCGGGGGATTCGCAGGCGCTGACGAAGGAGTCCTCGTCGCCGAAGCCGTCACCGTCTGCGTCGGCGAACCAGAGCTCATCCAGCCCCTCGTCCACCTCGAGGTCGCAGTCGTCGTCGGCGTCGTTGCAGGCCTCCTCGGCGCCGGGGTGCACCGCCGGGTCGCTGTCGTCGCAGTCATCGTCGGTGGAGTAGCCGTCGCCATCTACGTCCACTGGCCCGGTGGTGTCGGGCCCGGTGTCTTCCTTGGGGGGATCGCAGGCGAGCAGCGACAGGGCGAAGAGGCCGGTGGCGATGAGACGCAGGTCCATGGAAGCTCTCCGGTGGTGCACACCCGGCGAGGATAGCAGCGGGGCCGCCTGCCCCGGTCGAAAAAGCGGCTTGACGACCCGGGGGGTGGCGGCTAATACTTCGATAGTTGTCTAATCGTCGTAATGAACGAGTGAGCCATGTCACCCAAGAACAACGCCGATACCTCCCGGATCGCCAAGATCATGAAGGCGTTGTCCAACGAGAATCGGCTCAATCTCTTCCTCGAAATCGCCCGCAAGCAGCGCACGGAATTCGAGCACGACGGCTGCATGATCAGCGACATCATGGCGCTGTTCGACCTGTCGGCCCCCACCATCTCCCACCACCTCAAGGAGCTGTCCAACGCCGGGCTCATCAGCACCGAGCGCCAGGGTCGCTTCGTGGTGGCCAGGATCAACGAGAGCACAGTGGCCGAGGTGGAGGGCATGCTGGCCACGCTCCACGGGGCCTGATTTATTTTGAGCCCATATTTCGAAGTTTGTCTAATTTTACAACTATAGAAGGAACACCACATGCACGGCACCATCGCTTTGAAGGGGCTGGGCTGCCCATGCTCGAGCAGCAGACAGCTGCAGCTGGAGAGCAGCATCGACGAGCTGCACGGTGGCGCCTGGGACGCGCTCGTGCGCGATCAGGATCTCTACTTCCAGCGCCGCTACCTGCGCGGCGTGCAGCGCGGCGGTCCCGCTGAGGTCCAGCATCGCTACGCGCTCTTCTCGCAGGACGGACAGCCCGTGGGCGTGGCCTGCTTCCAGGTCGTGCGCTTCGTCGGCCCCTCCGTCGATCCCCTGCTGCAGGACAGCCCACTGGCCCGCTGGGTGGTTCGAGCCGCCGGGCTCGACGATGGGCCCCTTTCCCTGCCGGTCATCGTCTGCGGCAGCACCTTCAACTGCGGGGAGACAGGCTTCCACTTCGCACCTCAGGTGAGCGCCCAGCAGGCCCTGAGACACCTGGCCGGCGCCCTGCGCAGGATCCGGCGTGAGCAGCGCGCTTCAGGCGCACTCTTCAAAGAGTTCGTGCCCTCCTCGGGCCCCCTGGCCGGCAACCTGCCCCGCGCGGGCTACACGGAGCTGCCCACCGGGGGCAGGATGGTGCTGACCCTGGACCCGGGCTGGGCCAGCTTCGACGACTACCTGGGCAGCCTCAAGTCCAAGTTCCGGGTGAAGGCCCGACGGGCCTACGCCAAGTCCAGGACGCTCCACGTGCGCCCCCTGGACACAGCCGAGCTGCAGCTGTACCGGGTGCGCATGGAGCGGCTCTACGCGGGCGTGCTGGACAAGGCCGGCTACAGCCTGGGCCGCGTCGGCATGGGCTCTCTGGTGCAGCTGCGCGCCTCCCTGGACAGCGAGATGGTGGTGTGGGGCTACTTTCTCCACCAGGAGCTGGTGGGCTTCATGACCGCGTTCCAGGTGGGCGACAGCCTGGACGCCCACCTGGTGGGCTTCGACTACAACGAGAACCACGCCCACTCCATCTACCCGCGCATGCTCTACGACTACCTGCAGATCGCCATCGAGCGCGGCCTGTCCCGGGTGAACTACGGGCGCACCGCCGAGCAGATCAAGAGCACCCTGGGAGCAGAACCCGTGCCGACCCGCTGCTATCTTAGACATGACAATCCCCTGCTCAATCCCTTTCTCGGCATGATCACCCGCTCCATCAGCTCCGCAGAACCCGCGCTGCGCCAGCCCTTCAAGGCTGCGGTGGTGGCCGAGCGCAGGGCCGCATGAGCCAGCTGCTGCAGGTGGACCTGTGGGACCCCAGGTTCCGCGGCTACCTGCGCCTGGCATCGGCGGAGTGGCCCTGGACACCGGCCCTGCTGCTGTCGCTGGGCGCCAGGATGTCCACCGAGGTGCTGGTGCTCGTGCACCGGGGCGAGGTGCTGGCCGGGGCGCTGCTCACCCCGCGCCCGGCCAATTTCTTCGGGCAGCGCAGCCGGCGCCGGCTCGCCCGACGCCTCTGCGCCCTGGGCATGGCCAACCTCTCCTACTTCGCCGTGCGCAAGGACCGGCGGGCACAGGGACATGGGCGAGCCTTCCTCGAGCTGCTGGCCCAGCAGCGCTCCTTCTGGTTGGCCTGCGACCCGTCCCTGCACGGCTTCTACAAGACCTGTGGGTTGCAGGCCTCACCCGAAGATCCCGGCTTCTTCCTGGGGGGCAGCGCGGCGGAGGAATAGCCTTGCAGGAAGTTCACCCCTCAGGGCCGCCAACCACGCCATGTTGAGCGACTATCGTCGAAACGTGGTGTTCCGAACCCACTCGCGCCGCTGCCCCTGGAGATTCCATGACCCGCTGGCTCCCGCTGCTCCTGCTCCCCCTGCTGGGCTGCCCTGACAAGCCCGAAGACACCGCGCCAGAGGGCGACACCGACACGGACAGCGACAGCGACACCGACACCGACACCGACGCGGACACCGACGCCGATACGGATGTGCAGACGGTGAGCGGGCTCTCCTGGCGGCTGCACGAGGAGGTCGAGTCGCTGGTGTACGTGTCCTGGGAGCAGACCCAGGCCGCCAGCGCCTACGTGGAGTTCGGCTTCGAAGGTGGAGGCTGGCGGCAGTCCCCCACCATCGACGCCGCGGCGGGCACCCACGAGCAGCTGTTGCTGGGCATTCCGTATGGCGAAAACGCCGGCTGGCGGGTGGTGGTGGAGGGTGTGGAGCCGGTGAGCGGCGAGGCCATCACCACCGGCCCATGGCCCGCCGGGCTGCCGGTGCCGCAGCTTTACGTCAACGAAAGCGAGGGTCAGCTGGACGCCGAGTTCCTGCTCACCAGCATGAACCAGAGCTCCGGCGGCTGGACCGGGGGCGACTACTGGACCTTCATCATGAACCGCCGGGGCAAGGCGGTGTGGGCCAGCCTCGCACCTCGAAGCCACTGGACCCTGTTCGCCCAGGTAGCCGTCACCGGCGACCATATTCTCTGGGACGAGGCCACCTACTGGTCCAGCTACGACGACGGCGCAGACTCCACGGTGCACCGCACATACCTGGACGACGAGATCGAGGAGATCGCCACCCCCGGGCTGCACCACGCCTTCGTGCAGCTGCCCGACGAGACCCTGGTGTGGGGCAGCCAGAACCACGGCGGCTACGAGGCCCTGGTGAAGAAGGCCCCCGGCCAGGAAGACGAGACCATCATCTGGACCTGCGAGGACGACTGGCCTGGCTCGGGCCACTGCGAGTCCAACGGGCTCTTCTACGCCGAAGACCGCGACAGCTTCCTGTACAGCTTCTACACCAACAACTCGGTGGTGGAGGTGGACCATGCCACGGGTGAGAGCCTGTGGTGGGCCGGCGATGTGCGCGACGGCTACAGCTTCGATCCGCCGGCGTCCAAGTTCTCCTGGCAGCACGGCATCAGCTACACCGACCAGGGCAACCTGCTGGTGTCCACCCATGCGCGCTCCGACAACGGCAGCAACACCACCAAGGTCATCGAGTACGAGGTGGACCACAAGGCCCAGCTGCTCACCGATGTGTGGAGCTACGATCCCTACGCCTACGCCAGCACCAACGGCGACGCCTGGCGCCTCGACAACGGCAACACCTTGCATCTCGTAGGCAGCGCCAGCGAGATCTTCGAGGTCACCAGCGAGGGCGAGGTGGTGTGGCACCTGGACTACGGCCAGACCCAGCTGCTGGGTCGCGGCGAGCTCATCGAGGATCTCTACGATCTCGTGGCCGATCAGGGCCACCAGGAGCTGAACCGATGATGCGCCCACTGATCCTCGGTCTCATCACCCTGGGCCCCCTGCAGGCCCTGGCCGCCACCGGCGGGCCCGACGACTACGGCTACACCTACATCGACTCCGATGAGAGCGACGGGCCCGCCTATAGCTGGACCGACATCTCCAGCACCGGCACCGACAGCGGCATCAGCGACGACGGCGAGGAGCTGATCCCCCTGCCCTTCACCTTCTGGTTCTACGGCCAGGGCTACAGCCAGGTGGCGGTGGGCGACGGCGCCCTGCTGTTCGGCACCGACCACTCCATCAACAACCGCAACCGCTGCATCCCCGGCAACAACATGGACGGCGACGACGCCCTGATCCTGCCCATGTGGGACGATCTCAACGCGGAGCAGTCCAGCAGCGGCGGGGTGTACTGGCAGGTGCTGGGCAAGGCGCCCGAGCGCCAGCTGGTGATCCAGTACGAAGACGTGCCCCACTACGACGCCGACACCAGCTACACCTTCCAGGCCATCCTGCTGGAGCAGGGCAGCCAGATCCTGCTGCAGTACGAGTCGGTGGAGGGCTCCGAGTCCGAGTACGACAGCGGCGCGTCCGCCAGCGTGGGCATCCAGGCCGACAGCAGCACGGGGCTGGAGTACGACTGCGAGAGCGGCGATGTGCTGCACGCCGAGCTGGCGGTGCTCTTCGACGTGGCCTGCGACGACCAGGATGGCGACGGGGCGGGTGCCTGCGACGGCGACTGCGACGACGAGGACCCCACCACCGGCCCCACCGTGGCGGAGCTGGACGACGGGCTCGACAACGACTGCGATGGCCTCATCGACGAGGACTTCATCGCCGTGGGCGACATCGTCATCAGCGAGATGCTGATGGACGCCCGGGCCGTGTCCGACGAGCACGGCGAGTGGTTCGAGCTGTACAACGCCTCGGAGCGCGACATCGATCTGCAGGGCTGGAGCTTCTCCGACAGCGGCGGCACGGTCGTCGTGGACCAGAGCGTGCTGATCCCGGCGGGCGGCCTGGCCCTCTTCGCCGTCGACGACGATCCGGAGCGCAACGGCGGCCTGCCCGAGGTGGACTGGGTCTTCGACTACGACACCATGCACCTGAACAACGCCGGTGATGAGCTGCACATCGCCGCGGGCGGCACCGTGATCGACGAGCTGAGCTACGAGCCTGTGCCGTGGCAGGTGACCGAGGGAGCCTCGCTCTCTCTCGACCCCGGCTTCCTGGACGCCGAGCTGAACGACAGCCAGGTGCCCTGGTGTGTCAGCGCCCAGGAGTCGGAGTTCGACTACTCCGGATCGGGCGGAGGAGACTACGGTACGCCGGGCGAGATGAACCCCGAGGGCGACTGTTGCCACGACGACGACGGCGACGGCTGGGACATCTGCGCCGGCGACTGCGACGACGACGACCCCGAGCGCTTTCCCGACAACCCCGAGCAAGCCGACCTGCTGGACAACGACTGCGACGGCTTCATCGACGAGGACCACGTCAGCGAGGGCTCGGTGGTGATCACCGAGATCATGGACGATCCCTACGGGGTGCAGACCGATCGCGGCGAGTGGTTCGAGGTCTACAATTCCGGCGAGGTGGACCTGGACCTGTACGCCTGGCAGGTGAGCGACAGCGAGGGCGATGGCTTCGTGATCGGCGGCTCGTTGGTGGTCCCGGCGGGCGGCTACGCAGTGCTGGCGGTGGACGACGATCCCGACCGCAACGGGGATCTGCCGCAGGTGGACTACAGCTACTCCTACGATCTGTTCCCGCTGGACTCCTTCGTGGACGACGACATCACCCTGGCCATGGGCGAGCTGTCCGTGCACACCACCAGCTACTCCAACGACGCCCCCTGGCCCAGCGAGCTGGGGCGCTCCACCTTCCTCTGCCCGGGCCTGGAGCACAGCGGCGGCAGTAGCGAGCCCGACGGCTGGGCTGCGACCCCCGCCAGCGACGACTTCGACTGGGCCGGCACCGGGGTGGGAGACTACGGCAGCCCCGGCCAGGCCAACAGCGACAGCGACCAGGACGGTGACGGGATCACCGCCTGCGACGGCGACTGCGACGACGAGGACGCCACGGTCGGCGTGGCCACCGACGAGGACTGCGACAACGGCCTGGATGACGACTGCGACGGTGCGGTGGACGCCGACGACAGCGACTGCTCGCCGGTTGAGGACACAGGCCAGGACAGCGAGCCGGCCCCCGAGGAAGAAGACGACACCGGCGAGGTGAAGGAAGAGGAGGGCTGCGAGGGCTGCGCGAGCACCCCGGCCAGCGGTGGCGTCTGGCTGCTGGGACTGCTGGCGGGCCTGTGGGTGCGGCGCAAGCCGCTACCGCCTGCAGATCGGATGGCCGGTGTCACGCTCGGGAGGGGATAGACCCCTCCCCTACGCCTCGGACGCGTCCAGCGCGTCGTCGCAGTCGGGATCGTCGGCGTCGATGAGGCCGTCGCCGTCGTTGTCGCTGCCGTCGTTGCAGGCGCTCGAGCCGTAGCCGGCCTCGACGGAGCCTGCGGCACAGTCGGGGTCATCGGCGTCCGCCCAGCCGTCGCCGTCGTTGTCCAGCGCGTCGGAGCATTCGTCCAGGTCGGTGTCGGCGTCGCTGTCGGCATCCGTGTCGCTGTCGCTGTCGGCGTCGCTGTCGGCGTCGCTGTCGGCGTCGGTGTCGGTGTCGGAATCGGCGTCGCTGTCTGCGTCCACGTCGGTCTCGTAGCTGTCGAAGCTGTCACCTGGCCCCTTGTTGCAGCTGTCCATCGGCACGCAGGCAGGCTGCAGCGCCGAGATCGCCGCGAAGCCCAGCAGCAGGCCGCCGAGCTTGAGCTTGGCCCGCAGCAGGGGGCCGCGGCCGTCGTTGGCCGAGAGCAGCAGGCACACCAAGGCGAAGGCCAGCCACGAGCAACCCGCGGCCACCATGGTTCCGATCTCAGGGCTCATGGGATCCTCCGTCCACCGGGCGCCCATGCACGGTAGCGCAGGGCTATCCCAGCCGCACCGGCACCTCGGGCCCCACCCGCAGCCTCTGCTCGCTCACCAGAAGGCCATGAGCCAGCGGCTCCACGCCCTGGGCCGCTACCCGGCGCAGCAGCTCGCCGTAGCGGGGATCGATGGAGTCGGCGGGGCGCACGGCCTGGGCGTCGGTGCGCGACAGCAGGTAGAAGATCACGCCTCGACCGCCCTGTTCCACCACCTCTGCCAGCTCCAGCAGGTGCTTCTGACCCCGGGTGGTCACCGCGTCGGGAAACGAAGCCAGCCCGGGCTCATGCAGCAGGGTGACGTTCTTGATCTCCACGTAGCAGGGCCGGCGACCGGCACTCTCGAGCAACAGGTCGATGCGGCTGCCGCGGGAGCCGTAGCGCACCTCGCCGCGCAGCGAGTCGTAGCCTGCGAGCGCCGGGATCCGGCCCTCGACGATGGCCTCTTTCACCAGCCCGTTGGAGCGGAAGGTGTTGACCATGCAGGGCACGTCGCCTCCAGCGCCAGCGAAGCTGACCTCCAGGGTCCACTTGAGCTTGCGCCCGGGCTTGTCCGCTGGCGACAGCCACACCAGCCCCCCCGGCACCAGGCAGGTCTTCATGGTGCCCGAGTTGGGCACGTGCACGCTGACCTCGCGCCCGTCTTCCAGCCGCACGTCGGCCAGGAAGCGCTTGTAGCGCCGGATCAGCGCGCCCCGGACGATGGGCGGATCGAACAGCACGCTAGTGCACGCGCTCGGAAGTTCCTAGCCACGCCCACAAGCCACCCTCGCGTGCACTATGCGACCGCGCAGCGGTCGCC
>CAZEJJ010000251.1:0-8161 GCA_964512185.1 uncultured Enterobacterales bacterium | reverse complement strand
AATTCGACCTGGAGGTGCTGGGCGATCAGGGCACGCCCCCGGTCACCCTCCTGGCGCCGGCCTTCAACGAAGAGCTCACCATCGTCTCAGCGGTGCGGTCCTTCCTGCAGCTGGAGTACCCGGCCCTGCGCGTGATCGTCATCAACGACGGCAGCCGGGATCGCACCATGGAGCGCCTGGTGAAGGCCTTCGCCTTGGAGCCCTTTGAGCTGCTGCGGCGTGGGGAGCTGCTGTCTCGCCCGGTGCGCGCCTGCTACCAGTCGCGAAATCATCCCAACTTGTGGGTCATCGACAAGCTCAACGGTGGAAAGGCCGACGCCCTGAACGCTGGCTTCGACTATGCTCGCACCCCCCTGGTCTGCAGTCTGGACGCGGACACCATCGTGGAGCGCAGGGCCCTGCTGCGCATGGTGGAGCCCTTTCTGTACGGCGACGGCGAGGTGGCCGCCGTGGGGGGCACGGTGCGGGTGGTCAACGGCTGTCGGGTCCGCGACGGCCTGGTCGTCGGCGTGGAGCTGCCCGGCTCATGGCTGGCCCGCTTCCAGATCGTCGAGTACCTGCGCGCGTTCGGGTCGGGTCGGATGGGCTTCAACCGCCTGGGTGGCAACTTGATCATCAGCGGCGCCTTTGGCATGTTTCGGCGCGACGCGGTGGTGGGCATCGGGGGCTATCGCACCGATACGGTGGGCGAGGACATCGACCTGGTGGTGCGGCTGCACCGGGCGCGCGAGCGGGGCGGGCCGCGCTGGGAGGTGGTGCACATTCCGGATCCGGTGAGCTTCACCGAGGTGCCTGAGACCCTGGCGGTGCTCGGCGGCCAGCGAGATCGCTGGCAGCGCGGTCTGGCCGATGTGCTCTCCAGCAACCTTGACCTGCTGTTCAACCGCAGCTTCGGCAGCCTCGGGCTGCTGGTGGTGCCCATCTACTTCTTCATCGAGCTGCTGGGGGCCGTGGTGGAGCTGGCCGGCTACGGCTGGTTCCTGTTTGCGCTGCAGACGGGGAGCATCGAGCCCGCCCTGGCCCTGCTGTACTTCGTGGTGGCCTTCCTGCTGGGCTTCTTGATCTCCATGCAGTGCATGATCCTGGATGATCTGCAGACGGGCTTCTTCCGCGGGGTGCGTCAGCGCGCCGTGCTGACGGTCGTCGCGATGCTGGAGAACTTCGGCTTCAGGCAGCTGTTGTTGCTGTACCGGGTGCGCGGCATGCTGCGCTTCCTCCGGGGCGACAAGAGCTGGGGACGGATGATCCGGCGTGGCTTCGGCCCGGGGCAGACCCATGCATAGAAGAGGTGTCGTCGTGAAGGTCTTTCTTGCTTGCTGCGCCCTGCTGGCCACCCTGTGGCCACTGCAGTCGGCGCAGGCGGAGTGTCCGGCTGCCGACGCGGCCTGGCGAAGCGGCCGGCTCACCGCCACCGCTCGCCAGGCGAGACGGTGCCTGCGCGAGCGACCCGATGATCCCGGAGCGCTGTTCGCCCTGTCGCGGGTCCAGAGTGCGCGCGGGGCCCACGATCGGGCGCTGCGCACCCTGGAGCGCGCGCTGGACGAGCATCCGGAGGACCGGGACCTGCGGCTGTGGAAGGCGCGGGTGCTGTACTGGGCCGGCGAGTACGACCGGGCCTGGGAGGTGGTCCGGCTGCTGCCCTACACCGCTCCCGAGGACAGCGAGACCGCTCGGCTGCGCGCGAGCCTCGCCTTCGCACGCGGGGACTGGGAGAAGGCCCGCTATGGCTACCGGCTGGTGTGGGCAGCGGGGGGGACCGATGCCGTGGTGCGCCGCAACCACGGGCTGGCCAACCTGGCCATGGGCGAGCAGGACTTCGCCATGGAGGACTTCGTGGCGCTCGCCAACCGGGGCGATCGGCACGGCCTGGGCCTCGCGCGTTCCCATGCCAGCTGGCGCGCCAGCCTGCAGCCGGGGTGGATCAGCACCGAGGGAGATGGCACGGGTTGGCTGGCCTCGGCCGCGCTGTCCCATCGCGCCGACGACGGGGCGCTGTGGCTGGGCGGCAGGGTCGAGCGCCGCGTGCGTCACTTCGCCTCCGAGCCCGCGGTGGATACCTGGTTCGAGACCCAGGCATCCTGGCGCGGTCCCGGGGGGCTCCTGCTGGAGGGGGCCGCGGGCGGTTCCCCGCGGGCGGACTACTCCCCAGTGGGCGCGGTCTGGTTGGAGCCGGGTTGGGCACCGGGCGGAGTCGGTATGGAGCTGCGGGTGCGTCTCTGGCAGATGTGGTTCAGCGAGAGCGTAGCCAGCGTGGTGAGCCCAGCGGTGCTGCTCTACCTGGGCCCCGTGGACCTGTACGGTCGCAGCTACCACACCTGGGACGGGCAGGCTGAACCGGGGCTGTTCTGGCTGGCGCGCCTGGGGCTGCGCCCGGCGGACCGCTGGCAGCTGTCGGTGCTGGGTGGGATCGGGGACCGAGCCGACTACCTGCTGCCGCGGCAGGTCACTGTGGAGCAGTCCTGGGTGACGGGCGGCGGTCTGCTCTACGACCTCAGCGCTCGCGCCAGCCTGCAGCTGGACGGGCGCTTCCGCCACGAGCAGAGCGCCGGCGTGCACTACGAGGAGCTGCGGCTGGATCTGGGGATCAACTGGTACTTTCAGTAGAGGGTGGGGAAGTCCTCGATGTTGCTGTCCATCCAGGCGGTGCGCTGCAGCAGCCAGCTGTCGAAGCGCTCATGCTCCGCCTGGTAGCTGTCCACCGGGCAGAGCCAGTCCTGGCCTTCCGACTCGAAGCTGATCTCCTCCAGCGGCCAGCGCTCGGCGTTGGCCTCCACCCAGGGCTCCAGCACGGCGCGGTAGCGAGCGGTCCAGGCCAGCAGCGTCTCGTCAGCGAGGGGGCCCGCGCGTAGCTCGTCCCAGCGCGCGGCCAGGGCATCGTCGAAGTAGGGATGGTCGGCCATGGCGTAGACCCACTCCTGGCGTCGCGCCCAGCCCTCCGCTCCGCAGTCGTCCACCGGGTAGCCATAGGCCAGGTCGAAGTCCCAGGGCGTGAGGTGCAGCAGGCCCTCGTCGTCGCGCCAGATGTGCACGCTGAGGGTGTAGGCGTCGATGTTCTTGGCCAGCTCCTGCTGCAGCACGAAGTCGATGGCCGAGTCCATGTCCATCCAGGCGAAGATGCCCTCGTCGGGATCGTAGTCCCAGCCCACCACCGCATCCTGCCAGCCCTCGATCCAGGAGGTGGCCAGCTCGAGGGTCTCGTCGGTGAGATCGCCGTCGTGGGGGTGCACCAGCACCCAGTCGCCGTAGCCTACGCGGTTCTCCACCAGGGGCTCGTCCTGATCGTCGCTCTTGACGATGAAGGAGCCGTCCTGCAGGGGCAGGCGGCTGGGATCGCGCTTGATGCGCTCACCCAGGGTGTAGATGCCCATCCAGTCTCCGTCCACCGTGAGCTGGACGAACACGGACTCCGGGGCGTAGCGCTCCGGACCGCCGAAGCTCTGGAACAGGTCGAAGCTCAGCTTGTTGCGGAACAGGGCGCGGTCCACCCAGTTGCCGTTGAGGATCCAGTCCTCTTCGGCGCCCATGCCGAACAGGTTGACGTCCTTGTCCGCGCCCTTCGCGTCGAGGCGCAGGTCGAAGCGCAGGTCGGAGCTGTCGGCGCTGACCTGGTGCAGCGCCACCGCAAGGGTGTTGCCGCCCTGGCTCAGCAGGGCGGGATCCACATCCAGGGGCAGCCAGTCGTGCTCGGTGTCTTCGCCGATGGCGATCAGGGCGGGGGTGGAAGGTTTCAGCGTGCCCTCCGGCAGGTTGTCGCGCAGCAGCTCGATGCCGTTGAGGTAGACCACCGCGCCGTCGTCTCGCTGCATCGCCAGGCTGGCGCCGGTCCAGGAGGAGCTGTCCTCCAGCTGGAAGTCGATCCGGAACCAGGCGGTCAGGGCGCCCTCGGTGGCGGGGCCGAGCTCGGTGTTGATGTCCGTCTCGCCGTAGCCCAGGGGCGCGGCGCCCTCGCTCCAGCCGCTGTCGTCGAAGTCGGGCAGCGTCCAGCCGTCGGCGGGAGCTTGGCCCGCGGCCAGGTAGCGCCAGGTGGCGCCGGGGGGAACCAGCACCCGGGCGTCGCGCCACAGCTCCAGCGCGTACTGGGGTTTGGGGAAGTACAGGGACGAGCGACCGCGCAGCTCCAGGCCCGCCCATCCTTCGTAGTAGGGCACGCCCTCGTGGTCGTGGACCTGGAGCCAGCAGGGGATCTTGGGCTCATCGAGCACCCCGTGGCCGCAGTCGGCGGTGACCGAACCCACGGGGGGCACAGGGTCCTCCATCTGGCCGGGCGAGCCCGGGACCTGCTCCACGCCGGCGGTGTCCTCGGGGTCCGCGCCCGTGTCCCCGGGTTGCTGGTTGGGGTCGCCGGTGTCCAGGGGGCTGCGGCAGCCGAGGGTGAGGGGAAACAGCAGACAGACCGCGGTCAACGCGCGCATGGAGGCCTCTCATTCTGGCCCCGCGGAGGCGTGGCCGCACTCTAGCGATGCAGCCCGATGGCGCCGCCTGCCACCACGGGGTGGCCGGTCGGTGAGAACACTCGCTGGATGGGAGACCCAGCCCCCCTTGTTCGTCAGACCGCGCCTCTCGTCGAGGGAGCGTACGCCTGCGCTGTGGGCCGCTCCCATCGGCTCCGTCGAGTGGGAGAAGTCGTGGGGACCACCGCGAGCGGGCACGGACCGGATCCCCTGAAGGACGAACCCCGCGCCCGCCGGAGCGGGCGCGGGTGCCGTCGAAGCGCGATCGCGGTCAGCGGCGGCGGCGGCGCAGGGCCAGGCCGGCGAAGGGCAGCAGGGCCAGCAGGCCAGTGGTCGCGGGGGGCGCAGCGGCGGCCGCTAGCGGAGGCTGCGAGGGAGATCGAGCACCGCCGCCACCCTGCGGCGATGCCGCGAGTCCACCCTCGGCCCGTGCATCAGGGGATGACGAGGATGCTGGATGAGGTGCAGGGAATGGGGGGTTGCAGGCTCATCGGAGGAAGCATGGCCACGCGGCTCCACCCTGTCATCGAGCCCCTGGCGCCAGGAGGGCGCGCTCGCGCAGGGGGCACCACACGGGGGACTGGCTGGTGGCCGCTTTGATCTTCGGCGGCGTGCTGGCCGGTCTGGGATGCACCCTGGGCTGGACCGCCCGGCTGGCCTGGTGCGCGGCCGGGGACCGAGCAGCACCGGCCTCGCGTTGACGCCTGGCTTCACGCCGCCCTCGAGACCCTGGAGGTGTGGACGAAGCTGGCGAGCACCGTCCTGAGCGCGACCAGGGCTTGGTCACGGCAGCGTGCCCGCCGGTGTCGCCGTGGAGCAGGACAGCGGGAGGCGGTGGGTGGGCGACCCGGAGGATCCCACCGGGGAACTGCGCAGGAGAACCTGCTCTGGGGTGGCAGATCTCTTTCGAACACGCGGCGCGGCCACTGGCAAAGGCCGGTTCTCGACGTGGCACGCCCCTTGCTTCGGGGCAGGGCAGCCCCCCCAACCACGGAGACTCCCATGACCCGTCACCTCCCCCTGATCCTCCTCGGCCTGGCCTCCTCCCCCCTCACGGCCTGCGACGACGAAGACGAGGACTCCTCGTCCGCGAGCGCCTGCGCCGCCCTGGAGGGCGCCGAGATCGAGCTGGAGGACGCCAAGCTCTACATCGAGTGGAACGCCACCGACGGTGACATCGGCGTCCACGGCCTGTTCGACGACAGCGGCTGGAGCGAGCTGTGCGTCTTCGCCCCCGACGGCGAGCTCTTCCTGCACGTGGCTCCGCAGTCCGCCCTGAAGGACCTGACCATGGCCGGGATCTTCTTCGAGTCCCGCGAGCCCCCCGAGGAGGAGTTCGACTACGCGGACCTCCAGGCCGCCTTCGCCGTGGGGGGCTACGCCGTGCTCGGCCAGTCCTGGGACGGCAAGGTCTACAGCGGTGAGGCCAGCTTCACCCACGACCTGCCCATGCCCCCCGTCATCAGCTACCCGCCCCTGGTGGAGGACTTCGAAGAGGAGGAGCCTCCCGTCGTGTCCGCCGAGGACCTGGTGGTGGAGTGGGAGCCGGTCACCGAGACCCTGGCTGGTGGTGCGCCCACCATCAGCGGCTACGAGGTCATCGTCACCGACGAGGAGTACGAGGACGACGACGGCCTGTCCAAGCCGATCTACGACGTGCACGTCGGCGCGGACGCCAGCTCCTTGACCATCGCCGCCGAGTTCATCCAGCCGGAAACCCTGTACGAGCTCGAGGTGCTGGCCCTCGAGACCAGCGGCAACCAGACCATCACGGTGGGCTTCTTCGAGACCGAGTAGCCCTGCGCTGGGAGCCTCGGGGACGGGCCTCGGCCCCCCCTGTCAGTCGACGGTCCCCTGGCGCGCCGCCAGGCTCCAGTGCAGGCCCAGCCAGCCGTAGAGGTCGGTGTAGCTGCGCTCGTGGACGGTCTCCGCCCCGCTCACGCCGGCGGTCAGGGAGAGGGCCAGGCCGTCGCGCAGCTCTCGCCGCGCCGTGAGGTGGCTGTGCAGCGTGCGGGCGTAGCTGGCGGTCGCCACGTCCGGGTCACTCTGGCGTAGCCTCCCCAGCCCGGACAGCTGCACGGTCCAGTCATCGAGCTCCAAGGCCCCGGCCAGATCGAGGCGGTGCTGGACGAAGCCGCCAGCGGAGAGCGCGTCGGCGTCGTCGGAGTAGAAGCCCAGCGGGGTGAACTGGGAGCGGGTGGCCTCCTCGACCTGGCCGCCCCTGGCCAGGTAGAGCCGGTAGCCCAGCTGGACGTCCCAGCGCCGCCCCATGACCCCCCCCTCGAGCAGCGCGCGGGTCTGGGCGCCCATCGCGTCGTGCTGGGAGCCGTTCGTGCCCAGGTTGGTGCCCTGGTTGCCCTGGACCGAGGCCTGCAGCCGCCACCAGGCGGGCTGATCTGCGGACGCGTGGTGCCAGGCCAGGCCGGCCTCGGCGGAGCGCAGGCTCCACGCCGGCTGGCGCGGATAGTGGCGGTCCAGCCCGAGCACCGTGAGCTCGATCCCGCCGGGGCCGACGGCCCGACTCCCGCCCATCAGCATCTCCGCTCGGCCGCTGGAGGACTCCATCATCCACGGAGGAGCCTGGTAGCCGTAGCGACTGGCGAGCTCCACGGCCCAGCGATCCGAGGCCCACCCCCAGCCGCCGCGGGGCGCGATCTCCAGCAGGTCCCCTCGGGATCGGGCAGGTATCCCCAGGCGGCGGCGCTCCCTCCCAGCCACAGGCCGGAGGTCCAGCTGCCGTCGAGGTCCAGCGCGAGGGCCCCGAGCACGCCGGGGTCCAGCTCGCCGTCCCACTCCCCCGGCAGCTCGAGCGCGGTCTCGGGTGCGGAGCGGCCGCCGCCGAGCAGCGACAGCTCAGCGGTCGTCTCGGCCAGCAGCGGACCGGACAGGGCGGCGGCGACCAGGACAAGGATGGACACGGTCATCTCTCCTCCCTCAGCAGCGATGAGGTGCGCTCGCGCAGCGCCAGTGCCTGGGCACGCCACCCGGCCCAGCGCTCCTCGGTCCGCTCGGCCTCGAGGGCCTGCTCGCGCAAGCGTAGGACCTGCACGGTGTCCTCGATGCTGCCGGACTGGCCGGGGGCGTTGCGGCGCTCGAGGGCCAGGGTGCGCAGCTCCAGGCGATCCTCGAGGGCCTCGGCCTCGAGGGAGCGGTGGGTGGCGAGCAGCGCCAGGCCATCGCATTGGTCGAGCACGTCCAGCAGCAGATCCCGCCGCAGCTCGGCGTCGCGGGTGCCCTCGGCCGCGAGCACCGCCCCCTGGAGGGCCTCGAGGCGCAGCGCGGGCTCGCCCAGCCAGGCCTCGAGGATCGCGAGGGCCTCGGGCGCCGCTCCCCCGGTGGCCAGGGCTTCGGACAGGGCGTTGACCGCTCCTCGACGGGCGCGCACCTGCTCATCGAGGCTGGGCGCGAGCTGGGCCTCGAGGGCGGCCAGGGCTTCGGCCTGGACCCGGTAGGCCGCCATCAGCTCGGCCAGCTCCCCGCGCCGCGCGCCCTCGAAGCGCGCCTGGGCCACCGTGGCCGCCGCGCGCTCCACCGCCAGCCGCTGCGCGGACAGCTCCTGCGGATCCACCGCGGCGGCGGCGGCGGCGAAGAGCAGCAAGATTGGCAGCAGCGCGATCAATCACCCCTCACCGTGGCGACGATGAGCGGCGCCGCCCCCGGCCTCGCCGGCCCCATCAGCCCCCGGATCGTCGGCCACAAAGCCCGAGCAT
>CAZEJJ010000250.1:0-8206 GCA_964512185.1 uncultured Enterobacterales bacterium | reverse complement strand
GGGGGGGGGGGGGCTGGCGGCGAGGCGGTGGGGGTGGGGGGGGGGGGGGGGCGGCTTGGGCTTGTAATTGCGGCCGGCTGCGGGCAGCGTCACCTCCCGCGCGGGTACAGATCGGCGATGGCCCACGCCCACACCACCAGGATGGCCAGCAGCACCCACCAGTTCTGGATGTAGATCTGGGCGTGCATCTGCTGCAGGCGATCGGGATCGGGCAGCAGGCCGCCCGTCTCCAGCAAGGCCTGGTTGAGCTCGTGGTAGAAGCTCACGATCATGCGGAACAGGCGGTAGCCGAAGATCCCCACGAAGCACAGGGCCCAGGCGGCGAAGAACACAGCGCGCTTCTTTCTGCCCACCAGCCACTGCCCCAGGCCGGGGCAGACCAGGGCCGTGTACAGGATGGCTCGCTTGGTGTGGGATTCCATGGGGCCCACTAACCGCGAGGGGAGTGCCGGCCCGTGGTGACCCGGGGCCCGACGCGCACGACCCGGGACGCGCCGAGGCGATAGCCTGTTCCCAGACCGAGACCGGAGCCACCATGCCTCGCCTGGCCGTCATCGCCTTCATCATGGGCTGCACCCCCAGCCATACGCCCACCGACACCACCGCTGCCGCCAGCAGCAGCTTCGCCTCCATCAAGGGCGCACCGCTGGTGCCCAGCAGCGCCGCCAAGGTGGCGGACAGCCTGAAGCTGCCGGAGGAGCCGCTGCTGGAGAGCGAGGGTTTCATGGTGGCGGGGGCCTGGGGCGGCCCACCCCGCGCACTGCTGGAGGTGGCGGATCCCGCCAGCCAGACCACCCGATGGACCCTGCTCGACCTGCTGAGCGGAGACACGCTGGCCGGGCCGGCAGATGAACCCCCGGTGTCGCTGGAGACAGGCCTGGAGCCGGAGCCCGGTGTGCATGAGCCGGATCCGGGTCCCCTGGCGGTCCAGACCGGGCTGGCAGCCAGCTCCCTCAGCTCCCTGTCCGAGAGCTGGTGGGCCGCGCTGCCCCCGAATGGTGGCGTGGAAGCGATCCACGAAGACCGCGCCAGCCGTGAGCCCCTGTTCGAGGACCCCGCCGCCTGCACCGGCGGCGTCGTCTTCGAGGGCGGCCTGGTGGAGCCGCCGCGCCTGCTGGCCAGCTGCCGCCTCGACGAAGCCCGGGTGGAGCTGCGCCTGTGGTCGCCGGAGCTCACCTGGTCATGGCTGGAGTACATCCACCCGCTGCCCGAGACCCGGGTGACCATCTCCGACCGCCCTGCCGTGGGCTTTGGCGAGCCCGCGAGTGGCCGCCAGACCTGGATCAACCTGGAGGCCGCGCGCCGCCTGGAGACACCTCCCCTGGCCACGCCCGGCTCCACCCGCGCTGCAGCAGGGGTGTTCTTCGCCCTGGAGCAGGGTGAGCTGGGGCACTCCCTGTACAAGGTGGACCTGCCCGGTCAGGAGCTGGAGATGTGGGGGCTGGTGCTGGACTGCCCGGGTGAGCTCAACCTGGTCCCCGGCGATGACCACACCCTGCTGGAGTGCTGGCAGGCCCAGCTGACCTGGGTGGAGGTGCTCTTCCACGGCGGCCAGACCCTGCGCGTCAAGGGTCAGCGGGTGGAGGCAGCCCTGCCCGCCTACCTGGTGCTGAGCGACCGCACCCGCGAGACCGGCCCGGCCACCCGCCTGTTCCTGGCCGAGGTCCCGCCTGAAGGCTAGCTGCCTGTGTGACGTACCGAGTCCACTGCTCCTCCCCCGTGCTACCCTGAGCGCCGACACCACAGGAGGAGAGACGATGAGGCGACCGCGGCTGATGGCACTGCTGGGGCTGGGGCTGTGGCTGGTGGCGGCCTGCGGCGAGGAGCAGGACAGCGATCCGGACACCCCCGAGGCAGACACCGACACCGACGCGGACGCGGACAGCGACGCAGACACAGACGCGGACGCGGACAGCGATGCGGACGCAGACGCAGACGCAGACGCAGACGCGGACAGCGACGCAGACACGGACGCCGACACCGACGCAGACGCGGACACCGACGCAGATACCGACGCCGACGCGGACACAGACGCGGACACCGACACCGAGGTCTGCACCGAGGTGGATCTCGAGCTCAACGCCTCGGTGATGGACGCCATGGGCGCTCCGTGCACCACCTGCCAGGCGGACACAGAGCTCTACCTGGCGGCCACGGTCCACAACCCCTGCGACGACAGCGTCACCCTGACCACCCACAACTCCTGCCTGGCGGACAGCTGGACCGTCACGGAGCTGCACAGCGGCGCGGTGGTCACCTCGGGCAGCGCCGCCTGCTACGAGGTGGAGACCGAGTGGGAGGTGGAGTCCCTCTGCGGTCCCCTGGAGACCCTCGACAGCTTCACCACCAGCCAGGAGCTCAGCTACCGGCTGGAGGTGCAGTTCAATGACGCCGCGCGCACCGTCGCCAGCTACGACTTCGACATCGACGAGTTCTAGAGCCCCCGCAGGAACGCGTCGCAGCGCTCCACGGCCAGCGACAGGTTGCCCTGCTCTCGACGGTGGTGACGCCCACCCCGGCCAGCGGTGTCCAGGGATGTGCAAGCCCTACACCTTCGCCCGAAGATCCGGAGGATCCCCCATGCCCCGCCAAGCCCTTCCCGCGCTGCTGCTCCCCCTGCTGGCCCTGGCCTGCTCGCCCCAGGCGCGCCTGGTGGAGAGCTGGGACGACGCCCTGCCCGCTGAGGGCTTCGACACCCTGGAGGTGGAGGTGGGCACCGGCGACCTGTTCATCGAGGGCCTCGAAGACCTCGAGGAGATCCAGGTCGAGGTGCGGGTCATGACCCACCGCACCAGCTGCGAGCACGACGAGGACGCCCTGGACGGGCTGCGCTACCGGCTGGAGGAGCAGGCCGACGGCAGCGCGCACCTGCAGGTGGAGCTGGACGCGGAGCATATCGGCTACTCCGCGGACGTGACCGTCTACGCCCCCGCCCGCCTGGCCCTGCAGGTGGACGACAGCTCCGGTGACCTCACCGTCCGCTCCTTCGCCTCCCTGGAGCTGGAGGACGGCAACGGCGACACGGACATCGAGCAGATCGCGGCCGACGCGCGCATCACCGACGGCACCGGCGACCTGCGCGTCATCGGCGTGGGCGGCGAGCTGATCCTGGATGACGGCAACGGCGACCTCGAGATCCGCGACGTGGCCGGCCCGGTGCTGCTGGAGGACGGCGGCGGCGATCTGCGGCTGGAGTCCGTCGCCGCCGACGTGGAGATCGAAGATGGCAACGGCGACCTGGACGTCTACGGCGTCATCGGCGACCTGCGCATCCGTGACGGCTCCGGGGACATCGCCGTGCGTGAGGTCACGGGCACCGTGACCATCCACGACGGCAACGGCGACATCCGCGTCGAAGACGTGGGTGACCTGGACGTGCAGGAGTCGGGCTCGGGCGACATCGTCTGGGACTGACCAGCGTCGAAGAGCGTCGAAACGTCGAAGTCGACTTCGTCGATCGTCGAACCCTCGAACGGTGAAAAGCCGACTATCGGCGGGCAAGGCTCTTGCATCAGCCTCCGGGGCCCCCGCTCCCCGAGCCCACCATGGCCTTCATCGAGTCTCCCTCCCTGCGACTGCGCTGCTCCCCCGACCCGGTGCACCCCTCGGGGTTGAGCCGTCCACGGCGACCGCGGGTGCGCGAGCTGCACCGGCAGCTGGCGAAGGATCTTCAACGCATGCGGTCCGCAGGGGCCGGCGTGGAGGCGATCTTCCAGCACGCCGCGGCCTTCGGCCTGGTGCCCGAGCTGCGCAGCCTGGCGCGCTCCGGCGCCATCCCCTGCGAGCTGGTGCTGGAGCATGCGGCGCAGCTGCCCCATGCTGTGCGCCACCACTGGCTCGCCCTGGCCGCCCTGGCCGCCCTGGCTCGGGAGCGACCTGAGCGCTGCGTCCTGCTGCTGGGAGAGGCCCTCCGCCTGGCCACCGATCCCGCGGATCTCCAGCAGACCGTGCTGGAGATCTGGGCCTGCGCAGACCAGGCAACCCGAGCGCGGTTGCTCGAGTGCTAGCCGTCGCCGGGGCTAGGTCCTGAACCCGATCCGGTGGAAGGGGTTGACCTCGGTGGAGCAGACGTTCTTGAGATGCGCCGCGACGCGCTTCATGTAGCGCATGAGCAGCACCAGCCCGACAAGGTCACGGGGCACGGTGTCTTCGTCCACCTTGTAGAGGATCGCCTTCTCGATGTGGCTGTCGCAGATCAGGGCGACGCGCTGGTACAGCGCCAGGCCCTGCTCGGCGTCTTCTCTCTTGCCATGCTCCACCACGGCGTGCGTGATCTCGAACATGCGCGCGGTGGCGTCGAGCACCTCTTCGACCACGGCGGTGTACTCGCCGAACTCCAGCGAGCGGGGGAACATGGCGTCGAGCTCGGCCACGTTCTTGGTGTAGTCGCCGATGCGTTCGAGATCGATGACGATGTTGAGCAGGCGCAGGCCGTCGCCCAGGTTCTTGCCCTGGGACAGCGACAGGGCCTCGAAGACCTTGCGGCGCACCTCCTGCTGGCCCTTGTTGACCTGCTGGTCCAGCAGCCGCAGCTTGCCCTGCACCGGGGGGTTGGCTTCTTCGCGGATGGCCTGCACCACGATGCGGAACATCTCGTGGGTGGTGCGCAGCATGTCCAGGGACAGACCACGGGAGACATCGAGCAGCGAGTGGTCTCTGAGCAGGCCGAAGAAGCTGGGCGCCATGAGGACCTCCAGAGGGCGCAGCGCGGTTCGGAGCATGACTATCACGAAGCGCCGATACCGGCGGCCCCATGCTGGGGGCTGCATACTTTTCCCCTCCTTCCTGACAGATCGCGGGGCCAGCTTTTTTTACACGTGGCGGCGGCCGAGGTGGCGCGAAGCGGCTAGACGGCTCACCTCGCGTGCCGTCGACCGCGAGGGCCGACCGCGAGCGCGGCGGCACTGCCCGGACCCGCTGCCATGAACGAGCGAGCACGCGCTGGGATCGTGGGCACCGCCAAGGTGTTGGGCTTCGCGTTGGCCCTGAACGTGTTCTTCGTGGCCATCAAGCTGCTGGGGGCCTTCAAGAGCCTGGGCTCCGGCTACGGCGAGACGCTGATCCAGGACCTGGCCCAGAACCCCCTGATGGGCCTGCTGATCGGCATCCTGGTCACCAGCATCATCCAGTCGTCATCCACCACCACGTCGATCACGGTGGGCCTGGTGGCGGCGGGCGTGCTGGGCGACGATCCCATCGTGGCGCTCGAGCTGGCGATCCCCATCATCATGGGCGCCAACATCGGCACCTCCATCACGGCCACGCTGGTGTCCCTGGGCCAGGCCAACCGGCGCACCGAGTTCCAGCGCGCCTTCAGCGCCGCGGTGGCCCACGACGCCTTCAACTGGTTCACGGTGCTGGTGCTCCTGCCGATCCAGATCGCCACCAACTTCCTGGGGCACGGCTCGCTGGCCATCGCCCGGGCCCTGGAGGGCATGGGCGGCCTCAAGTTCACCAGCCCCCTCAAGCTGCTGGTGGGCCCCCAGGTGGACCTGGTCAAGGGCTGGTTCAGCCACTCCACAGACCTGGTGCAGTTCACGGTCATCCTCTGCATGGCCTTCGCCTTCTTCATGGCGGTCACCTGGCTGGCCAGGCGCATCCGGGAAGACAAGCAGACCCTGGTCTTCGTGCTGGGTTTCTCGGTGGTCGTGGCGGGCGTCGCCACCTTCGTGAGCCACTACGAGCGGTTCGTCTTCGATGCCACGACGGCGATCTTCCTCACGGGGCTGGGCCTGCTGATGGTGTCCCTCACCGCCATCGTCAAGATCATGCGCTCGGTGGTGCTCGACCGGGTGCAGCGGGTCTTCGACGCCTACATCTTCCGCACGGGGTTCAGGGCCCTGCTGCTGGGCGTGGTGCTCACCGCGCTGGTGCAGTCCTCGTCGGTGACCACCTCGCTGATCGTTCCCCTGGCGGGCGCGGGCCTGCTGAGCCTGGGCCAGGTGCTGCCCTTCACCATGGGCGCCAACGTGGGCACCACCATCACGGCCATGCTGGCGGCGCTGTCGCTGGGCGAGCTCACCGGCGTGGCCGTAGCTTTCGCCCACCTGCTGTTCAACATCTGCGGCATCACCATCTTCTGGCCGCTCAAGCGGGTGCCCATCTGGGCCGCGGTTCAGCTGGGCAAGCTGGCCGCCCGGGGCCCGGCCTGGCCGGTCAGCATCGTGCTGCTGGCCTACCTGGGCCTGCCGATCCTGGCGATCATCCTGTCACAGTAGACCCAGCTGGGCCTGGCCGCGGGGCGCAGGCAGCGTCGACACGAGAGCCTCGATCTCGGGCAGTGCGCGCGCGTCGAGCCCCTCGATTCCCGCCAGACTGCCGCGCTCCACTCGCTCGCGGAAGCGCTGCTCCAGCTGCTGCCAGGCCCCCGGCCGCCGGCGCCGGCGCAGCGCCGAGAGCTCGGCCCGCGCCCAGCCCTGCAGCGCAATGCCAGAACGCCCCAGCCACGGGGCTCGCTGGCGCTGGGCGCTCAGCTCGTGCTCGCGATGCTCCAACAGCACCGCCACCTCGCTGTACTGGGGCAGCAGGCCCGTGAAGAGCGGCCGCGGCAGGCGGCCCGCCAGGCGGTGGCGCTGCATGGCTTCGAAGAAGCGCAGCTCCAGGCGACGGTAGTAGCGACCGTCGGCGCCACCCGAGGGGCGCTCCTGCTGGTAGACCTGCTCGTAGCCGGGCAGCAGATCCGGGTGGTGGCAGCGCACCTGCTCCAGCAAGGCCTGTTTCTGGATCCCAGGGCGCAGGGTGAGCCCGCCGCAGAGGGCGAAGTCCACGCCCTCTCCAGCGGCGCGGCCCAGCAGCGCGTCGATGGCCTCGGGCTGGTCGGAGATGCCCGGCAGCACCGGCATGGCCATCAGGCCGGTGGCCAGCCCCAGGGCCTTGGCCCGCCGCAGCAGGGCCCAGCGCGCTTCGATGGGAGCCGCGCCGGGCTCGTAGCGTTCGCGGATCCCCTCGTCGGTGGTCATGATGCTGCAGGCCACGATGGCGCGGGACCTCTCGTCGACGGCGGCCAGCAGATCCAGGTCCCGCTCCGCCAGGGCGGACTTGGTGAGCAGGTGCACCGGCAGCCCCCGCTCCAGGGCCAGCTCCAGCGCTCCCCTGGCCAGCCCGTAGCGCGCTTCGGCCGGCTGCCAGCTGTCGGAGACACCCCCGCCCAGGAACAGGAAGCCGGGCTCGGGCAGGCGAGAGAGCTCCCGCTCCAGCAGCTCCAGCGCGTTGGACTTCACCGCGATGTCCCGCGCGAAGTCGCCCTCGACCCTGTACTTCTCAGCCCGTCCGTCGCAGTACCAGCAGCCGTGCTGGCAGCCGCGGTACAGGTTCATGCCGTAGCGGGTCACGAACCAGGGATCGGTGCTGCCCTGCAGGCGCAGGATGCTGCGGGCCGGCCGCTCGCGCCAGCTCACACCAGGGGGAGGCGCAGGTGTCAACTCAGTCCACGCGATCCAGGGCCTGCAGGCTCCGCCAGGTCCAGGATGCCCAGCCTGAGGGCCATGGCCTGGCAGACCAACGCTCAGCCCCGCCGCACCATCATCACGGAACAGGGCGAGCGCTGGGCCACCGCCTCGGGGATGTTGCCGAAGCCCAGGTTCTTGAGCACATCGTCGCTGTTGGCGCCCATCATCACCAGGTCGTAGCCCTTGGTGGCCTCCTGCAGGATGGCCGTCACCACGTCGTCGTTCTCCACCAGCATCATGTCACACTCGAGCCCGCGAGCCTCGGCGGCGGTGACCTCCAGGAAGCCCATGGCCCGACCGCGCCGCAGATCGCTGGCGCCGGGCTTGACCACGCCCATGGTGACCACCTCGCAGCCGTGGACCAGCTGCAGGTCGCGGGCCAGCTTCGCCGCGAAGCGGGCGTTGGGACCCCCGGCCGAGGGCAGCAGGATCCGCTCGATCTTCTCGAAGTCGCCCCAGATACGCACCACCGCCACGTTCACCGGGATGCGGCGCATGACGTTGTCCATGGTGGCGCCCAGCACCGAGGTGGTGGCGCGGCGGGCTTCTTTGGACGTGGCCCTCCAGCCCATGAGCACCAGGGAGACCCCCGGCTGGCGGGCCGCCGCCAGGATGCCCGCGGAGATGCGGTGGGCCACGCGCACCACGCCCGCCACGTCCTTGCCGGTGGCCTGCATCTCGGCCACCAGCTTGCGGAAGGCCTGGATGCGGAAGGGCGCCGCCAGCCCGCCGATGGACAGCGGGGTCTGCACGGGCAC
>CAZEJJ010000249.1:0-8318 GCA_964512185.1 uncultured Enterobacterales bacterium | reverse complement strand
GCCGCAGTCGCGACTGCTGGGCCGCAGTAGATTCGGGGTTCTGTCGCCTGCTCCTAGAGCGGGCGACAGAACAGGTCGCCGTCAGGCGGGCTACGAGGGCAGCTTCGAAGAGCAGGCACATGTCCCCTCCCCTCCCCGAGCTGGTGGCGCCCGCTGGCAGCCCCGCCGCCCTGCAGGCGGCCCTGGAGCACGGCGCCGACGCCGTCTACCTGGGCCTGCGCCACCTCTCGGCGCGGGCCCACGCCACCAATTTCAGCCTGCGGCAGCTGGCGGTGGCCACCCAGCAGGCCCGGGATCAGGGCTGCAAGGTGCTGGTCACCCTCAACACCCTGCTGCGAGCCGACGAGCTGCCCACGGCGCTGCGCCTGCTGCGCTGGTGCCAGGACTGCGGCGTGCACGCCATCGTCGTGCAGGACCTGGGCCTGGCGCGCCTCGCGCAGCGGCGCTGTCCCGGGCTGCGCCTGCACGCCAGCACCCAGCTGGCCGTGCACGACCTGGGGGGGGCCCGACAGGCCGCCTCCCTGGGTTTCCGGCGCGCGGTGCTGGCGCGGGAGCTCGACCTGGCCGAGATCCGCCACATCCGACGGGAGCTGCCAGAGCTGGAGCTGGAGGTCTTCGTGCACGGCTCCCTGTGCTTCAGCGCCTCGGGGCTGTGCCTGGCCAGCGCCCTGGCCGAGGGGCGCCGCAGGGGCCGCTCGGCCCAGGGTCGCTCCGCCGCTGGGCAGCCCCTGCACCCGGGCTGGTCCCAGGCCAGCGCAGAGAGCTTCAGCGGCAACCGCGGCCGCTGCCTGCAGCCCTGCCGCCGGCCCTTCCACGACCCAAATGGCGAGCCCCAGGGGCTGCCCTTCAGCCTGCGAGACCTGGTGGGCCTGGACCTGGTCCCCGCCCTGGTGGAGGCCGGCGTGCACGCGCTGAAGATCGAGGGCCGCCTGCGCTCCCCGGCCTGGGTGGGCGCGGCGGTGCACGCCTACCGCGGCGCCCTGGCCTGCGCCACGAGACAGGCCCCGCCGCCGGGCTGGGAGCGGGCCGAGGCGGAGCGCGCGGTCCGGACCCTCTTCTCCCGGCGCGCCTCCAGCGGCTACCTGCTTGAGCCTGGCCAGGATCCCCCCGCCGGCGCGGCGCTCGTCCAGGTACAGCCCGCCGTGCAGGGGCACCTGGGCGTCCGGGTGGGGCGGGTGCTGCAGGTCAGCGCCAGCCACCTGCTGGTCTCGGTGGAGCGCGCCTTCGAGCGCGGTGATCGGCTCCTGGTGGCCTGCACCGAGGGGCGCCTGGGTCACCTGGATCTCGCGTGGCTGGCGGATCCGGGCGGCCAGCCCGTCTCCACCGCCAGGCCCGGCTCACGGCTGCGCCTGCCCCTGCCCGCCCGCCGCGTTGTCGCCGCCGGCGCCGAGCTGCGCCTGGCCCACAGCCCCTCCATCACCCGCCGCTTCCAGCCCCGGCCCCAGCGCGCTGCAAGCCCCCCGCCCGACGCCCCCGCGGTGCGGCTGCAGGCCAAGGCCGACGCGGGCAGCCTGTGGCTGCGGGCCAGCTGCCACGGCGCACAGGTGGAGCGCAGCTACCCGCTGGGTCCCGAGCCAGTGGACGGCCTGCAGGCCGCCCAAATCCGCGCGCTGCTCCGACGCCGCGAGGGCACCAGCACCCTGGGTGAGGTCCGCTGCCAGGTCCGGCTGGACTCGCCGCTGCGCACCCCCCCCAAGGCGCTACGGCGAGTCCGACGCGACATCCTGCGCCGGCTGGAGCTGGCCCTGGAGCTGACGCAGCTGGACGCGCGCTACCCCGACGCCCCCGAGCAGACGCCGCTGCCTGGTCAGGACGGCCCAGAGGAGCGCTGGATCCTGCGCAGCGACCGACCCCAGCTGCTGGCCCTCGGGCTGCCGCTGGGCTTCACCGCCCTGGAGCTGGTGCTCGATCCCGCGGATCCCCGCCGCCTGCAGCGCAGCTGCGAGCTGATCCCCGCCGACAGCCTGCGCTGTGTCCTGCCGCCGGTGCTACGCGGCGCGGATGCCGAGCGGATGGGCCACCAGCTGCAGCAGGCCAGGGCGCTGGGGATCCGCAGCTGGGTGCTGTCCAACCTCTCCCACGCCGCGCTGCTGGCGGAGGCTCCCCACGAAGCACGCATCGCCGACGATCTGCTCTATGCCTGCAATCCCTGGGCTGCCGCCAGCCTGCAGGAGCAGCTCGGAGTCCAGGAGCTCCAGCTCCCCCTGGAGCTGGATCGCCCAACATTGAAGGCGCAGCTCTCCGTGTTGGGCGCGCGCGCCACGGTGGTGCTCTACTCCGACGTGGCCGTGTTCCGCTCGGCGCTGCCGCCCCAAGGCCCCTATGGCCCCGTGCCCGACACGGTCCTGGACGAGCTGGAGCACCCCTACCATCGCGCGCGGCAGGGCAGCCTGAGCGTGCTGGTGGACGGCCGCCCCCTGTGCCTGGCACCCCATCTCGATGCGCTGCGGGCCGCGGGCGCGCGCGGCTTCCGCGTGGACCTGTGCTGGCGGCCCTACCTCCAGGAGGAGGTGCGGGGGCTGACGGCCGCGCTCCGAGCTGGCCAGGCCCCGCCGGGCAGCCACGACGGCAACTGGCGCCGCAGCTGGCTGTAGTGGCTCACCTGCGCTCCGGACGGGGCGGCAGCACCTCGGTGTCGTCCTCGCTCTCCACCACCGGGAACAGGCCCGGCCCCTGGGGCGCGTCGCCGTGCAGCGGGAAGAACGCCGGCGCCGCCTGCTGGAAGTCCTGGGTGCTGCGGAACCAGTGATCCTCCTGCACGATGGTGGGCGCGCCCTCGTCGCGCCAGGCCACCGTGCGGCTCTCGTGGATGATGTACCAAGCCCCCACGCGGTGGTAGCGGGCGCGGTTCTCGTAGACGCAGCCCTGCTCGGGGGCCCGGCGGATCTGGCGCACCAGCAGCGAGCTGCGCGGCTCGCGGAGCACCACCAGGTGGGCGCTCTGGTCGTTGTTGTGGGCGTAGCGCCCACGGCGCCCCAGGCTGATGCCGGCCTCGCTGGTGTCCACGAAGTCGCCCGCTCCCGCGTCCTGCCAGGCCCGCAGCAGCCGCCGCTGCATGGCCACCAGGGACAGCGGCAGCCAGAGGGGCGCCTGCACCAGGCCCACCCGCTCCTGGTAGGCCGCGGACCACTCCTCGCCCAGGTGGTGCCAGAAGAAGTGGGCCCCACCGATGTACTCGGCGCGCAGGTTGTAGCCCTGCTTGAGCCGCAGATCCGCCAGCACGGCGCGGGTGGTGGCCAGCAGCAGCGAGCGGGACTCGCCGAGCAGCGGGATGGGAGACCAGGCCGAGCGGATGCTCATACGCCAGGCCTGGAAGGGGTCGCCGCTGACCTGCACGGGCACCCCGCGCGGGTGACCACCGAGGGTGAGGTAGTCCACCTGGATCTCCTCACCTTCCTTGATGGCGACCTGGTGCTCGGGCATGAGCATGGCGAAGCGCCCGCCGCCGGCCATGTTGCCGACACCCAGGCCCAGCAGGTGCAGGCCGCGGGCCAGCACGCCCTTGACGATTGCTTCTACGAAGACCCCCACGCCGCGGAAGTTGAGCCCGCGCTTTCCGCGCCCGGCGCGGTTCCAGATGGGTGGCAGCAGGGCGAGGGAGCTCTGCCCGGCCAGGCTGGTGGGGCCGGTGGTGACCACCGAGCCCACGCCGGCGATGAAGGTGCGGTTGGTGTACAGACCTTCGGCCAGCTGAGCCTCGGTGAAGGACTTGAGACGCCCGTCTGCGTAGCGGGAGGACACCCGCACGATGGTGGCTCCCAGCAGCCCCTCCTGGGTGATCACCTTGGGGATGCGCAGCAGGTAGCCCGCCATGCCCTTGGTCTTGGAGGTGAGGTCGGCCGTGAAGAAGCGCCCGGCCCCCGGCCCACCCGCGGCGTGGCTGCTGATGGCCTGCCACAGGCCGTCGAAGCCCACCACCGACACCCGGGCGGGCACCACCACCGAGTTGCGGGTGAAGTAGGCCATGAAGCGCCGGGTGACCTGTTCTTCCCAGCGCCTGCGCAGGCCGTCCAGCCAGCCGAAGCGGCTGAGCGCACCCGCGAACTGGGCGTAGACCCAGCCGGGCACACCGGAGAACACGGCGTTGTCGGCGGCGGTGCCCGCGGGGTAGCAGCAGATGGAGCGCACGTAGGGATAGAGGCCCTGGAAGGTCTGCTCCTGGGATGCGTCGGCCAGCTTCGACAGATCGAAGCCATGGGGCCGCAGCACCACCCTGTGGGGCATCAGGGTGGCCAGCACGGCCACGCGCAACAGCAGATCGCTGCGCGAACGCCCGGCCCGGCGCTCGATGCGCCGCAGGGAGGCACGCTTGCGCAGCAGGCTCTCCAGGCTGTCGCGCAGCAGCCACAGGTCGCGGATCAGCTCGGGTGAGGGATCGAGGCTGTCGCAGGCGGGCAGCGGCGTGGCGAAGGCCTTGCGCAGGTGCGTAGGCAGCGCGGCCAGGTCGAGGGGGCGCAGCCCCGAGCAGTCCACCGTTCCTGGCCGGTAGGCTACGCGATCGGGGTAGAAGGCCCAGAACGCAGCGACGAGCACGTGGTGGTCGAGGCTGCCGTCGCCGCTGATCACCAGCAGATCGAGCGGCTTGCCCAGCTGGGCGGCCTCGCGCAGGGTGTCGCGGATGCGCTTGACCGAGGCCACCCGGTTAGCCTGGGTCTCCACCACGCGCAGCTCCCAGCCCGCGCGCTCCAGCGCCTTGAACAGCCCCCGGGGGACCTTGAACATGCGCTTGGGATGGCAGACCACCACCACCACGCCAGGGCTGCGATCCTGGTGCATGGCGGCGCGGATGTACAGCTCGAGCTGCTCTGGCCCCAGGTCGGTGGGGGGAGCCGGTGGGGGAGGCGCGGACAGCAGGCTGGTGCTGCCACCGGAGCCCGCGGGCAGGACCTCGTCGTCCGATCCGGGCGCGCCCTCGCCGGCGAGGGGCTGTTCGCCGCCCGCGGAAGACGGCGCAGCCTGGCTCTCGTCGCCGGACGGGACCGCGGGGGGCTGGGATGGATCGCGTGCTGCAGCCATGGGACCTGTTGAATCCTATCGCTTCCGGCGGCCGCGAGCCTCCGGAGGGCGAGGGACAGCGGTCCGCGACCCGCGATCCGGGGCAGGATCCGCCTCTCCTCGCCGCACCCATCGCGATCGGGCTAGGAGGCGCTCTCGCCTCGCGCCTCGGAGCAGCCATGACCCGGTTCCCTCCCGCCCTCGCGCTGGCCAGCCTGCTCTCGCTCGCTCCGGCCTGTCCCAAGCCCGGCGCCCCCGCCGAGCCCCTCGTGGAGAGCGAGCCGGCCAGCCAGGCCCTGGCCTTCCTGCAGGCGCACGAGCAGGCCGTCGCCCCCGTGGCCAGGCAGATGAACCTGGCCTGGTGGGAGGCCACCACCACCGGCGCCCCCGGAGCCTGGCAAGACGCGGGCCGCCTGGAGCTGGAGCTGCGCCGGCTGCACGCCGACGCCGGGTCCTTCGCCCAGCTGCGGGCCTGGCTCGCCGACGACAGGCTCTCCGACCCCCAGCTGCGGCGACAGCTGCTGCTGGTGCACAACGACTACGCCCCCAACCAGATCGACGCCCAGCTCATGGCGCGCATGGTGGAGCTGTCGGTGCAGGTGGAGGAGCGCTACTCCACCCACCGGGGCACCATCGACGGCCAAGAGGTGGACGCCAACGGCATCTACGATATGCTGTCCACCAGCACCGACGACGAGCTGCGGCGCAAGGCCTGGGAGGCCTCCAAGCAGGTGGGGCCGCTGGTGGCCGAACCCATGGTGGAGCTGGTGAAGCTGCGCAACCAGGCCGCACAGCAGGCCGGCTACCCCGACTTCTACCAGATGCGCCTGCTGCTCGGGGAGCAGGACCCGGCCACCGTCAAGGCTCTGTTCGACGAGATGGCGCAGCTCACCAGCGAACCCTTCGCCCAGCTCAAGGCCGAGCTGGACCAGGTGCTGGCCGAGCGCCTGGCCGTGCCCGCGGACCAGCTCATGCCCTGGCACTACTCCGATCCCTTCTTTCAGGAGGCGCCCCGCATGGGCGAGACCGACCTGGACGCCTTCTACCGGGGGCGCAGCGTCGAGCAGGTCAACATCGACTTCTTCGCCGGCATCGGCCTGGAGACCGCCGCCATCATCGAGCGCTCCGACCTCTACCCCCGTGAAGGCAAGCAGCCCTCGGCCTACTGCACCGACATCGACCGCAGCGGGGACGTCCGGGTCTTCTGCAACCTGGAAGACGACGAGTACTGGATGTCCACCATGCTCCACGAGCTGGGCCACGCGGTCTACGACCAGTACATCGATCCAGAGCTGCCCTGGACGCTGCGCAGCGCGGCCCACTCCTTCACCACCGAGGCCGTGGCGCTGATGTTCGGCCGCCTGTCCAAGGACCCGGCCTGGATCGTGCACGCCACCGGCCTGGCGCCCGAGGAGATCCAGCCGGCGGTGGAGGACCTGGCGCGCACCGAGCGCCTGCTGCAGCTGGTCTTCGCCCGCTGGTCGCTGGTGATGGTGGACTTCGAGCGCAGCCTCTATGCTGATCCGGAGCAGGACCTGGACGAGCTGTGGTGGAGCCTGGTGGAGCGGCACCAGCTCCTCACGCGCCCAGAAGGCCGCGCCGCCGCAGACTGGGCCACCAAGATCCACGTGGTCACAGCACCCGTCTACTACCACAACTACCTGATGGGCGAGATGCTGGCCTCCCAGCTGCTGGCCGCCATCTCGGCGGAGCTCTACCAGGGCGCAGGCTTCGCTGAGCTCGACTACTGCAGCGATCCGCGCGTGGGCGAGTGGATGGTGGAGCGCGTCTTCAGGCCCGGCGCCAGCATGCACTGGAGCCAGCTGATCGAGCAGGCCACCGGCGAGCCCCTGAGCCCACGCCACTTCGTGGAGGAGTACCTGGCCGAGCACTGACGCTGCCCTCGGCGCCTCGTCCGCAGGCCGACCCAGAACCCCACAAGCTCCGGGTCTATGCGTTACACTGCGGCCGCATCAGCCAACCCTCTGCTGCTTCGAGGAGACCCATGACCCTTCGCTCACTCTTCCCCCTGGTGGTGATCGGCCTCGGCGTCACCCTGCTGGGTTGCCCGGTCAAGGATGACACGGCCAACCCTGAAGGCGACACCGACACCGACACCGACACCGACGCCGACACCGACGCCGACACCGACGCCGACACCGACGCCGACACCGATGGCCCCACCTTCGCCGGCTCCATGACCTACAACACCACCGACGACGGCGCCACGGTCTGCGACGCCGCCATCGACCTGGTGGGCACCCCGTACACCGGCACCTGCTCGGGCTGCGACTTCGCCTTCGCCATGGACGCCACCGTCACCACCGACGACGGCACCGACGATTGCTACCTGCACCCGCTGCTGTCCTACATCGACTACAGCTACTACGTGAACATGATGATGGCCCACATGGACTCGTACACCGGGTACTACGGCAGCTACAGCGACGCCTTCGTCACGGGCTTCTCCTACGATCTCAGCTACTACGGCGCGGGCTACTACCCCGGCCCGTACTTCTTCGTGCTGTCCTACGATGGCGGGTCAAACGGCACCTTCACCCGCACGGACGACGACATCGAGTGGACCTGGTCCTACACCTCTGCCCAGACCGAGTACTACGCCAACTACTACGACGGCTGCGGCTCCTACCTGGAAGCCTACGATCTCTCCAGCAACGTCGATGCGGGCACCATGGCCACCGGCCAGTCCGACATGGACTGCGACGGGGCCATCGTCGATGTGTGGACCTTCGACGCCACCGCCGGCACCGACGCCTACGTGGCCATCGACACCATCGACTCCGCCACCGCCTTCGATCCGCTCATGTGGCTCAACGACCCCGACGCCTGCTCGGTGGCCTACAGCGACGACAGCTTCGACTGCAGCTATCCGCCGCCCGCCTACTACTGCCCCTCCACGCTCTACACCGTGACCACCGACGGCACCCACCAGGTGGCGGTGGCCTCCTACGGCAGCTGCGCTGGCTCCACGGCCGAATACGAGGTGCGCGTCGACCTGGGCGGGGACGATCCCAACCTGGTGCTCCTGGCCGACAACATCGACCGCTACGACATCGTCGAGCTGGGCGACTTCATCTACGACATCCAGGGCAGCGGCACCATCACCTACCCGGAATAAGCTCCGCGCGGCTCACGCCGCCAGCAGCGCCGCCACCCGCCCAGCGGGTGGCGGTTTCGTTGTTGTGGGGGATCAATCCACGAAGCCCGGATGAACCATCCGATAGACGCCCTGCACCTTGGTGACCGTGCCCACGATCACGGTGGACTTGGTCTCGGTCACCGAGATCAACCTCAAGGCCAGG
>CAZEJJ010000248.1:0-8336 GCA_964512185.1 uncultured Enterobacterales bacterium | reverse complement strand
GTAGGCACTGGTGGGTCGCAGTAGACATGAGCTTTCCCGAGGGCTCCTAGGAGCCCGCTGTCACCAGCCAGCCAGCGCAGATCGGACTAAGTCGGATCTCCAGACCCCAGGTCCTGGAGGGCCCGTGCGCGCTGGCCACAGATTCCTGCTCCTGCCTCCGCTCAGCGCCGGCTGCCCCCGGATCTCCACGCCCGAGCTCGAGGCACGCGGGGGCGAGCTGCAGGTCGATGGGCGCATCGCCGAGCTGCGCAGCCCCAGCCTGCCCGCTGTTGTGCAGCCGCTGGACGAAGCGGGCACCGTCACCCTCGGGGCCCTGCTCGCTCCAGGTGGTCCCTTCCCGGCCTGCGAGCCCGCCGCGGCGCAGGTTCCGCCACAGGAGTCCCAATGCGGATCCCACCCGGTCGCGTCCTCTGGCTGACAGGCTTCACGGCCCTCGCCGGCTGCCACAAGAGCTTCGACGCCTCGCTGCCCGTGCAGGAGCTCACGCTGCCCGCCGTCAGCCAGGCCGCCTCGGTGCCCGCCAGCAGCTTCCTGGTTCCCGGCCAGTGCGGCCTGTCGCTGTCCGCGAGCATCAACGACTCCGCCCTGGCTGCCTGCATCGAGGGCCAGGACGTCATCGGCCGGCTACCCCTGCAGCTGGCCGCGGTGCAGATCGGGCTCGACCAGCTGAGCGTGGCGGGCTGCCCCCTGCTGCCTCTGGATGGGGGCGTCATCCCGGGACCGGAGCTGCGCGGCCAGCAGGCCACGCGGCTCTACGATCGGCTGCTGGAGTTCGCCGAGAGCGGCAAGAGCTACACCGAGCTGGGCTGCGCCCCCTGGGCCCAGGGCCAGGAGCCCGCGGCCTGGCACGGCCGATTGCTGCTGATCGTCGACCGGCAGGTGCCCCTGGCCACCCTGGCCCAGGTGGTGCACACCGCGGCCCAGGCCCAGTACAGCGAGTTCCACTTCCTGGTACAGGCTGATGAACGCAGCGACGCTGGCGAGCCCACCGCGTCCACGCTCGACCTGGCCTGGGACAGGCTGAAGGACCGCAGCTCCGGCAGCTACCTGGCAGAGCTGGCCTCAGGCACCGAGGCAGGCTCCGCGCCCGGGCCCATCTCCATCCCTGCAGACCAGCAGCTCACGGTGCTGGTCGGCCAGCTACCCGAGGTGGTGAGAAAGCCGACGCTGCTGCGGGCGCTGGATGCCAACCTGGAGGGCGGCATCGGCGGACTCATCGGAGCCCACGGCCCCCCTCCCCGGGACGGAGACGACTCGAGGACCACCGGGCAGGCGCGCATGGGAGCCCTGGAGCTTAGCGGCCTGCTGGACAGGTCTCTGGTGGAAGCCGTGATCAACCGACACATGCACCAGCTTCGCTACTGCTACCAGCGCGAGCTGTACAAGCACCCAGGGCTGGCGGGGGGCCTGGAGCTGGTGTTCGAGATCGAGGCCGACGGGGGCGTGTCCACGGCATCGGTCGCCTCGGACACCCTCGACAGCGACACCGTCAACAGCTGCTTCATCGGCCGCACCCTGCGCATGCAGTTCCCCGAACCCAAGGACGGGGCGACCGTGGAGGTGAAGGTGGCGTTCGAGATGGAGGGGGGGAACCAGGCGGGTCCCCGGTAGCAGGGGCCCGTCCTCGTCAGGGGCTGCTCTGGCCCTGGTTTTCGGCTCCCCAGCAGCTGATCTCTCCGGTCACGCGCACCGCACAGGCGTGCTCTTTGCCGGTATCGACCGCCATGAAGCGGCCGTCGGGCGGCAGGTGGGCTCCCTCCATGCTGTTCCCCCAACACCGCACCGCGCCCTCGGTCGTGAGGCCACAGGACACGCTGTAGCCGCCGCTGACCGTGGGACACTACTCCGGTTGATATCATTACCTTTTTCTAAATAGTAATGATATCAACCAGACCCCTTCTCCTCCTTCTCCTTCTTCTCCTTCACCTTCTCCTTCTCCCCACGGTGGTGGGGAGCCCGCTGTGGAAGTCGAGGTCGCCCTCGCTGGTGCCCCAGCAGGTGACCGATGTGTCGGTGGCCACCCCACAGGTGACGTAGTCCCCCGCGCTGACATCGACGAAGGTGACACTATCCGGCGGGGTCGACTGGCCGCGGTCATCCCTGCCGAAGCAATGGACCAGGCCGGACTCGCGCCGGCCGCAGCTGTGCCACACCCCGGCCGTGACGTCCACGAAGGGAGCGTCCGGATCGGGGGGCGCGGTGTCGTCACCGCCTGATGGTCGGCTCGTCTCGTCGGTGTCGACCTCGCCGGCACAGGCGGCGAGGAGCAGCAGCGCGAGCGGGACCGCCCTTTCGATCATGGTCTGCTCCCTGATGTCGCCGAAGCCAGCGGCAGGCCGCCTTCGGGGCCGAGGACGAGGACCTCGCGCGCGGCGCTCCTCAGGGGGCGACGCAGCGCGCCAGGTTCAGGAGATCCTCGTCGACGTAGCCGATGTTGCCGTCGTGCATGCCGACGTAGGCGTAGAGGTTGGGCGCAGTGGCATACGAGGTCGAGGTCCAGTACCAGGCGCTGTCGGTCAGCTCGTCGGGGAAGAGCGCGGCGCAGCGCTCGCTGTCAGCGCAGGCGGTGCACTGCCCCGGCTCGCCGGCCAACACGTCGCTGTCACAGCCGCCGAGCACATCGGCGTACTCGGAGAGGGTCGGCAGGCGCCAGTCGTCGCGACCGGCGGCGCCGAGGCTCGCGCAGCGGTTCGCTCCGCCCTCGTGGTGGACGAAGCCGACTTCAGCGGCCGCGCTCTCCCACACCAGCCCGCTCTCGGGGTCGGTGACGACCTCCACGGTGGTGTCCGTGTCAGTGTCGGTGTCGGCGTCGGCATCGGAGTCGGTGTCAGTGTCGGTGTCCGCGTCCGTGTCCGTGTCCGTGTCCGCTCCGCTGTCGTCCAGGCCCGTCTCCGGCTTGTCCGGCGGGCAGGCCATGAGCAGGGTCAGGACGACCAACAAGCCGAGAGGGAGGCGATCGAGGTTCATGCCTTCTCCAGTACGTAGGGTTCGGATGGCGCCGCGGTGGTTATCCAGTCTGAGGTCGGTGATCCAGCTCTGCGGGGTCCAGCAGGCCCTCGCGCAGCAGCGCGGCGGTCCCACGGTACCGGTTCTCGAAGGCGTTGTATGGAGCTGCCCCGCTTCAGTGGACACCGGTGGGGGTGTCCACGAAACCGGATCAACTCCAGGTGGCGCCGTGATGCCATGACGTACTACCCTCCAGGCATGCAACAGCTGCGCCTCGAGCTGCACCTGCAGGGCGAGTCCCCCCGGGTGCTCTTTCCCCGCGGGCCCATGAGCGTGGGCCGCCTGTCGGGCAACGACCTGGTGTTGACGGATCCGCTGGTGTCGGCGGCGCACCTGGTGTTCGAGCCGGTGGGCCGAGGCTGGCAGGTGCGCGACCTGGGCTCCCGCAATGGCACGCTGGTCAACGGCGCACGCTGCGCGGTGCAGCCCCTGCGCCACGGCGACGCGGTCACGCTGGGGGCGGCCACCTTCCAGGTGCGCTTCGTGGCGGCGCTGGCGCTACCCGATCCGGATGTGCAGCTGGTGCCGGTGTCCTCCGAGATGGTGCGCACGTCTATCCACGGCCTGGAGCCTCATGGGTTCCCTCCGGTGGATTCCGTGGCTGACGCAGCCACCCTGGGCACCGACTACGAGAAGCTCCGCGTGGCCCATGAGCTCTCGCTGCAGCTGGCCACCTGCACTGAGCCCGATGGGCTGCTGGCCGGTGTGCTTGAGTTCTGCTTCCGGGTGCTGCCGGTGGAGCACGGGGCCATCCTGCTGCGCAACGACGCGGGCAAGGTGCAGGTGCACGCGGCCAGGGCGGCGCTGGACGACGACCCGGTGCGCATCTCGCGCTCGCTGGTGGATCGCGTCTTGAACAGCGGCGAGGCGCTGCTGCTGGCCGACGCCCAGCAGGCGGCGGGTTTCTCCAAGGCCGACTCTCTGCACGATGCTGGCATCCGCGCCGCCATCGCGGTGCCGCTCGCGGTGCAGGGCGAAGCGCGCGGCGTGCTCTTTCTGGACAACTGCAGCCAGCCCCATGTCTTCGAAGACAAGGATCTGCACCTGGTGGTGGGCATCGCCGCCCAGGCCTCGCTGGCGTTGGAGCGCAGCAGCCTGCTGCAGCGGGTGGAGCGCGAGACCGAGCGACAGGTGTTCCTGTCCAGGTTCCTGTCTCCGGCCCTGGTGGAAGAGGCGCGGGCTGATCGGCTGAGCCTGACCAGTCACGGGGAGCTGCGACCTGTCAGCGTGCTGTTTGGCGACCTGCGCGGCTTCGCCCGCATGTCGGAGCGCATCGGTCCCGAGGCCACGGTGGCCCTGCTGAACGAGCACTTCGAGCACATGGTCGATGTGGTGTTCCGCTTCGGAGGTGTGCTCGACAAGTTCGTTGGCGACGCCTTCATGGCCACCTGGGGTGCGCCGGTGCGGCGAGATGACGATGCGCTGCGGGCGCTGCGCTGCGGGCTGGCGCTGCAGGAGCGGCTGGCGTCCCTGGCGCCCGGGCGAGCCGCGGCGGGGCTGGCGGAGCTGAGCATGGGTGTGGGGGTGCACAGCGCTGAAGCCGTGGTGGGCTGCATCGGTGCCCCCATGCGGCTGGACTACACCGTCATCGGGCCGGGGGTGAACCTGTCCTCGCGGCTGTGCAGCCTGGCCCAGGGCGGCGAGGTGCTGGCGTCCCTGGAGACCATCGCGCCTCACGCCGAGCAGCTGCGATTCACCGAGGAGGCCGCGGTCAAGGTCAAGGGCTTCGCCCAGGCCACGCGGGTCTGCCGCGTCGAGGGAGAAAATGCCTAGGAGCCTGTCCCCCGCACTCTTGGTGGTGCTGGCGGCCTGCCAGTGCCCCGACCAGCCGGCTCCCGCTCCCCCGGTGGAGCCGGCGCCGACCCCGGAGCCCGGACCCACAGCTTTGGCCCTGCCCGGGTCCCTGCTGGTCGCCTTCGAGAACCAGGACCGCGGCACGCCTCCCCAGGCCGGGATCGGCTTCCAGCTTCTGGGGAGCGCCGACGGGCAGCCTCGCTGGGAGCAGGCGCTGGTCCTGCGACCCGGCGAGCCGGGTGTCAGCTTCTCCCGGCCGCTGGCCGTCAGCGACGCAGAGGGCGGCATGCTGGCGCTCTACGAGGTCCGGGTGGAACAAGACGCAGACCTGGTGGCGGTCCACGTCAGCGCCACCGGGCAAGCGGGCGCCCACCAGGCCGTAGAGCTGGTACCGCTGGCCCACAGCCCCGCGGCCGAAGGGGGCGCGGTGCTCTCGCCCGACGGCCAGGGTGGAGCCTACCTGGTCTTCCTGCACCAGGTGATCTTGCCCGAAGGTCCCGCGGCGCCTCGCATCGCGGCCCAGCACCTCTGGGCCGATGGGAGCGTGAGCTGGGGCTCCGATCCCCTCGGCTATCTCCTGCTCTCCCCCGCCGGCGAGCTCGCCAGCGCGCCCGCGCTGGTGCCCGATGGCCGGGGAGGGATCATCGTCGCCTGGCTGTCCGTGCCCTTCGACGCTCCCGACACGGCGGCGCGGATCTTCGGGCAGCATGTCTCGGCTGGCGGTGAGCTGCTGTGGGGGCAGCCCCGACTGCTGGCGAGTGCCATGGGGACCCTGGGAGAGCCGGTGCTGGTGCCCGATGGCAGCGGCGGGGCCCTGCTGCTCTTCACCGAAAAGGACGTGCAGGGCGAGGTCAGCGGCGACACCGACATCATGGTGCAGAAGATCGGCGTCGATGGGTCTTTCCCCTGGTCGGGGACCGCCAAGGACTACAAGATCGTCTCGGCCACACAGCTGGCGGAGCGGGCGCTGGTGGCCATACCCGACGGCAACGGGGGCGCCATCGCGGCCTTCGAGGCCCTGTGGCTCGAGGGCGAGCGCGAGGGCGACGTGGACATCATGGCCCAGCGTATAGACACCGATGGCCTCGGGCGCTGGAGCGATGGTGCGCCGGTGGCGGTCACCCACAGCGGCTGGTCCGAAGAGGCCCCGGTGCTGGTGGCCGATGGCAGCGGCGGCGCCGTCGCAGTCTTCGAGATACACCCTCCACCGGAGCATCTCAGCGAAGACGTGGACCTCGCCGCCCAGCGGCTCTCGGCCTCCGGCAGCCTGCTGTGGCACGAGGGGCTGCGCAGCGCCGCGGTCTCCTCCAGCGGGCATGCCGAGCGCAGGCCTGCGGTGCTGGCCGATGGCACCGGCGGCGCCGTGGTGGTGTTCGAGGCCGTCAGCCGCAGCGGCGAGCATGCCGGCGACATCGAGCTGGCCACCCAACGTCTCGCGCGCGACGGTGCGCCCGGCTGGGGTGAGGATGGGAGCCCGGTGCTGATCGCCACCACCGAGGACCAGGAGCAGCGCCCCGCGCTGGGGCTCAGGCGCTAGGAGCCTCTTCTTCGTCGCCGGCCACCGCCAGCAGGCGCGCGCTGTTGAAGACCACGAAGATGGCGCCGCCGTTGTGCAGCAGCGCGCCCAGCAGCGGATCGATGATGCCCGCCGCGGCCAGCACCAGCATGCCGACGGAAAAACCCACCCCCACCACCACGTTCACGTTGATCGTGCGGCGGGTGCGGTTGGCCAGATCCACCATCTGCGGCAAGCGGGCCAGGTTGTTGCCCATCAGCGCGATGTCCGCGCCGCCCAGGGCCACCTCGTTGATCACCGCGCCCACCGCCACGCCCACGTCGGCGCTGTGCAGGGCCAGCGCGTCGTTCACGCCGTCGCCCACCATCATCACGCGGCGACCCTGATCCTGCTCCGCCTTGATCAGCTCCGCCTTGCGCTCCGGGAGCACCTCGGCCTCGAACTCGTCCACGCCCAGCTCGGCTGCGACGGACACCGCCACCTCGCGGCGGTCACCGGTGAGCAGCACCAGGCGCTGGGCGCCCATGGCTCGCAGGCCTTCCAGGGCTTCGCGGGCTTCGGGCCGGGGGCGATCCGCCAGCTCCAGCCAGCCCAGCACGCGGTCGTCCGAGGTGAGCCACACGACGATGCCGCGCTCGCTGGCCTGCTGCTGTACGGTGAGTCCACGCTGCTTCAGCCAGCTGGCACGCCCCAGGCGCAGCGTGCGGCCGTCGCGGGCGGACTCCATGCCCATGCCCGCGTGCTCGCGTGCCTCGGAGGGCTGCTCGAACTGCAGGCCTCGACGCTGGGCCTCCGCCACCACGGCGCGGGAGACCGGGTGCAGCGAGCCGTAGCCGCAGGAGGCCGCCAGCGAGAGCAGCTCGTCGCTCTCGACGCCTCCCTCCGGGTGCAGGCCGATGACCGACAGGCTGCCCAGGGTGACCGTGCCGGTCTTGTCCAGCACCACCGTGTCCACCTCGGAGACCCGCTCCAGGAAGCTGGAGCCCTTGATCAGGATGCTCCAGCGGCCGGCCACCGCCAGCGCCGCCACCATGGCCACCGGCCCCGACAGCACCAGCGCGCAGGGGCAGGCCACCACCAGCACCGCGATGGCCCGGCCCACCTCGCCGGTGAGGAACAGCACCACCGCCGCCACCGTGAGCACGATGGGCAGGTAGTAGGTGGCGTAGCGCTCCAGCATGCGGGTGATGGGGGCCTTGGACTCCTCAGCCTTCTGGAGCAGCTCGATGACCCGCCCCAGGGCCGTGTCGCTGCCCACACCGCGCACCTCGAGTGTGAGCATGCCGTCCATGTTCACCGTGCCCGCGAACACCCGGTTGCCCGGGCCCACGCTCTCGTGCACCGACTCGCCGGTGACCGAGGATTGGTCTACGCTGGCGCGGCCTTCCAGCACCACCGCGTCCGCGGGGATGGTCTCGCCGGCCCGCACCAGCACGCGGTCGCCGGGCTTGAGGGCCTCGGTGTCCACTTCTTCCTCGGAGTCGCCGTCCAACAGGGTGGCGTGGCGGGCGTGCAGCTTGCGGATGCCCTCGATGGCGGCCCTCGCTCCCTGAACGCTGCGCTCTTCCAGCAGGTGGCCCACCTCCATGAGCAGGGGCACCATGGCCGCCGTGACGAAGTCGCCGATGACCAGTGCGGCCAGGATGGCCAGCGCCACCAGCTGCTCGGTGTAGCTGCCAGGATCGCGGGAGATGAAGCCGCCCACAGCCTGGGCGAAGATGGGCCAGGCCACCACCAGGGCCGCCAGGGCCTGCACCGCGGCCGCGACGGGCTCCTGGTCTGGGAAGAGACGACCCCAGCTCCAGCCCACCGCCAGCAGGCCTGCACCCAGCACCACCGATACCAGGCGAGCCGCGAGCAGGCGCTGCTCTTCGGGTTCGACCAGGGCGACGGCGGCGGCCGTTCCCTGAACTGCGCCTCGCGCCTGTGTTGCCTGAGCCATGGACTAGGAGCCCTCGGGAAAGTGGCGGCAAGCCTGCCGCCGGTTCATGTCGTAGCGAGAGCCTCCAGGGCCGTAGCG
>CAZEJJ010000247.1:0-8339 GCA_964512185.1 uncultured Enterobacterales bacterium | reverse complement strand
GCCGTCGGCGTACCAGGTGGACTGGCCGGTGATGTCCGGGTCGTCGTCATCGGTGGCGCGGTCGCAGTCGTTGTCCAGGCTGTCACAGATCTCCGCAGCGCCGGGATGCACCGCGGCCTGGGTGTCGTCACAGTCCGTGGCGTCGCCCACGGAGCCCGAGGGCTGGACGCAGGCGTCGGTGCCGACGCCAGCATCACCGTAGCCGTCGCCGTCATCGTCGGCGTACCAGGTGGGCCGGCCGCTGACGCTGGCGTCATCGTCGTCGATGTCTCCGTCGCAGTCGTTGTCGATGCTGTCGCAGATCTCGCTGGCCGCGGGGTGGATGGTCGCGTCCGCGTCGTCACAGTCTGTCGCGTCGGCCACGGAGCCGGTCGGCTGGAAGCAGGCGTCGGTGCTGTCGCTGGCGTCGCCGTAGCCGTCGCCGTCGTCGTCAGCGTACCAGCTGGACTGGCCGGTCACGCTGGCGTCGTCGTCATCCACGTCGCCGTCGCAGTCGTTGTCCACCGTGTCGCAGATCTCGCTGGCAGCCGGGTTGACGGTCGCGTCGCCGTCGTCGCAGTCGCTGGCGTCGGCCACGGAGCCCGACGGGGCGCTGCAGGCCGCGGAGCTGTCGCTGGCGTCGCCGTAGCCGTCACCGTCATCGTCGGCGTACCAATCGCTGGGGCCAGTGACGCTGGCGTCTCCGTCGTCGCAGTCGCTGGCGTCCGCCACGTAGCCGGTGGGCTGGGTGCAGGCCTCGGTGGTGTCGCTGACGTCCCCGTAGCCGTCACCGTCATCGTCGGCGTGCCAATCGCTGGGGCCGGTGACGCTGGCGTCCCCGTCGTCGCAGTCGCCGGCGTCGTCCACGTAGCCGCTGGGCTGGATGCAGGCCTCGGTGGTGTCGCTGGCGTCGCCGTAGCCGTCGCCGTCGCCGTCGCCGTACCAGATCCGGGTGCAGGTGCCGTAGAAGACGTAGACCGCGCCGGAATCTATGCTGACGTCGTCGTCGGCAGGTGCTCCCACGATGACGTCGTCGTAGCCGTCGACGTTCACATCTCCGGTGCCCGAGACAGAGCTGCCGAAGAAGTCGCCTGCGTCACCGTCGGAGGCCAGGAGCCTGGTCTCGCGGCTGCCGTGGATGCCGCCGCTTGTGCCGAAGTACAGGTAGGCGGCGCCTGCGTCGACGCCGTTGTCGTCGTCCCATATCGCTGCCACGATGACATCGTCGTAGCCGTCGCCGTCCACGTCACCCGCGCTGGAGATGAAGCTGCCGAAACGATCGCCAGCCCCTCCGTCGGACGCGAGGATCTTGATCCCCGAGCTGCTGTCGATGCCGGTACTGGCGCCGAGGTACAGGTAGGCGGCGCCGGCGTCGGCGCCGTTGTCGTCGTCGGTAGGTGCTCCCACGATGACGTCGTCGTAGCCATCGCCGTCCACGTCACCCGCGCCGGAGAAAGAGCTGCCGAAGGAGATGCTGGTGGCTCCGTCGGAGGCGACGAGGTCGATCACGTCGCCGCTGTCTACCCCACTGCTGCTGCCGAGGTAGACATGGGCGGCGTCCGTCCCCTGCACGATGACGTCGTCGTAGCCATCGCCATCCACATCGCCAGCGTCGGAGACGTGTGCCGCGGCAGGGAGCGCGGTCTCGCTGCTGGCGTCGATCCCGCTCACGCTCCCGTAGTACAGGTAGGCGAACGAATCCGAGGTCCCGACGATGACGTCGTCGTAGCCGTCGCCGTCCACGTCACCCGCGCCGGAGACGCGGCGGCCGAACATCGTTTCGCTCCCTGTGGTCGCGCCCGACAGCGAGCTCGCGGAGCCCGGGCCGCCCGAATAGCCAAGGAGCACCCAGGCGAGGCCGGAAAGGTAGGCAGCGGTGGACTCGTAGGGCTGCCCGACGATGATGTCGTCGTAGCCGTCACCGTCCACGTCACCTGCGTCGGAGACAGAGAGGCCGAAGGCGGCGTCCGCAGACCAGGGATACGGGGTCACCGTCGACGTGTAGTCTCCGAAATAGGTGGGATCCCCATGCAGCGCCCACGCCAGCCCGGCGCGGGCGTCGCCCATGTAGTCGAAGCCGGGGGCACCGACGAGAGCGTCGTCGTAGCCGTCACCGTCCGTATCGCCGGCCCCGGATACCCAATACCCCAGGTTGTCGTCCGAGCTGCCGTAAGCTATGGTGTACTTGAGATCCTCGGTCAGGGTGGGATCCACGGTGAGGGGGTAGTGCGCGCCGATGTCGTCCAGCACGACACGCAGCCCCCTGTCGCTGGTCTCCATCGCGGCCGCCACAGGCTCACCGTGGGCGTCCCAGGCACGCAGTCCAGCGTAGCGCCAGGCGCCGTCCGCGCTGTCCCGCAGCCCGGCCCCCCGCCCTCCGGGCTCGAGCCACCAGTCGCTGGCCAGCGCAAGCTCCAGCTCCAGGAGCAGCGCACCTGCTCCGGGGGGACGCTGCTCGATGAGCCAGCGTTGCTCTGCACCACCGGGCGCGGCCTGCCACGACTCCACCAGGCCGTCGCGGACCAGCTCCACGGGCCGCTGGCAGGCGCCGCTGTGCAGGGAGGGGACGCGCAGCGTGCAGGCGCCCAGCGCAGGCTCCGCCGGCGCGGCGGCCTCCACTCGGCCCTCACGGCCCCAGGCAGAGAGCGTCAACTCCAGCTCCCCCACCCCGTCGCGGCTGCTGGCCCGCAGGCCCTCGGCGTCCAACACGTAGCGCGTGCCACGGGCGCTGAGAGAGTAGCGGCCCGGCTGCTGCTCGGCGAAGCCCCGCGCCACACTGCGCCCGTCCCGGATCGGCGCGCTGGCATCGACACCGTCCACGACGCCGTCCAGGCCGGTGTCGGTGGCCACGTCGGTGGCGGCCAGCAGGGGCAGGCCGGGAGCGGCGGGCTCGCCCGGCACGGGAGCTTGGCAGCCCAGCAGCGCAGCACAGGCGAGCAGGACGGTGGGGAAGTGGTGAGAAGCCGTGGACCGCATGGGGTGCTCCTTGTCCGGGTCGCCGAAGCAGGGGGTCATCTCTGCTACGCAAGGCGGGCGTGGAACCCGACACGGAGTTTCCCGGGTCGGGCGGATTCCATCGGCAGCAGCCCGGCCAGACCCAGCGAGCTAGGATCGAGCGCGAGCCGCTCACCACCCGCCGAGGACCGATGGAGGACTTCGACCGGATCCAGAAGATCTTCGAGGAGGTCTGCGATCTGCCCCCCGCGGAGCGGCCTGTCCGCCTTCGGGTCCTCTGCGGCGATGACGCCGACCTGCTGCGCAACGTCGAGGAGCTGCTGCGAGCCGATCTTCGCTCATCCTGGTTCCTGGACCAGCCCCTGGGCTCGGCCGACCGCCTGATGCAGGACATCGCGACGGGGATCGAGGCACCCCTGCCCGACCGGATCGGCCCCTTCCGGGTACGCCGGCTGCTGGGTGAAGGCGGCATGGGCGTGGTCTACGAGGCCGAGCAGGAACACCCCCGCCGGCTGGTGGCCGTCAAGTGCATCCACCCCTGGCTGCAGACCGAGGACACCCGGCGCCGTTTCCGTGCCGAAGCTCAGCTCATGGGGCAGCTGCTGCACCCCAACATCCCCCAGGTGTACGAGGCCGGCCAACACGAGGGCCAGCTCTACCTGGCCATGGAGCGGGTCCGCGGCCACGAGCTGCACGCCTGGGCCCTGCGGCTGGACCTGCGCGGCCGGGTGCGGCTGCTGCTCCCCATCCTGGACGCGGTCCAGCACGCCCACGACAACGGCGTCGTCCACTGCGACCTCAAGCCCGCCAACGTGCTGGTGAGCGCCGACGGCACCCCCAAGGTGCTGGACTTCGGCATCTCGTCCACCCGGGATCGCAGCACCGGAGGGGCGGTCGCGGGCACGCCCCTGTACATGTGCCCCGAACAGCTGCGCGGAGAGGCAGCCCCACAGCCCGGCTGGGACGTCTACGCGCTGGGGGTGCTGGGCTATGAGCTGCTCACCGGGCGGCATCCATACGGGCTGTCCACCCGGGACCGCGCCCGGATCCTGGACCGCCTGGAGCGCGCCCCCGACCCCACGGCCCTGGGCAGCGGGCTGCTGGCCGACGACCTCGAGGCCGTGCTCGAGCGGGCGATCCAGCGGGAGCCTTCTCGGCGCTACACCACGGCCGCGGCGTTCGGGGAGGATCTGATCCGCGCCCTGGAGCATCGCCCCGTCTCGGCGCGCGCGGCCAACCCAGCCTACCTGGTCCGCGGATGGACCAAGCGCAACCGCAGCCGCCTGGCCGTCGGGGCCTCACCGCTGCTGGCCGCAGGGCTGGTGATCGGCGGCTGGATGGGCTGGACCGAGCTCGAGGCCCAGCGCGCCGAGGCACGCTTCGACGAGCGCTGGCGCAGCGTCCAGGCCCACATCACCGGGCTCGAAGCCCACGGGGACCTGGCGGAGGCCGAGGCAATCTGGCAGGCCTTCATCCACGACCAGGCCTGGCTCGAGTGCGGGGCGCGATCCCGAGCCTGGCTCGAACGCGGCGAAGCGCTGAGCGAGGCGGGTCGCAGCGACGAAGCGCTGGAAGCCACCACCCAGGCATTCCTGACCGCCCGAAGCCGCGACGACGAGCTGGTGGCGCTGCGGGCCCTGGGCTCGACCTTCTCCCAACGCTGGGCGTGGTCGCCGCTGTCGGCCACGCTCGGCAGCCTGGCCGATCGAGGTGCCACGGCGCCGGAGCTGGCGCTGCAGGACGCCCTGGGACGCCGAGATCTGGCCCGGGCGCTGGAGCTGCTCCCCCTGGACGACCCTCGCCGACCTCTGCTGCAGGCCCTGGCCCAGGGCGTCCCGTGGGCCATGGACGCCCACCGCCTCGAGAGCGCCGATCTGAACGGCGACGGACGCGACGAGATCTTCGGCTTCACCGGCGCCACCCTCGAGCTCCAGCCCCTCGGCGGGGAGCTCATGGAGCTGCCCCTCCAGCTGGACGCCGAGCGCGCGCTGTGGCTGCCGCGCCGCCAGGCGGCTGTGGTTCAGTCTCGGCGGGGCACCCAGGGCGTGCTCCTCGTCCCCCTCGGCGCCGAGCAGCTCGCCGGCGTGCCACCCACCACCGAGCCGCTGCTGGAGGTGGACGGGGCCCTTTGCGCGGCCGAGATCGACCTGGACCGCGACGGGCACGACGAGATCGTCCTGGGCACCGGTCCCTACCTGCGGCGGCTGTACGCCCTCAGGCAGACCGAACAGGGCTGGGTGGCCTCCAGCCCTCTCCCGCGCATCGACGCCGCCGCCTCGGACCTGGACCACCTGCTCGTCGCCGATCTGGACAGCGACGAACAGGACGAACTCATCGTCGCGGCCACCCGCTGGCGTGCCTGGGACCTGCGCCTGCTGGAGCGTCACCCCGACGCCCAGCTCGCCCAGGCCGCCCGCCTGCCCGGCGCGGAGTTCGACCCGGTCTCGCTCCACGACGGCCCTGAGGGCCCCCGGATCTTCACGGTCGAACACCCCACCAGCGGCGGCGCAGCGCGGATGCGCCTGCTGAGCTGGAACGGCGACGCGCTCGAGAACAGCTGGAGCGCGCCGCTGCCCCTCCCCGAGCCCACGGAGTCCCTCGACTGCAGCGGTGCATACGGCGGGGATCTGGACGGCGACGGCCTGCAGGATCTGGCATTCTCCTGCCGGGTCAATGGCGAACAGCATGCCTACCTCTGCCGAGGACTGCCTGACGGGAGCCTGGCGACCCTGATCCTCCCTGGGCTGTACGTCACGGGCCTGGTGGACGGCGACGGCGACGGTGACGCGGAGCTGGCCGCAGAGCTCGACGCGTTTGGCGAGCAGTGGCTGCTGGGCCTGGAGGGCCGAGCCCCACCCCGCGCACCCGTGCGCGAAGGGGACGGCTGGAACGTGCCACCGGAGCTGTCGCAGGTCGGCGACCTGCTCGCCATGGGCTTGCTGCCGGCGGCGGCGGATCGAGCCGAACTCGCGGCGCCCGCCAGCGGGGATCCGGGGGCTGCGCTTCGGCTGGCGGCGGCCCTGCGGATCGAGCTGGAGCAGCCCGAGCAAGCCCTCGCCCTGTACGACCGGGCCCTGGCCCAGCGAGGTGATGATCTCGAGGCTGAGCGCGGGCGCGCCCAGACCCTCGAGGCGCTGTTCCGCTTCGAAGAGGCGCTGCAGGCCTGGGAAGCGCTGGCCCCGCAGCTGCAGGAAGCGACGGATCGCGTCCACGCCCTCCGACCCCTGGTGGACCAGCAGCCTCCGCAGGTCGTCGTGCTGCAGCCTGGCCTCGAGCAGCTCCAGGTGGACCGTCCTCTGGCTGTCCGCGGGGCCGCCGCTCCCACCTCCCTCGAGCTCCACGCCTTGCAGGGCGCTGGTCGCCTCGTGTGGCTGCCCCTGGTGCTCAGCTCACCGCACGTGGCGCTCACGCTGGAGCTGGAACTCAGCCGGCCCGAGATGGCCAGCCAGCTGGCGCTGACCCTGCGCTGTGACCAAGGGGATCCCCTCATCGCCACCCTGGGCGTGGGCGGTGGTGGCGGCACGCTCCACCGCGGCTTCACCTTCACCCGCCCCCACGGCACCATGGAGTACGCGGCCACCCATCCCATCGAGGGCCTGGGGCACCGCGAGCGTCTCAGCGTGCAGATCCGCCAGCTGCGCACCACCGGCTTCACCGCGTTCCGCGCCTGGTCGGACCAGAGCGAGACCCAGCAGCTCGGCGGCGTCTTCGAGCCCCTGGGGGGGGGCTGCACCCTGGAGATGGGGACGGAAGACGAGCCCCACTACGACGCCCCTACGGGTCTGCGGGCGCGGCTGTTCGAGCTCGAGCTGCGGGGGCTGACGCTCGGGGAGGCTCCGGCGGGGTCCGCTGGCCGGACGCTCCTGCTGCAGGGGCGCGCCGAGGAGGCCCACGGGCGACTGCCCCCCCGGGATCGCGAGGCGCGCCTCGCCGCACTCATCGAGCTGGGTCGTCTGGACGAGGCCGCGGATCTTGCCGTCGAGCTCCTGCGCGACGTCCCCCCCTACGCCAGCGTCGTCATGCGCCACGTCGACCCCGTGATCGGCTCCATGCTCCAGGATCGTCTGGGCGCGGACTTCTACGGGCGCTGGCTGGAGGCCCACCGTGCCTGCCTGGAGCATCCGGAGCCCGACGGCTGCGTCCGGGCGCTGGACCGCCCAGGGTTCTCGGCCATCCCCGCTGACACCGCCACACAACGGGTGCTGCTGATCCACCACGCGCGCCGCATGGTGTCCCAGGGGCTGCTGTCCAGGGCGGCGGCGGACCTGCAGCGCCTCCTGCCCCGCTTCGGGCCCGCCGAGGCCGAGCAGCACGCCGAAGCCTGGCTGCTGTGGGCCGATCTGGCCTGCCTGCGCGGCGATCCTGACGAACACGCCAGGGCTCTCGAGCGGGCTCTGGAGCAGGCGCCGGCCCCCGAGTTGTTCCGGGATCGGCTGCCGAACCACGGCTGCGACAGTGCCGCAGCGGCGATCAGGGATCCAGCCGACGGATGAGCCAGGCCCTGGCCAGCCGCCAGTCGCGCTCCGCGCTGCGCTCGCTGATCCCCAGCAGCTCTGCGGTCTCGCGATGGGTGAGGCCGCCGAGCAGGCGCAGCTCGACCACTTTGCCCAGGCGGGGTTTCAGCTGCTCGAGCTCATCCAGGGCGTCTGACAGCGCGATCTCGTCCACCAGCCGAGGCTCGCTGCCCAGCTTGGCCAGGGTGACCTGCCGCCAGCCCCCACCCCGCTTCTGAGCGCCCTGGCGCCGCACGCGGTCCCGCAGCACCTGCCGCATGGCGCGGGCGGCGATGGACTTGAAGTGGACCTGGCTCTCGCAGTCGACGCCCCCCATCATCTTGAGCCAGGCCTCGTGGACAAGCGAGGTGGGCTGCACCGCGGCGTGGGCCTCCTGCCGGCTGATGACGGCCGCCATGTCCCGCAGCTGGGTGTAGATGGACTCGAAGACCGAGTCGACCTGGTTGGAGGGAGACACGCTGAGGGACCTCTGGGCGCCTGGTGGCACGGGGTGGGGATCCGCGGTGATCCCTATCATCCCCGAGGGGAACGGGGGGAGTCGGCCTCGCTCCTCGCTCCGCGGCAGGGGCCCCTCGACCAGCACAGGCTCCCGCGCAGGGGCCCCCAGCCGTGGTCTGTGGTCTCCCCAACTGTAGGGGGCACCCGAAGGCCGCGGGCGGACTGGCTGTGGTGCCTCTCTTCGTACAGCTCGTAGCGGGTGCCCTTCCAGCTGAACGAGGGCGTCAGGTAGGTGACTTGGGGGCCGGTGTGATCGGCGCTGCCGCATAGGGCGAGCTGCCCGATGGCGGCGACGTCGGAGCTGCAGGCGAACAGCAGGCGCTCACCGTCGGGGCAGGCCCCACCCGTTCCGGTTCAATCAACCGCAGGTACCAATACATGAATCGTGCGCTG
>CAZEJJ010000246.1:3424-8390 GCA_964512185.1 uncultured Enterobacterales bacterium | reverse complement strand
CCAGGGCTACTTCGTCTACGACTCCAAGAAGTCCGGGGCCGGCACCACCTCGCACCTGCGCTTCGGGCCCGGCAAGATCCTGTCCAACTACCTGGTGTCCAGCGCCGGCTTTGTGGCCTGCCACCAGTTCGAGTTCCTGCACAAGCTGGACATGCTGCACTACACCAAGCCCGGCGCGGTGTTCCTGCTCAACTCTCCCCATGGCGCCGACGGCACCTGGGAGCACCTGCCGCGTGAGGTGCAGCAGGAGATCATCGACAAGCAGCTTCGCTTCTACGTCATCGACGCCTACGCCGTGGCGCGGGAGACGGGCATGGGTGCCCGCATCAACACCATCATGCAGACCTGCTTCTTCGCCATCTCCGGCGTGCTGCCGCCCGTCGAGGCCATCGAGCAGATCAAGGGCGCCATCCGCAAGACCTACAGCAAGAAGGGCGAGGAGATCGTGCGGCGCAACTTCTTCGCGGTGGATCAGACTCTGGAGCACCTGCACCAGGTGGCGGTGCCGGCCGCGGTCACCAGCGAGCACACCCGCCCGCCCGCGGTCTCCGCCGAGGCGCCGGAGTTCGTGCGCGAGGTCATCGGCGCCATCATCGCCGGCAAGGGCGACAGCCTGCCCGTGTCCGCCTTCTCCCCCGACGGCACCTGGCCTACGGCCACCACCCAGTGGGAGAAGCGCAACGTGGCCCTCGAGGTGCCCATCTGGGACGCGGCGGTGTGCATCCAGTGCAACAAGTGCGCCATCGTCTGCCCCCACGCCGCCATCCGGCCCAAGGTCTACCCCGAGTCGGCCCTGCAGGGGGCGCCCGCAGGCTTCCGCTCGGCGCCGGCGCGCGGCAAGGAATTCAAGGGGCAGCTCTACAGCCTGCAGGTGGCGGCCGAGGACTGCACCGGCTGCAAGCTCTGCGTCAACGCCTGCCCCACGCGGGACAAGGCGGATCCCCGCCGCAAGGCCATCAACATGGAGCCCCAGCTGCCCATCCGCGACCGCGAACGCGCCGCGTACGGCTTCTTCCTGGGCATCCCGGATCTCGATCGCGCGAGCATCGAGAGGATCAACGTCAAGAGCTCGCAGTTCCTCCGGCCCCTGTTCGAGTACTCGGGGGCCTGCGCCGGCTGCGGCGAGACCGCCTACGTCAAGCTGGCCTCCCAGCTGTTCGGCGACCGCCTGCTCATCGGCAACGCCACGGGCTGCTCCTCCATCTACGGCGGCAACCTGCCCACCACCCCCTACTGCACCGACGATCACGGCCGCGGTCCGGCCTGGTCCAACTCCTTGTTCGAGGACAACGCGGAGTTCTCCTTCGGCATGCGGCTGGCGGTCGACTCCAACCAGCGCGTGGCCGAAGCCCTGGTGCGCAAGCTCGCCGGGCGCCTGGGCGACAGCCTGGCGGGTGAGCTGCTGGCCCACATGAGCGACCGCGGCGAGGTGGGGCTGGCCGCCCAGCGCGCGCGCGTGGCGCAGCTGCGCCAGGTGCTGAAGGGAACGCAGGACACCGACGCCCTGCGCCTGCTCGACGTGGTGGACTACCTGGTGCCCAAGAGCATCTGGGCCTTCGGTGGCGACGGCTGGGCGTACGACATCGGCTACGGCGGCCTCGACCATGTGGTGGCCAATGACCGCGACATGAACATCCTGGTGATGAACACCGAGGTGTACTCCAACACAGGCGGCCAGGCCTCCAAGGCCACTCCGGTGGGGGCCTCCGCCAAGTTCGCCGCCGCGGGCAAGGACATCCAGAAGAAGGATCTGGGCCTGATGGCCATGAACTACGGCTCCTGCTACGTGGCGGCGGTCGCCATGGGGGCCAAGGACCTGCAGACCGTCAAGGCCTTCCAGGAGGCCGACTCCTACCCGGGTCCCTCGCTGATCATCGCCTACAGCCACTGCATCGCCCACGGCTTCGATCTCTCGCTGGGCGGCGAGCAGCAGAAGCTGGCCGTGAACTCCGGCCTGTGGCCCCTGTACCGCTACGATCCCAGGCGGGTGGCCGAGGGCGAGCCCGCGCTGCAGATCGACAGCCCCCTGGAGCCCAAGGCCGACATCATGGACTTCATGCAGGGTGAGGCTCGCTTCCGCGTGGTGCAGAAGATGGACCCGGCCCGCTTCGATCGCCTGGTGGACTTCGCGCGCCAGGGCGTCCGCCGCAAGCTGGCCTTGTACAAGCACATGAGCGAGCTGGTGCTGCCCCTGTAGCGCTCCCACCGGTCCCTCTACCTCGCCCGGTATCCCCACTCACGGAAGGGGGGACAATGGCGTGCCTGTGGGGCTCTCGGGCGAACATTGCTCCGCGCTGGCCCGGCGGATCGTCCGGCCGGGGCTTCGTTCCCTGCAGCGTGGAGAACCTCGATGGACCTCAGCACCACCTACCTCGGCCACCGTCTGGCCCACCCGTTCATGCCGGGTGCCAGCCCCTTGCCGGACGATCTCGACATGGTGCGCAGGCTGGAGGATGCGGGCGCCTCCGCCATCGTGCTCCGGTCCCTGTTCGAGGAGCAGATGCTGGCCGAGGAGATGGCCCACCACGACGCGGTGTCGGCGTCCATGTACACCTCGGCCGAAGCGATCAGCTATCTCCCCGCCGTGGACGAGTACCGCTTCGGGCCCCACGCCTATCTGGACCACCTCCGGCGGGTCAAGGAGGCGGTGGCCGTACCGGTCTTCGCCTCCCTGAACGGCCTGCACGCCAGCGGCTTCATGGAGTACGGGAGGCTGATCCAGCAGGCGGGCGCCGATGGCCTGGAGGTGAACCTCTACGCACCCGTCATCGCTCCGGATCGCAGCGGGCAGTCCGTGGATGACGAGGCGGTGCACCTGGTCTCCGCCATGAGGCTGGCGTTGGACATCCCCCTGGCCGTCAAGCTCTCGCCCTTCTACAGCTCGCCCGCCAACCTGGCCTGGCGCATGGGCGAGGCCGGGGCCGACGGGCTGGTCATCTTCAACCGCTTCTACCAGCCCGACATCGACATCCACGGGCTGGAGGTGGCGCGCACCCTCTCCCTGTCCAGCAGCTCCGAGCTGCTGCTGCGCCTGCGCTGGCTGGCCATCCTGCACGGGCGGGTCAGCTCGGATCTGGCGGTGACCGGGGGCGTGCACAGCCCGCAGGACGCCATCAAGGCCCTGATGGCCGGCGCCGACGTGGTGCAGATGGTCTCCGCGCTGCTGCACCACGGCCCCGCGCACCTGGCGCTGGTGCGCGACGATGTGGAACGCTGGCTGGAGCGTCGTGAGTACGACAGCCTGGATCAGCTCCGCGGCTCCATGAGCCTGGGCAAGGTGGCCGAGCCTGAGGCCTACGAGCGCGCCAATTATGTGAAAATTCTCCAGGGATACTCGCCCGGGTCCGCGCGCTGAGCACCGCAGGCCTCGGCGGAGGATCCTGAGTGGGCGCCCGGGGGATGTCTGTATACGCGGGTTTAACGGGCCATTTTCGAGGGGTGCGGCGGGCAGGTGGCGTCTCGTCGGCCGCAGGTGCCGGTGGCGGGCGGGCGTTTGCCACGCCATCGTCGGCCTTTGCGATATGCTGTGCTCGGTGCCCGCCGGTGGCATGCGCGCCCCCCCTCGAGTGCTCTCGTGATGTGGGCAAGCGCGCCAGCCCCGCCGGTCTCCGTGTCCCCGGCACGAGCATGGCATATACACAGATTGACAGGATGGTGAGCAGCAGCCGATGAACATCGGCTGTCACGCGGAGGAAGCCAGGTCATGTTGGCCCCCGGTGAACGCATCGGCGACTGGATCGTGGAAGCCCGGCTGGGAGAGTCCGCCGCGGGCGCGATCTTTCTCGCTCGCCACGGCATGAACCTGCGGCTCAAGGCCGCCCTCAAGGTAGCTCAGCCGCCCGATTTCGAAGCCTCCCGTGACAACTTCGTGCGCGAGATCGAGCCCCTGCTCGTGCTACAGCACGAGGCGCTCATCCGCGTGCTGGGCTGGGGCGAGGTGCAGGAGCGTGGGCTGTTGTGGATGTCCACCGAGCTGCTGCGCGGGTGCTCCCTCGAAGAGCGGCTGAGCAGCGGCAGCTTCTCCCTCGAAGAGGTGGGCTACGTGTTCGGACGGCTGGCAGGTGTGCTCGGCCTGATCCACAGCCACGGTGCCCACCACGGGGATCTGCGCCCCTCAGACATCCTGCTGGTGGAGGGCCGCTCCATCCGCCTCACGGGCTTCGGCACCGTGTTCCGGCAGGGGGGCGAAGGCAAGGTCGAGCCCGAATCGCTGGCCTACGTGGGCCCCGAGTACTTCGACGATCCTGAGAGCTCCAGCCCTGTGGCCGCGGACATCTATGCGCTGGGCCTGATCCTCCACGAAGCCCTCACCGGCCGCCGGGTCTTTCCCCTCGCCCGTGGCCTCAAGCCGGCCCAGCAGCTGGCCAGCATCATGGGCCTCAAGCTGCGCATGGGGCCGCTCGATCCCGGTGACCACGTGCCCCTGCCGCTGCGGCGGGTGGTGCTGCAGGCCACCGATCCCGATCCAGCCGCTCGTCCAGGCGATACCAACGCCTTCCTCCAGGCGCTCACCCTGGCCTCGCGCTCGCGCAAGGCGGAGCAGCCGCGGGGGCTGGCGACACCCAGGCAGCCCGTGCAGGCCAGCCCCAAGCATGCGCCTGTGCGCCTCTCCAGTGCCCTGGGAGCCACCCAGCAGCCCAGCCCCTTCCCCTTCGCCCCTCCGGGCTGGGGTCCCTCTGCTCAGCGTTCACCACCGCCCCTGGCCGGGATCAAGGATCAAGACGCCCAGCAGGGCGTCCCCGAGGCTGGTGCGGGCCCCGAAGTGGTGCCGGTGGTGCCCATCCCGGCGCGAGGAGATCCGCTGCCCTCCCCTCCGCCCGTGGCCGACGCTGCCCAGCAGATCTACCGCGAGCCCGAGGTGATCGAGGCGGAGGAGAACGGTGCCCTGCCCACCGATCCCGGCCTGAGCGAAGAACCCTTCGATGGCCCCTACGGCGAGCCCTACGGCGAGCCCTACGGCGAGCCC
>CAZEJJ010000246.1:0-3324 GCA_964512185.1 uncultured Enterobacterales bacterium | reverse complement strand
CCCTACGGCGAGCCCTACGGCGAGCCCTACGGCGAGCCCGAAGACGACCCGCCGGTGGCTGTGGTGCTCGACGAGGAGGACAGCGACTGGAGCGTCGCTCCCCAGGAGGGGGAGCCCCTCCAGGAAGAGGAGCACCGGCAGCGCATCTTCATTCCTCCGCCGCCGGTGCCGGATCCTTCGCTGGTGGGTCCCGCCGCCTCCTCGGGCTCGGACGTCCCCGAGCCCGTCGCGCCTCCCGTGGACCTCGACGCGCTGGACCAGCGCGTCGTCGTGGTCGGTGAGCATCCCACCCTGGCCCCAGCCGAGGAGCAGGTGGTCGAGGCGGCCGGCGAGCCCGTGGGCGAGCATCCCACGCTCTCGCCAGGACCCCAGGAGCCGGAACCCATCGCGGTGGAGCCTGCACCCGCCGCCGCTCTCGTGCTGCCCGCCGCCGATCAAGCCGCCCCCGAGGACCCGCAGCCCGTCGAGGACGACGAGGACTGGTCCTGGCACGAAGAGGCCAGCTTCGACGAGGTCACCGAGCCCGTGCCTCCCGAGGCAGCCTACCTGGACGATTCCGGGGCCGGCCCGGCCATCGATGACCTCTACGGCGACTCCTTCGATCCCTCCCCCTCGGAGATCGCCGACGACGTCTTCGGCGATCACCAGGAGCCCTACGCCTGGCTCAAGTGGGTGCTGGTGGCGCTGCTGGCGGTGATCGCCTTTGTGGTGTGGGGTGCGGTGGCCGATCGATCCGCTCCCGTGAGCGGCTCTCCCGTGGTGGCTCCTCCTCCGCCTCCTATGCGCCCCGCGAGCACCAGCAAGCCAGCTCCCGAGCCACCTCCCATCGATCTCGAAAGCGTGGTGCAGGGTGGCGGGCCCGAGGTCCTCGATCTGGGCCTCGAGCTTGAAGATGAGCCTCCCGAAGAAGCCCCACCCACGGGCTCCGCGGTGCCGCGCGACCCGGCCGGTTCGCCCTCCTCCAGCGCGAGTCGCGGTTCCGGCCACAGCGGCAGCGCTGCGCCGGCCATCGGTGGCTCGTCCCGCTCTTCGTCGTCCCACCGCGGCAGCTCGCGTTCAGCCAGCCCCCCACCCCCTCCGGTGGTGCCGCCTCCGCAGCTGGAGCCGGTGGGCAGCGCAGCCGACGAGCCGGTTCCAGACGAGCCTGCCACCGCCGTTGTCCCAGCAGGGCAGCCGGTGGGAATCATGGACCACCTGCGCGACGGCTGGTCCAACCTCGACCAGGGCAACCTGGTGGGAGCCCAGGGTGCCTTCATGTCCGCGCTGGGCATCGACTCTGGCAACGGGATGGCCCACTATGGGCTCGGGCAGGTGGCCGAGCGCGCCAAGGACCACCGCAGCGCCTCCTACCACTACGGACGGGCCCTGCAGGTGCTCGGTGGCAACGCCAACATGCGCGGCGAGCTCGAGCTGTCGCTGCGGCGGGTGGGAGCCAAGCTGAGCGCCACCGCTCCCGCGGCGCCCGCTGTCACTCCGGCCGAGCAGCCGGGGAGCGCCGAAGAGGACGAGGTGCAGGTCACTCGCAAGAAGCGTGATGAGCTCGAAGAGTCCTTCCGCCAGGAGCTCTGGGACGAGGACGAGAGCGAATAGCCCGCTCAGGGGCTGGTGAGCAGCCAGGCCCAGCCGTTCCCGTCGGTGGCAGGGGCGGTGAAGACCGCATCGGGCAGGCCGTCTGCGGTGAAGTCGAAGCCCACGATGCCGTAGCCGAGCATGCTGCTGACGCTGGCCGACAGGGTGGCGCCAGCGTCGTCGGTGGTCAGCCCTGCGCCCGGGGTGAGCAGCGGTCCGGCGCACAGGTATGCGCCGCCGTTCGAGGCGGAGGAGGGGCTGGCGGGCTCCGTGCTGGCGGGCGCACCCACGTAGAGATCGTCGTGGCCGTCGCCGTCGAAGTCAGCGGCGGCGAGCCCCTGGCCGAACAGGCCGCCGGTGCCGCCCGTGATGGTGGCGTCGGCCGAGCTGGCCGCGATGGTTCCAGCCAGGCTGGCCACGCCCAGGAAGACGTAGACCGTGTCGGTGGCCGGCTCGGGCAGGATCAGGTCGCTGGTGCCGTCGTCGTCCACGTCAGCCAGCTGGGGGGGCGCGCCCTCGCCCATCAGGGTGCTGGCGCCGGAGCCGGTGAAGATCGCATCTGCGCTGGTGTCGAAGGAGCTCCAGCTGCCATCGATCAGATCGCCGGATCCCAGGAAGAGGGCCACGGCTCCCGAGTCGTCGTCGCTGCCGTCGTAGCCGGGTGCGCCCACCAGCAGGTCGTCGTAGCCGTCTCCGTCGAGATCGTCGCCGCCCAGGCTGCGCCCCAGCGAGTGGTCGGAGGAGCTGCTGTACAGGAAGCCGTCGGCGGCGCTCTCGAGGGCGTACTCGCCGGAGAGGTCCGCGGGCTGCACCAGGTACACCAGGTTGATGTCCAACCCCCAGTAGTCGCCCGACCAGTCGGCGTAGATCAGCTCGGCCGCGCCGTCACCGTCGAGGTCCAGGTGGGAGGAGAGCTGGCCCGGCTCGTCGCCGTCGGCACCGGTCAGGGTGAGGGTGGCGCTGCTGGGAGTGAGGGTGCCAGCCATGCCGCCGCCGCCCGTGTAGACCGCCACCGCCACGTTGTCGCTGTCGGTGCTGTCGGTGCCCCCGATGGCCACATCGGTGATTCCGTCCCCGTCGAGGTCGCCCTGGACTGGGTCGAGCACCGCCAGGCTGCCGCTGGCGTCCACGCCCTCGAAGATGGGATCTGCGTAGCGGGTCACGACGCCCGCGAGGCTGGTGGCTGTGCCGGTGCTGACGGCCCACACCGTGCCGCGCGAGCTGACGTCAGAGCCGCTGCCCAGCAGCAGCTCCAGGGTGCCGTCTCCGTCGATGTCGCCCGAAGCGATGGAGCAGGGGTGGCCCATGGAGGAGCCTTTCTCGCCCTCGAGCCAGGCGACGGCGGCGTCTTCCACCAGCATGTCGTCCACCAGCTCGTCGCAGTCGTTGTCCGCCCGGTCCCAGCGCTCGGGCGCGCCCGGGAAGGTGGCGGCCTCGCCGTCGTCGCAGTCATCGCCGCTGTAGGTGACGGAGTCGTAGCCATCGAAGTCGGCGTCGTAGTCGCTCCAGTCGTCGCAGTCCTGGTCGACGCCGTCGTACCAGGTCTCCGTGGCGCCGGGATGGATGGAACCATCGCCGTCGTCGCAGTCGTCGCCGCCGTAGGCCTCGGCGTCGTAGCTGTCGAGGTCGGCGTCGTAGTCGCTGAGACCGTCGCAGTCCTGGTCGATGCCGTCGTAGAAGGTCTCGCTGGCGTGGGGGCCGATGTCGGGGTCGGTGTCGTCGCAGTCGTCGCCGCCGTGCTCGTCGATGTCGTAG
>CAZEJJ010000245.1:0-8531 GCA_964512185.1 uncultured Enterobacterales bacterium | reverse complement strand
TGAGCGCCTGCTGGCCCTCGCTACGATTCGGGGCGGCCGCCTGACGGCGACCTGTCGTGTCGCCTGCTCTTGGATTGAGTGACCCATGGTGCTCCCTGTGTGATCTTCGATACACAGTGTGCACAGGCCTCCCGTATGCGCTGTCACAGGAAGTCGCGAGTTTTCTCAAAACAGGGCAAGGTACGACAATCCGCACATGCAACATTGCGCGAACAGTCGCGCCCAACCCCGCCGCGTGCTCTCGCGACCCTACCAGCGCCGCCGCACCAGCCTCCTGGCCCTGGCCAACACCACCATGGGATTGAAGGGCTTGGCCACGAAGTCATCCACACCCAGCTCGAAGGCGCGCAGCACCGTGCTGTCCTGGGCCGCGCTGGTCAGCATGATGGTCCTGGGCGCTGGGCCGGGGAGCCGGCGCCGCATCCACTCCAGGATCTCGAAGCCGCTGCGATAGGGCATCAGCAGGTCGAGCAGCAGCAGATCGTAGCCACCTACCCGCAGGCGTTCCGTGGTCTGCATGCCATCCACCGCGCACTCCACCTTCCAGCCTTCGCGCTCCAGGTGGTGGCTCAGCATGTCGCGCACGATGGGATCATCGTCCGCCACCAGCACACGCGCTGGCAGCGGGGACGCCTCGGGCAGCTGTTCGCCCGCTACGGCCGCCGGAGCCGGCTCCCAAGGCTCATCCTGCACGAGCTCCAGTGAGCCGGCCTCCGCCTCGTTTCGCACCCGCATCACCAGAGCCTGCTCCTTCCAGCGCGCCAGCTGTCTTCGCTCCTGGCAGCCTACACACGCCCAGCCATGGCGTCCGCGCCAGGGCAGGCGCCGGAGGACAGAGCTGCCAGGTCGGTGAGCTGGATCGCGCACTCGGTGAACAGCTATTCCCCCCTGAAGACCACCAGCGCAGGCTCATGGAACGCGACGCTGGCCTTCACGCCGGCTTCGAGCCCAAGCCGGCCCTTGATGTGCAGCGGGAAGCGCAGCTCCAGGTCGAAGGGCTGCTCGCTACCCTGCATCCTGAACCAGGCCACGCAGGCGTCGCTGGTGGGGAACAGGCGCACGAAGCTGCCCGGGAACACGTTGTTGGCCAGGGTACCGCGGATGGGCACGTCAGTCTTGACGATCTTGATGTCCTGCTGGCGGACGCAGACCTTCACCCGCTCGCCCGCCGGCAGCTGGCGACTCAACAACACCCGGAAGCCCTCCATGCCCACCTCGGTGCCCACCGGGTGCTCGCGTGTGGTGCCCTCGAAGATGTTGCGGTAGCCCAAGAAGCGCGCCACCGCCTCGCTGGCCGGCCTCTCCAGCAGGTCGCGGCTGCTGCCCGCCTGCACCAGCCGACCGTCGATGAGCACCGACAGGCGCTCGCCCATCACGCAGGCCTCTTCGATGGAGTGGGTGATGTGCAGCGCGGTGATGCCGATCTCGGCGATGGTGTTCTTGAGCTCGAACGACAGCCGCCGCCGGCTGCCCTCGTCGATGGACGAGAAGGGCTCGTCCAGCATGATGGCTTCGGGCTGGGTGACCAGCGCGCGGGCCAGGGCCACCTTCTGCTTCTCCCCTCCCGACAGGTGGTGCACAGGGCGCTGGCGCAGCGCATGGATGCCCAGCAGGCCACAGACGCGGTCCACACGCCGGTCGGCTTCCGCCACCCCGGTGTGGCGCGCCGCCAGGCCGAAGCGGATGTTGCGCTCCACATCCAGATGCGGGAACAGGGCGTAGTTCTGCGGCACGTAGCCCACGCGGCGGCGCTCCGGCGGTTCGCGGCTGATGTCTCGACCGCCCAGCTCGATGCGCCCGCTGTGCCGTTCGTGCAGCCCCAGGATGCACTTCATGAGCGAGGACTTGCCGCTGGCGGAGGGCCCCAGCAGGATGTGGTACTCCCCGCGGGCGGCCTGGAGCTGGATGTCGCGCAGGGCGAAGCTGCCCAGCTGCAGGCCCAGATCCTGCACGCACAGGTGGGCGGAATCAGCGGGCATCGGCCTTGCGCACCACAAAGAGGATCGCGAAGGACATCACCACCAGGATGCCGATGAACATCATGGCGCTGCTGATGTCGGCGGACTCGAAGTTCAGGTAGATGGCCACCGGCAGGGTCTCGGTCTTCATGGTGGTGGCGCCCGCCAGCATCACCGTGGCGCCGAACTCCCCGATGGCCCGGCCCCACACCAGCAGGAACGCGGCCACCATGCCGCGGGCGGACAGGGGCAGGATCACCTTGGTGAACACGCGCAGCTGGTCGTAGCCCAGGGTGCGGGCCAGGTGCTCGTACTCCACGTCGATTCCGTCCAGGGTGGCCTTGAGCAATCGGATAGCGAGCCCCACCACCACGAAGAACTGGGCCAGGACGATGCCCCGCACCTCGAACACGAAGGGCCCGAAGATCGAGTCGAGCCCTCGACCCAGCGGGGTGTTGAAGAACACCAGCAGCAGGGCGCCCAGGGCGATGGGAGAGAGCACGATGGGCAGGTCCAGCAGGGTGTCCAGCAGCGCCTTGCCCGGGAAGCTGCGCCGAGAGAGCAGGTAGGCAACGGGCAGCGCCACCACCAGCGCGAGCACCGAGGACACGCTGGCGGTGAGCAGGGAGAGCTTGACCGCGAAGAACACCTCGGCGGCCTGGGGCGCGCTCAGGCTGCTCTCGGCGAACAGCTCCACCGCCAGGGAGCCCAGCAGCACCACGAAGGACGCCACCAGCACGGCGGTGGTGCCCACGACGGTCAGCTTGAAGATCCGGTTCATCGCGGCTCGCGGGCCTGTGCGAGGCGCTGCAGGAAGTCATCGGGCAGGCTGTACTCGCCGCCGATGGTGGCCCGGGGGGCCAGGGCCAGCGCTGCCTCTCGCTGCGTGAGGTAGCCCTGGGCCTCGAAGATCGCCAGGCTGGCTGGAGAGAGCAGGTGTTCGATGAAGCGCTCCGAGAGCTCTCGGTCCCTGGTGTGCACGGGTATGGCCACGGGCACGGTGGAGATCCTGGGGATGATCTCGGGGGCCACGGGCAGCTGCTGCATGCGCTCCGGGTTCCAGTGCTCGAAGACCCGCCAGCCCAGCACCGCGTCCACCTGGGCCATGGCCGACAGGTTGGCGGTCTTGGAGCAGCTGGCGCCGAAGGTGACCACGTTGGGCAGCACGGCGTCCAGCAGCCCGGCGCTCTCCAGAAGCTCCACGCTGTACAGCCCCAGGCAGACCGTCTCGGGGTTGCCGATGCCCACCCTCAGGTCGGGACGGGCCAGGCCCTGCAGGGACTGGATGCCCGCCGGGTTGCCCGCCGGCGTGACGATGGCCGGCACCAGGTAGGCCACGACGCGATCGCTGTCGGGGATCAGCTGGCCCCTGCGCTCTCCGATGAGCACGTAGTCGGGCGAGCCGGGCATGTAGATCTCGCCCTTTCCCGACAGCTCCATCTGCGACAGCAGGGTGCCGGAGCCGCCGAAGATCACCTCGGCGTCGATCCCGCTCTGGGCCTCGAAGCTGGCGGCCACCCGGTCCATGGCCGGCTTGCTGGCGGAGCCACAGAAGATGGTGATGGCCTGCTGGACCGAGCGCGGGGCCTGGACACAGCCAAGGCAGAGCAGGCAGCCCAACAGCAGCAGGAGGCGATTAGTCATCCTGCTCCGCCTCCAGGGCCAGCTCGAAGCGGGCGAACTCACCCTGCCCCTGCTCCTGCACCGCCTGGTCCAGCCGCCGGTACTCCTCCATGAAGCGCAGGGCTCTCGGGGTCAGGCTCGTGCCCCCCCGCTGCTGCCCGCCGCGCCTGCGCACCAGGAACACCTGCCCGCTGCACTGCTCCAGCTGGTTGAGCATGCGCAGGGCCTTGACGTACGAGAGCTTCATGACCCGAGCGGCGCTGTTGATGGAGCGATGCTCGTCGATGGCTTCCAGCAGGCGCAGCGTGCCGGGTCCCATGAAGGGTCGGCCATCGGCGTCCACCAGGTTGATCTTGAGGCGCAGCTGCATCGCCGATGTTTATACCAATGAAGAACGGGTGCGGCAACGGCTCCAGCAGGAGCTTCGTCTGCAGCGCGGATCGAATCCACCCCGAAGCGCCAGAAACCCAGGCCCGAGTCCACCAACATGCTCAGTCTATCGCGGGGCGATCCGAACCGCGGCGTTTCAAGTGCCTGCCGAGGCCGAAGGCTGACGCCCAGCAGGTACTCGGCACCTGCGTTCTCAGGGGGCGATGTATCAGACTGAGAACGGTCATGGTTCTTGTCGCTTTGCCCACTCCAATCCCTTTGCTGACGATGATCTCGAAACGCGTTGTTGCGACGAACAAGGACTGTCCAGCCCATCGATCGGGCGCGATCATGGCGGTATGTATCGGCCCCGCCGACGCAGGCGAACACACCCGACACATCGCAGGAGGCTGAACACATGCGAGACTCATGGTTCAAGGACGACGAGCTGCTGGACGCGGTGGAAGCGCGCGGCATCGGGCGCCGTGACTTCCTCAAGATCTGCAGCACCTTCGCCGCGGCGCTGGGGCTGTCGCAGGTCCCCTTCGCCGCCCGCATCGCCCAGGCTGTCGAGGGCAGCGCGGCCAAGCCACCCCTGCTCTGGCTGGAGGGCCTGGACTGCGCGGGCTGCAGCATCTCGTTCTCGGGCAGCCTGAATCCACCAGCCACCAGCATCCTGCTCGACAAGCTCTCGCTGCGCTACCACGAGGCGCTGATGGCCGCGGCCGGGCACCAGGCTGAGGAGGCCTTCCACGCCACCGCCGAGGCTGGCGGACACCTGGTGGTGGTGGAAGGCGCGGTACCCACCGCCGACCAGCGCTACTGCCTGGTGGGGGGGGTGCCCTTCAAGGACAAGCTGCTGGCAGCCACCGAGCGCTGCGCCGCCATCGTCTGTGTCGGCGCCTGCGCCTCGTTCGGCGGGCTCACACGCGAGATGGTCTGCGCTGGGGTGGGCGTGTCCGAGATCGTCACGGACAAGCCCATCATCAACCTGCCCACCTGCCCCGTGCACCCCGAGCACCTCGTGGGCGTGGTGCTCTACCACCTGGCCACGGGCAAGCTGCCCGCCCTGGACGAGCTCGGCAGGCCCAGCGCCTACTTCGGGCAGAACCTGCACGACAACTGCCGCCGCCGCGGCTACTACGACACAGGCAAGTACCTGCAGGACTGGAACGACCCGCTGCAGAAGGACTACTGCCTGCTGCTCAAGGGCTGCAAGGGCCCCAAGACCAACGCCGACTGCGCGGTCCGGCTGTGGAATGACCGGACCAACTCCTGCATCGACTGCGGGGCGGGCTGCCAGGGCTGCTCGGAGCCCGGCTTCTACGACGATGGAATCCAACTCTTCACCTAGTACGGACCTTTCACGGACCCAGGCCGAAGCGAACAGGAGATCTGAAATGGGAAGGAAACGCATCACCATCGACCCGGTCACGCGCATCGAGGGCCACCTCAAGATCGAGGTGGAGGTCAAGGGCAAGAAGGTCGTGGACGCCTGGTCCAGCGGCACCATGGCCCGCGGCTTCGAGGCCCTGCTCACCGGCCGCGATCCACGCGACGCTCCCTGGGTCACCAGCCGCTTCTGCGGCGTGTGCTACTCCGTACACCAGTACGCCTCCGTCATGGCGCTGGACGAGGCCTTCGGGGCCCAGGTGCCCTGGGGCGGCACCCTGCTGCGCAACCTGTCCATGGGTGCAGAGTACCTCTACGACCACATCCTGCACTTCTACCAGCTCACCGCCCTGGACTACATCGACGTCATGGCCATCGCTGACTACCAGGGCCGCGACGCGGGGCTGCTGGAGGTCAAGGACAAGGTGCTCGGCCTGGTCGCGGCGGGTGACACGTCGCCCTTCACCCCGCGCAACGCACCCGACGAGTTCTGCGTGCGCGATCCCGAGGTGGTCACCACCGCGGTGGCCCACTACATCCAGGCCCTGGCGGTCAACGCCCACGCGCGCAACATGGGAGCCATCTTCGGTGGCCGCACACCCCACTACCAGTCGCTGGTGGTGGGCGGCAGCACCCAGCTTCCAGATCTGAACATGGTGGCGAAGTTCCGCACCATGCTCGACGAGGTGGCGGACTTCGTGGACGATGTCTACCTGCCTGACGTGCTGGCCTTCGGCACCGGCCCGCTCATGCCACTGGCCGAGGCGGGGATCGGTGCCGGGCATCTCAACTACCTGTCCTACGGCGGGTTCAAGATGGATCCCCAGGGAAAGGAGCTGCTCTTCCCGCCTGGCTTCATCCGCGGCCTGGACCCGAGCGGGCTGGCCGTCGAGCCCTTCGATCCCGCAAGGGTCACCGAGTCGGTCAAGCACGCCTGGTACAAGCAGGCCGAGCCGCTGCATCCCTTCGACGGGGAGCAGATCTTCGATCTGGACCGCGAGGGCGCCTACAGCTTCGTCAAGGCCCCCCGCTACGACGACCTGCCGGTGGAGGTGGGCCCCCTGGCCCGCATGCTCATCGCGGGCAACCCCACGCTGCTCGACCTGGTGGCCAAGGGCGTCAAGCCCGGCGTGGTGGCCCGGCACGCCTCGCGCGCCATCGAGACCAGGCTGGTGGTGGACGCCTGCTACCGCTGGCTCGACATGCTCACCGAGGAGCTCACCAGCCCGGACTTCAAGATCCACGACAGCGCGCACTGGGCCCCGCCGGAGCAGGGCCAGGGTGCCGGCTTCTCCGAGGCACCCCGCGGCGCTCTGGGCCACTGGATCAAGGTCAAGGACAAGAAGATCGAGAACTACCAGGCCGTGGTGCCCTCCACCTGGATGGCCTCACCGCGGGACGAGGCGGGCGCGCGCGGTCAGTACGAGGAGTCCCTCATCGGCTGCCCCGTAGATGACGTGGACAACCCCATCAACGTGCTGCGCATCATCCGCTCCTTCGATCCCTGCCTGGGCTGCGCCATCCACATCATCGACCCCGACAGCAACGAGCTTCGAAGGTACGTCATCGACAAGGGGTGCTGACATGTTCGCCGTGACGCCATCACCTGCCGTGGGCGGAGCCCTCGCGCCGCCCCCCGACGGCGGGACGGTCGTGCTCTGCATCGGCAACCTGCTGCTGTCGGACGAGGGTGTGGGGGTGCACGCCGCCCGCCTGCTCACCGAGCGTGGGCTGCCTCCCGGTGTGACCCTGGTGGAGGGCGGCACCGACGGCTTCAAGCTGGTGAACGTGATCGTGCAGGCCGGCAGGCTCATCGTGGTGGACTGCGTCAAGGGCGGCGCGGCGCCAGGTAGCGTCTACCTCTTCAAGCTCGACCAGGCCCCCATGGGCTTCAACGGGTTCAAGACCAGCGCCCACCAGGTGGGCATCCTGGAGGTGATACAGCTGAGCGCGCTCATCAGCGGCCGCACGCCGAACACCACGATCATCGGCGTGGAGCCCGAGAAGCTGGACATGGGCATGGAGCTCAGCGATACAGTGCGGTCCACCCTGTGTCGTATCACCGACCTCGTATTCGAGGAGCTGGCCGCATAGTGCACGCGCTCGGGAGTCTATAGCCACCCCCACAAGCCGCCCTCGCGTGCACTATGCGACCGCGCAGCGGGCGCCTGGGGGGCGCGCCGAGGGCGCGTTGGGGGCGAGGCCCCCCGAAAAGGCCTGCTGCCCGTGTGCCGCGGAGCGGCACGTACGGTCGCTGGCGACCGTACGGCCGAATTGTCTGTCCGCTCAGCAGGGTGGTCAGATACTTCTGGTCAGGGGGACCATAGACGGTGTTCACCCTCTACAACACGTGGCAGACGGTGCACTTGTCGGGGGCCAGCACATCGAAGGCCTCGCCGTCGGCCGAGTGGCACTTGGCGCAGGAGGCGTGGCCGAGCTCGAAGCCCATGTCGGTCTTCTTCATCTCGAAGGGCTGGGGGTGGCAGTCAGCGCAGTCTGGATGCGACGCCGCGTGCTTGGCGTGAGACAGGGTGACGTTGCCGTTGGGGCACTCGTAGCAGAGGTCTGCGGGCACGTTTCCGCCCGTTCCAGTGGCGTTCACCGAGACGCCTGACAGCGCCGCGATGCACACGAGGGCGATACCCAGAAGAGTGGTGTTCTTCATGATGAACTCCCTTTGATAGGGGCAATGGAGGTTTGATACCTGAGCTGTTCGGCAGCTCGGGGAGGGGTCACTCGCATCGTGGTTCTGCCCGCAGACTAGCACCGACACAAGGGGCCGACAATCCAGATCGAGGGCCCGAGACCCTGTGTCGGTGCGCGCGGAGATCCCGATCATAGGCGCGGTCGGTCGGGCATGCGATCCGTCAGGATCCTGCCCTGGACGGCATCTCAGGCCCTTGACACGTTCCCCTGGTTCGACGCTGACAGTACCGTTCACTCTTGCTACATGGCGTCTCCATGCTCCACCCGCTGACCATGCTGCTGGCCTGCACGGCACCACAGGTGCCGTCCTAGCCCGGTGTCGAGCCAACGCTCGCGCCCCTGCTCATGGATGACCTGCTGATGGAGGCCGAGGACTGCGGCGCCACCTCCTCTGCCGAGCTCACGCGCAAGCAGGCACTGCGCGACCTGGCCGTCCTTGACCTGGTGCTGGCCCTGGTCCCGGCACAGGAATCTATACAAGAT
>CAZEJJ010000244.1:0-8569 GCA_964512185.1 uncultured Enterobacterales bacterium | reverse complement strand
CAACTACCAGCGCAAGTTCTACGAGAAGGGGCTGCCGGTGTGTGGGTTGCTGGTGCGGCGGCCATAGCGACGACGGCGGAGCGCCGGGGGAAGCAGCAGCAGCGGCAGCCAGGCCAGCTGGCCCTCGCCCCGCCTGCAGCCACAGCCGCCCTCGTCGAAGACCGCGCCCGGATCGGTGCCCAGGTAGTACTCCTCCAGGTTGCTGTAGCCGTCCCCGTCGAGATCCTCGTGGCTGTCGTCGCGCTCGGGATCCAGCCCGTGCTCCCGCTCCCAGGTGTCTCCCATGGCGTCGTGGTCGTCGTCGGAGGGCAGGCTGAAGTCGTAGCCCTCCAGGCGCTCACCCGGGGTGAAATCCTGCCAGTCGCTGCGCAGCTCGTAGACCTGCTGATCCCAGTAGACGGTCACGAAGCCCGGATCGGCCTCGCAGTAGTGCGCGTAGCGCGCCTTGAGCTGCCAGCGACCGCCCTGGATCCCCGTCAGCCGGTAGCTCCCCTGGCGATCGGTGGAGACCACCTCCACCAGCTCTCCGTCCTGCTCGCTGGCGTAGACGAAGGCCCCGTAGACGGGCTCGCCCTCTTCGGTGGTGACCGTGCCCGTGACCGTGGTCCCCAGGGGCAGCTCCTGCTCACCGGCCTGGTTGTCGCCCTCGGCCTGCAGGCTGTACCAGCCGGCTTCGCCGTCGGCGTCCCGGATCCAGTCGTCGAGAAAGCCCTCGTCGGAGGCGTAGACATACAGCTGGTAGTCGCCTCCGTGCAGGGAGTCGATGACGAAGCTGCCGTCCTCCGCCACCAGCGCGCCCCGGCCCACGGTGTGGCTGTCGTTGTACAGCAGCACGGTGACACCCGAGAGATCCACATCCCCCACCAGGCGGCCGCTGAGGGTGGCCTCCGCGGGCAGCTCGATGTCCATGGCGTCCACCAGCTCACCCTCGGTGTAGGCGTCCACGAAGGTCTCGGGCCGATCGGCGTCGGGGTAGTAGCTCGTGGCCAGGCCATCGGAGCTGGCCCACACCAGCAGCGCGCCGGTGGGCACAGCCCAGCCCTCGTACAGGCCATCCTCGTCGCTGCCCACCGTGATCACCTGGCTGGAGGCGTAGATGTGCACGCTGGCACCCTCTACGGGTCCCGCTGGCCCCAGGATGGTGCCGCTGGCGCCGATGCCGTCCAGCACGGTCCACGGGCCCAGCTCCACGGTGGAGCGCTCCGTCACCTCCACCAGGTCCGCCTCGTCGCTGTCGTAGACGCCGTCGAGGAATTGCTCCGGCAGACCCTCGGGCTCGACGCTGCAGGTCCACAGCCCGCTGCCGCTCTCAGGCGCGTCCAGCCCCGCCACGGTGAAGGCCCCGTCGCCATCGGACACCCCGAGACGCGCCAGGCCGCTGGTGCTCTCATCGGCACCGTTGCACTCCACGGTGGCGCCCTCCACCGGCTCGGAGCGCAGATCCTGCAGGCTGCCGCTGATCAGCGCCCCAGCCGGCAGGGAGACATCCACGCCCCCCACCGACTCTCCTTCGCCCAGCAGCACCAGCTCGCCGTCGCAGAACGAGGATTCCGAGGGGGACACGCGAGCCACACGGTTCATCCCGGTGGGAGGGAGCGCCCGCAGCCGGTGCAGGCCGGGCTCCAGCCCGTCGATGCTGTAGCCACCGTCCGCGCCGCTGATGCCGATCTCGTAGCCCAAGCGCAGATCATAGGCGTACACGGTGACGCCAGCGAGGGGCTCACCCAGCTCGCTCGTGATGGTGCCCTGCACCGTCGCGGCAGAAGCGGTGGCGCTACAGGCCAGCAGCGCGAAGGCGGCCAGCGCTGGGTACGGGGTCCACATGCCGGGCATGGTACTTGTCCCCACCTCGCGGCCGCAAGCCTGCTTGCCCGCCCGGCCCGGCTGATCGTACACTCGGACATCCAACGCCCGCTGCGACCAGCGGCCGGGCCACCAGGACAGCGGAGCGGCGCTCATGCAGTACCTTGAGCAGGACTACACCGGCAAGGGCATCACGGTGGCCATCGTCGACAGCGGCATCGATGTCGGCGACCCCCGCCTGGCCGGGGCCAGCATCACCGGCTGGAGCATCCGCTTCGGCGCCACCGGCCACGCCCTGCTGGGGGCAGAATTCCACGACGAGGCGGGCCACGGCACCCAGATCGCGGCGGCGATCCACCGCATGGCCCCCGAGGCCGAGCTCATCGCGGTGCGCATCATGGACGCCCGCCTGCGCACCAGCGCCGACCTGATGGCCGCGGGCCTCGAGACCGCTTCGCGCCACGGAGCCTCCGTCATCAACCTCTCCCTGGGCACCCCCAACATGGGCAAGGCCCTGCTGCTGCGAGACTGCTGCGCCATCGCCGTCGACAGCGGCTCCCTGGTGCTGGCGGCGGCCCACCCCAAGGGCGAGCGGGCCTACCCGGCCGATCTGCCCGAAGCCATCGGTGTGAGCAGCCACCCCGACTGTCCCCTCGAGAAGTTCTACCACTTCGCCACCGGCCACTTCCCCCGCTCCCAGTTCGGCAGCCTGTCCGACAAGTTCCTGGCCCACGGCTACACGGTGCCCGCCCCGGGTCAACCCGGCAAGGGCGCCTGGCGGGGCACCGGCATCGCCACCGCCTACATGAGCGGCAGGCTGGCCTGCCTGCGACAGGCGCTGCCCGAGGCCGACGTGGCCACCATCACCGCCATGCTTCGGGAGCTGGCCCAGCCTCCCACACCCGAGGCGGGCTACGCCTGAGACCTCTCGTGAGCCCCCTCCTCCTCTTCGCAGCGCTGCTCGCGGCTGGACCCGCCGCGGCCAGCCCCGTCAACACCTTCGGCTCAGGGGCCGCCTCCCTGTCCATGGGGGGCGGGGGCATCGCCCTGCCACGCGACGGAGGCATCGTCTTCACCAACCCCGCCGGCCTGGTGCGCCTGCCTGGAGAGAACGGCATCATGCTGGGCTACGGCCTGGTGCGCTCCGGCTTCGACGAGTTCCCCGAGCTGTGGTGGGACACCAACCGCGACGGGCTCATCGACGACGACGACGACCCGCTGGACCTCCAGCCCCAGTACGCCTACGGCGACGGCCTTCACCTGGCGCTGCACCGCAGGATCGGTCGCCGCTTCGCCCTGGGCGCCGCGCTCTTCTGGCCCAAGGACCGCATCCTCAAGCTGTCTACTTTCGAGCCCGAGCTTCCGCGCTACTTCATGTACGACAGCCGCCTGCAGCGCTACGGCCTGGCGGTGGGCTTCGGCTGGGAGCAGATCCGCGGCCTGAGCCTCGGCGGCGGCGTGCGCATCGTACCCCAGGCTCGCTACAACATCAGCGCCACGGTGGACGCTACGGTGGTGGGCGCCGGCGACGGCCAGGAAGAGCTGGGTGAGCTGGTCACCGAGATCACCGTCGATGTGCACGACATGAGCCTCGACCTGATCACCGACTTCGCCCCCATGCTGTCCTTCCACTGGAGACCCGGCGAGCTGATCCCCCACATGGACTGGCTCGAGCTGGCCGGCTCCTGGCGCGGCACCACCGGCCTGCCGGTGGAGGTCACCGCCGATCTGCAGCTGAACGCTTCTGTCGAGGACATCGGCACCCTCGACGACATCATGCTGCCTATCCTGCTCCAGGTGGAGCTGGGGGTCTACGATCACTACGTGCCCGAGCAGATCACCCTGGGTGCCGCGCTGACCCCTGTCGAGTGGGCCAGCCTGTACGGCGAGGCGAGCTTCACCCGCTGGTCCGAGATGCAGATCAACGTCACCGAGGTGCTCTACGCCCACCTGGACAGCCCCCTCATCCACATCGACGACGACGAGATCCAAGAGGGAAACGTCACCCACTTTGAGTGGCGCGACACCTGGTCCTTCCGTGTCGGGGGCGAGCTCGCCCTGCCCGCCATCGAGCTGAACAACGCGGCCCGCTACCTGCAGATCAAGCTGCGCGGCGGCGGCGGCATCGAGCCCTCACCCCTGGTGGGGCAGTCCGAGTACAGCGCCATCCTCGACGCCGGGCGCCTGGTGGTGGCCGGCGGCGTCCAGTTCGAGCACCGGGATCCCTTCCAGCTGGCAGACATCACTCGCTGGAGCGCCTTCTGCCAGGTGCACAAGCTGGGCAGCGGGGACTTCTCCCGCAGCTGGCTGGGCGAGCCCACCGCCGGCTACCCGGTGGACGTGGACGATCAGGGCTTCACCCACATCCCCATCGGCGGCCACCTGTGGACCGCGGGAGCGCAGCTGGAGTTCGACTACTAGCGATCGCTGCTACAGCGTGACCTCCAGGTCGCCGCCCAGGTTGACGAAGCCGTCCTGGGCACCGCCCAGCTCGATGCTGATGCCCGAGAGGGTGAAGCCGGAGATCTCGGGCATGGGGATCTCGCCCAGGGCGTCGGTGAGCAGAGGCAGGAACAGGGGCACCAGGGCCTGCAGCAGGTCCTCGGTGTCTTCGGCGCCCAGGGTGTTGGCCTCGGGCACCACCACGTCGAAGAGCACCTCCACGTCGCTGATCTCGGCCAGCATGGTGAGATCGGCGTCGGCTGAGATGTCCAGGCCCGCCAGCACGTGCACATAGGCCTGCAGCATGAGGTTTTCTTCGGCGATGGGGCCGCCGTAGATGGACAGCTGCAGATCGCCCAGCTGCATGTCGAGCAGCGCGGTGCCCGTGCCGGGCAGCACCACCGGCGGCAGCAGGGCCTGGGTGGTGATGTTCAGCTCGGTCATGTCGGGGAAGATGAACTCGAGATCCGCCAGCTCCAACCCCATCTCTTCGCCCGTCATGGTCATGTCGAGCAGCCCGCCGCCCCACAGGCCCATGAGCAGCTGGTTGACGAAGTCTTCGCCCAGCGACAGCACCATGCCCGGCGTGGAGCTGTAGCTGGGGATGTTGTAGCCCGCGTAGAGCGAACCCTCGGGGGTGTAGGGGCTGACCCAGCTGCTGGCGGTGAACTGGGTGGCCAGGCTCAGGGTGATGCCCGACTCGTCCACCGCGATGGAGTAGGGCACGGCGTCGAGGGCGTAGACATTGTCTTCCAGCTCGAGATCGGTGGCCAGCTCCAGGTCGTTCAGCACGTCCTCGAGCATGGCGGGCACCTCGTCGGAGATGGCGTCTTCGATGGCGGTCTCCACGTAGGCCGCGATGAGGCTGTCGAGATCGATGCCGAAGAAGTCGATGATGTCCCAGAGGAAAGAGTCCCAGTCGAAGTCGAAGCCGGAGGTGTCGGCCTCCACATTGCTGATGTCCACCACGATGGTGCTGCTGGACACATAGGGCACCAGGTCCATCTCCACCGAGATGTTGTTGGCCGAGATGGAGCCGCTGCTGGAGTAGCCGATCTCCATGACCACGCCGCTGGCGGACCAGACCATGTAGGGATCGTAGATGGTGGCGGTGGCGTCGAGGTAGCCGGTGCGCGGGTCCAGCTCGAGATCGGTGCCCGAGATGGAGGGGCTGGTGATGTAGAGGTTGACGCTGTACCAGGTCCAGCAGTACTCCCCGAACCAGCCCAGGTCGATGCAGGTCTCCGACGAGTTGGAGTACACCGGGCTGGGGATCATGCTGGTGAGGTCGAGGCCGCTGACCATGCCCTCGCCCAGCACCTCGATGGTGTCCAGGGCGCCCTCGTTGACCCTGGCCACGATGCCGTCGGCCATCAGGGAGCCGTAGCTCAAGAAGCTGCCGGACAGCAGGCTGCGCAGGTCGTCGGTGCCGTTGCCGTCCCCATCCCACACCTGGGTCTCCACCAGGTTGAGGCCGAACTCGTAGTCGAGATCGGTGGCGAAGCTGCCGTCTGACTCGGGCACCACGTCCACCTCGTTGACCAGCAGCTGATCGATGCCGGACCAGTCGTCGACGACCTGCCCGCTGACCGTGCCGGTGTAGCCCCAGTTCCAGTCACCGCGCGTCGGGGTCCAGATGTCGAGCACCGGGCCGGTGGAGTCGATGAGCAAGGGGCCCACGGAGTCTTCGAGCTCGGTGCCCGAGGAGGTCCAGGCGGTGGCCCACACCGTGAAGCGCCCCTCGTCCATGAAGGTGACGTTGTCGTAGGAGATGCTGGCGGCGAGGGGATCGGTGCCGTCGTGGCCCTCGATCCAGAGCACCCAGGGATCGTCGGTCTCGTTGCCGTAGGCGTCCCGCACCACCACGGTGGCGCTGGTGGTCTCGAACAGCTCCAGCTCCAGGTCGGAGAGGGTGAGCTCGATGCTGGCACCTTCGCCCGCCACGACCACCAGGCTCTCCTGGTCGGACAGCTCGTTGTGCAGGGCGGTGAGCTCGTAGATGCCGGGCACGTCGGAGCTCAGGGCCGAGGCGCCCACCTGGAGATCGGCGCTGCTGGCCTCGAGCTGCACGTCGGTGGTGTCCAGCACGTTGCCGTAGCGGTCCCACATGCCCAGGGTGTAGGACACATCGAGGCCCACCGGCGTGGCGTACTCGGCCAGGTGCAGATCCAGCTGAGCCGGCGGCCCCGCGAACACGGTGAGATCCACCGACACGTCGTAGGGCTCGTCCTCCCAGTCGCAGCTGGCAACCAGCTCGTGCAGCCCGGCCACCGTGGGCACCAGGCGGCTGCCGGAGTAGTAGAGCTCCGGCTCCAGCTCGGTGCTGAGCTGCACCTCGACGGGGAATTCCTCGCCCGCCACGGAGTAGATCAGGGCCTCGTAACCCACGGGCTGACCCGCCGCCGATTCGGTGGCTTCCACGTGCAGCTCGAGCCAGAACTCGTCCACCGCGTCCTGCATGTACTCGGTGCGGCAGCCGGAGCTGGCGATGAGCAGGGCGGGCACGGCCATGAAGAGGGCGCGTTTCATGATGGCGGCTCCAAGATGCAGCGGATGCAGGGCCCGAGCGGAGGCCGCGCTCATTCTCGCCTGGAAAGCCCGCGACGACAAGTACCTTGCCGCCGTCGCCGTCGGGAATATCGATGGGAGGGTGTGCCGCTGGGCGCGCGGACAGGCCCGGCGGGAAGAAAGGCCCCGCGTAGAGGTTTTGTCCTGCCCTCAGCCCACCGCGCCGGCACAGCTCTGAGCACCACGGAGAAACGCATGTCCAGCCTCGAGATCCTCAACCGCCTCCTCGCCTCCCTGGTCACCGGGGGGCTGCTGCTGCTGTACTCCGCAGCTCCGCTGGCCGCGGAGACAGCGCAGCCCACCGCAGTGGCGCTGGCTCACCTGAGCTTCGCGCCCCTGGTGGACGCCGCCAGCCCCGCCGTGGTCACGGTCTACGTGTCCCAGCTGGTCAGCCTGCAGGACGAGCACCAGGGCCTGCCCGGGCTGCCCTTCTTCTTCGGGCCCAGCCCCGACATGCCGGACGAATTCGAGCGCGAGGGCTCGGGCAGCGGCTTCATCATCTCTCCAGATGGCTTCATCCTCACCAACAACCACGTGGTGGAGGACGCTCAAGAGGTTCGCGTGGAGCTGGCCGACGGGCGTGAGCTGGTGGCCGAGGTGGTGGGCACCGACCCCGAGATCGACGTGGCGCTGATCAAGGTGGCGGCTGACGAGCAGCTGCCCAGCCTGCGCTTCGGCTCCTCGGACGAGCTGCGGGTGGGTGACTGGGTGGTGGCCATCGGCAACCCGCTCAACTACCCGCACACGGTCACCGCGGGCATCGTCTCGGCCAAGGGCCGGGTCATCGACGCCACCACCTATGACGACTTCATCCAGACCGACGCCAGCATCAACCCCGGCAACTCCGGCGGGCCCCTGCTGAACACCGGCGGCGAGGTGGTGGGCATCAACACCGCCGTGAGCCGCTTCGGGCAAGGCATCGCCTTCGCCGTCCCCATCGACATGGTGGAGGGGCTGCTGGACGACCTCAAGCAGACGGGGCGGGTGGCCCGCGGCTGGCTGGGCATCAGCATGCAGCCGGTGGACCGCGACCTGGCCCTGGCGCTGGGCCTGGCCGAGGCGCGCGGGGCGCTGGTGATCAAGGTGCACGAGGGCACCCCCGCCGACGACGCGGGCCTGCGGGACGGCGATCTCATCGTCACCCTGGACGACCAGGTCATCGACGACAGCAACGCCCTGCTGCACGCCGTGGGGCGCCACCGCTCCGGCGACGACGTGGCGCTGGGCATCATGCGCGACGGGCGCCGCAGGTCCATCACCGCCACCCTGGCGGAGCGCCCCTCCAGCGATGACATGGCCCGCGGCGACTTCCACGGGCGCGCTCCCAGCAGCGAAGAGCGACCCGCAGACCAGGCCGCTCCCGCCTCGGCCCTGGAGCGCCTGGGGGTCACCCTGACCTCGTCGGACAAGCTGCGCGGAGCCCCCGCGGTGGCCCAGGGCCGGCTGGTGGTCACCGCCGTGGACCGCGACGGGGCCGCCCAGGACAAGCTGCAGGAAGGCGACATCCTCCTGGCCATCGACAGGGTGGAGGTCTACACCACCGCCGACGTGGAGAAGCAGCTGGGCAAGGTGGACGAGGTGGCCCTGGTCACCGTGCTGCGGCGCGGCGTGCAGGCCTACATGGGCATCCGGCTGGAGCAGTAGGGGCCCAGCAAGAAACCCCGCAGCCACGGGGCTGCGGGGCGGATGGAGCGGAAGACGGGGCTCGAACCCGCGACCCCGAGCTTGGGAAGCTCGTGCTCTACCGACTGAGCTA
>CAZEJJ010000243.1:0-8628 GCA_964512185.1 uncultured Enterobacterales bacterium | reverse complement strand
AGATCCGCTCGTAGGAGCCGGTCAGGGAGCGCTGGGTGGAGTTCAGGTTGTTGATCGCGTTCAGAGACGCGACGTTGGTGTTGACTGTCAGGGCCATTGCTTCCTCCTGTGTTGCGGGCCTTCGTTCTGCGTTCTGCGTTCGGCGCTTGGCCCTCGCAGGTCCCCTCGGATCAGGAGGGGGGAAGCGTTAATCATGGGCTGAAAAAAAGCGGCGAGCCCACCCCTGGCCCCCACCCCACCCCCGGGCTACCGAGCGCCCATCGCGTCGCTTCTCCGAGGAGGACCCGTGAGCACCGTTCCTCTCAACCTGCAGCGCCTGGGCGCCCACTACCAGCTCGTGCTGCACGAGCCGGCGGACCTGGCGCGCATCACCGAGCTGGACCCGGCCCGCTGGATGGCCAACAGCGCGCCCGTCGAGGGGCTGAGCTGCGATCCAGCCTTCGTCCGCTACCTGGACAGCAACGAGGACGGCCGGGTGCAGCCCGACGAGCTGGTGGACGGCGTGTCCTGGCTGCTGCGCTGCATGGCCGATCTGCAGGGCGTGGCCGAGCGCAGCCCTGTGCTCACCCTGGACCACATCGACGGCGAGACCGGCGAGGGGCGCTCCCTGCGGGCCACCGCGGAGCGCATCCTGGCCAACCTGGGCCGCCCGGGCGTGCCGCAGCTGCACATCGACCAGCTGCGGGATCGCAAGCAGCTGGTGGGCTCCGGCTCCACCAACGGCGACGGCGTGATCCCCTGGGAGGTCATCGGCGATGAGCGGCTACGCCGCTTCGTGGAAGACCTGGCCTGCACCATGGGGCCTGCCATGGACGCTGGCGGCGAGCAGGGTGCCACCGCCGAGCACCTGGACCGCTTTCTGGAAGAGGGCGAGGCCTGGCTCGCCTGGCACGACGCCGGCGATGCCGACGGCCCCTACGGCGAGCCGCTGCGCTTCTGGGGCGACGCCACGGCTCCTTCCTGGGCGGCCACGCAGGCGGTGGCGGACAAGCTGGAGGAGTTCTTCGCCCTGTGCGAGCTCGCCGCCATGGACCCCGCCGGCAAGGTGAGCATCGCCAGCTCGCCCACCCAGCCCGACCTGCTGGCCCGCGCCCCCATCGCGCGCCCCAACCCCGAGGGAGAGCTGCGGGTCGATGGCTGGCTGCATCCCCACTGGCGCGAGCCCTGGGAGAGCTTCTCCGGCCTGGTGCTGGAGCGGCTGGGCCTGGCGGACAAGCCCCTGACCGCGAGCCGCTGGGCCAGGCTGCAGCGACGCTTCCGGCCCTATGTCGCCTGGCTGGCCCAGCGGCCCGATACCAAGGTCGCTGCTCTCGGGCGGAAGCTGCTGGAGGACTACCTGGGCGATCCCGCGCTGATGGAGGGCCTGCAGGCCCTGGTGGCGGCGGACCGCGCCGTGGCCAAGGAGCTCGAAGGCGTAGCCGACGTGGAACGGCTGATCCTGTATCAGCGCTACCTGCTGGACTTCTGCAACAACTTCGTGAGCTTCTCGCGCTTCTACGATCCCAGGGTGCGCTCCCTGCCCGAGGCCGGCACCCTGCTGATGGACGGGCGCAACTTCCAGCTCTGCGTGCGGGTGGGGGATCGCGCCGGCCACAAGCTGCGGGCCGCCGCCAGCGGCTTCTTCCTGATCTACGTGCAGGTCCACCATCCCACCGAACCCTACGAGGTGGCGGTGGCGGTCACCGGCACACACCGGGGCGATCTGCACCCGGGCAAGCGGGGGGTGTTCTTCACGCCGGATGGACGCGTGCTGCCCGCGGTGGTGGTGGATCTGCTGGAGAACCCCATCTCGGTGGCCGAGGCCCTGACCCGCCCCTTCGAGCGGCTGGGCACCTTCCTGGCGGCCCAGGCGGAGCGCTTCACCGAGTCGCGCTATGCGAAGCTGGAGCAGGGGGTTGACAGCGCCGTCACCAAGGCCGACTCCTCCCTCGAGGGACTGCCCGAGGCCGCGGTGCAGGATGAGCAGCCTGCCCCCGATCCCGTTCCCTCCGATTCTCCCTCGAAGACCCGGGAGCTGCTGCTCTCCGGCGGCGTGGCCCTGGCGGCCCTGAGCTCCGCCCTGGCCTACATCGCCAAGACCCTCTCCTCCATCGGCTACCTGAACCTGGCCATCATGGTCCTGCTGCTGGCCCTGTGTTTCACCGTGCCCACGGCCATCATGACCGCCCTCAAGCTGCGGCGCCGCGACCTGGCACCCGTGCTGGAGGCCTCGGGCTGGGGCATCAACTACACGCTGCGCGTGCCCTCCTGGTCCAGCGCCGTGTTCACCCGGGTTCCGCCGCTGCCCCCAGACGCCACCCTGGAGAGCCGCGATCTGCTGCGCGACTACGAGGCCGCCGCCGAGAGCGGCGAGCGCAGCGCGCGGCGTCGACGCCTGGTCCTGCTCTCCGTCCTGCTGGCGGTGCTGGTGATCCTGGCCCTGGTGGTGAACTCAGGGGTCTGAGCTCCTAGCCGATGTCCAGCCGCACCGGGCAGTGGTCCGAGCCAATGACATCGGCCAGGATGCGCACATCGCTGACCCGCGCGGCGATGCCCGGGGTGCACAGGAAATAGTCCAGGCGCCAGCCGACGTTCCTGGCCCGGGCGTTGGAGCGGTAGCTCCACCAGGTGTGGTGGCCCTTCTCGCACGGGTGGCGCTCGCGGAACACATCCACCAGGCCCGTGGCCAGGGCCTCGCTGACCCAGGCGCGCTCCTCGGGCAGGAAGCCGGCGTTGTTCTTGTTGGGGCCTGGGTTGCTCAGGTCGATGGGCGTGTGGGCCGCGTTGAAGTCGCCGCAGATCACCACCTCGCGGCCCTGAGCGCGCAGCTGGTCGCAGCGCTGCAGGATGGCGTCGTTGTATTCTAGCCTGTAGGGCAACCGCGCGTGGCTGCGCTGGCTGTTGGGGAAGTACCCGCCCAGCAGCACCAGCTCACCCAGGTCCGCCTGGATGGTGCGCCCCTCGTCGTCGAAGGCGGGGATGCCCAGCCCGATCTGGACGTCGAGCGGGGGTTTCTGGGTGTAGAGGGCGACGCCGCTGTAGCCGCGCTTGGTGGCGCTGGCGAACCAGCTCTGCCAGCCGGCGGGCTGCAGCAGCCCGGGCTCGAGCTGCTCGGGGTGGGCCTTGGTCTCCTGCAGGCAGACCACGTCGGGCCGCTCCGCAGCCAGCCAGTCCAGAAAGCCCTTCCTGGCGCAGGCGCGGATGCCGTTCACGTTCCAGGTGACGATGGAGATCATGGTGAGGCTCCAGGAGAAAGTGGTCAGCAGCAGGGGCTATCACCTCCCTGGCGGGGTCGCCTCGGGCGAGAGAGAGCTGGGTGAGGGAGCCCCCACGCAGCGCTTGGTGTTAGGGACGGCGGACAGCCACGCAGGAGGTATCCATGTCCACGCGCATCAAGATCGCCGGTACCACCGAGGAGATCGACGGGCTGTTCCGTTGTCGCCACCTCGCGCTGGTGGCCGAGCTGGGCACCCACTTCCCCCAGCCCGATGGCCGGCTGATGGACCGCTTCGACGCCTTCCCCAGCACGCTGAACATCGTGGCCAAGGCTGGGCAGAGCGTGGTAGGCGGCGTACGCCTGACCTCCGGAGCCAGTGACTCCCCCCTCGATGAGCTCTACGACTTCAGCGGCAGCCTGGCTCCGCTGACGCGCACCGCCGTTCTCAGCCGCTTCTGCCTGCTCGAGGACTACCAGGACATCGCCCTGAGGCTGGGCTTCTCCCTGCTGTACATGGCCGCCTACAGCGCGGCCAAGCGCGAGTTCACCCACCTGGTGTGCGCGCCGGGCCCCCGGGTGGCCAGGCTGGCCCAGAGCATCGGCTTCCAGCAGGTGGCCTCGCGCTTCCACCACGAGGCCACCGGCGCCGAGGTGGTGCCCATGGTGCTGGACCTGCGGCAGGTCAAGCTGCCCATCCTGGAGATGACCCGCAAGCCGGGCGTGCTCGACTACTTCGAGAACATGGAGTGGGAGTACCACCAGGCGGGCGACGCCATCATCCAGGCGGGCCAGGCGGGCGACTCCGCCTACCTGGTGGTGGACGGCGAGGTCATCGTCTCGGTGGAGCGAGGCGCGCCGGGGCGGCGCTCCACCTTCGAGCTGGCCACCCTCGGTCCCGGCCAGCTCTTCGGCGAGCTGGCCCTGCTCACCTCTCGCAAGCGCACCGCCAACGTGGTGGCGGCCACCGAGGTGGACCTGATGGTGCTGGAGCGCGAGGCTTTCCGCGACGAGCTGATCCGCAACCCCGCCCGCCTGCCCCAGGTGTTGGAGCAGCTGGCGGATCGCCTGGCCGACGCCGACGACCTGCTCACCCGCTGAGCCGCGGCGAGGGCGGGCCCATGTCCAGGCGCTTCCCTCGGTCCATGCGCAGGATCCTGCAGGGCTCGGCGCTGCTGCTGGGCCTCAACGGGCTGCTGCTGCTGTTCGCCGCCCTGGTGAGCCGGGTGGTGGTGCCCGGCTGGGTCAAGGGTCCGCTGATCGACCCCGCGGCGCCCTACGCCCCGGAGAACGCCATCGTGCTCTCGGCGGTGGCCGCCTGCATCGTGGTGGATGTGTACGCGGTCGGCCTGTTCTCCCTGCGGCGCCGGCTGGGACGCCGGGCCTGGCTGCCCTTCGTCCTGCTGCTGGTGGGCCTGCTGGCGGCTGAAGGCGGCATCCGGGCCTGGCTGGCGGTGGACATGGTCACCTACTTCCGCCCCCACCCCACCCTGCACTGGCAGGTGCGCCCCGACCTGCGAGGCTTCCAGAACAACGCCGATCCCAGCCTGATCACCACCAACGCCGACGGCATGCGGGAGGTGGAAGAGCCGCGCAGAAAGCCCGCGGGTGAGTTCCGGCTGCTGGTGCTGGGGGACTCCTCCAACTTCGGCCACGGTGTGGAGGGCGACCAGATGTGGTCCTCGGTGCTGGAGGAGCTGCTGGCCGCGCGGCTTCCCGAGGGCTCGCTGCGCGTGCTCAACGGCGCCTGCCCGGGCTGGACCACCTACCAGGCGCTGATCTTCATGGAGGACACCGGCCTCGCCTACCAGCCCGACCTGATCATCGCCGGCTTCAACAACGATCCGGGCCCCGACTACCTGGGCGACGCCCAGCGCCTGCCCGACGAGCCGCTGCGCAGCATCAACGGCCTGCTGTGGCGCTCCGAGGTCTACCTGCTGGCCCGCGAGCTGGTGCTGTCCCTGGTGAGGCGCCTGCATTCCGTGCGGTCCCAGCGCTACAGCGCGCGCCAGGCGGGCAGCGAGCCCATCCATGGCCGCCTGGAAGACGACACCGCCGCGCGCATGGTGCCGCGGGTGTCCCGCGACAGCTTTCTGGACAACCTGGGCCGCCTGCAGGCCATGGGACAGGAGCAAGGCTTCGACTTCGTGTGGCTGAACATGCCCATCAACCGCACCATGCCCGAGCTGGTGGAGCGCTTCGTCGACCCCGCCTACCGCAGCGCGGCGGCCGAGCGGTTGGTGGAGCTGGAGGTGCCGGTGGTGGACGTGGACGCCCGCTGGCGCGGCGTGCAGGGCGCGCCCCTGCACCTGCAGGGCCACGTGTTCCACCCCAACGTCGAGGGTCATCGCCTGCTGGGCTTGCAGGTGGCGCAGCGCCTGCTGGAAGAAGAGCTGATCCCCGGCGCTGGCGGGCCCGAGGGGCTGGAAGGGCTCGCTGAGCTGGAAGCCCTGGGCCGGCTGAGCTTCGGCTGCTCCTCGTTCACGCCGGTGCACGCCCACGTGGCCGCGGTGCTCTCCGAGCATCCCGAGCTGCTGGAGGAGCACGACCTGCGGCTCCAGCTGCGGCTGTACGCCTCCGGCAAGACCCAGGGCGAGGCGGTGGCCTCCGGGGCCCTGGACGCCTTCTTCACCTGCGCGGTGCCCGCGGTGTTCATGCTGAGCGGCCGCCCCGACACCCGCGTGGTGGCCTCGCCCGGCGAGCTTGGCCGCGTCGCGGTGGTGGCCCGGCGGGATCGCGCCCGCTCGCTGGCCGACCTGGCGGGTGCGCGGGTGGGCTTGTCCGAGGGCTCCACGTCCGCCATGGACTGGGAGCTGTGGGGCCAGGGGCTGCAGACCGTCGATGTGCCTCTGCAGACCGACGAGCTGGAGGCGGCGCTGCTGGAGGGCCGGATCGACGCGGTGGTCAGCTGGGATCCCTGGGTCGAAGACTGGCTGCAGCGCTCCCCCCGAGACCTGGTGGTGCTGGCGGAGCGACCGTTCTGGTCCCAGCTGGCCCTGAGCCTGCCCTGGGCCGAGTCGGATCCTACGGGACCCGCCCGCCTGGCGGCGCTGCTGCAGCGCGCGCTGGAGCTGGCGGCCGCCGATCGTGAGCACTACGACGCCGTGGTGGCGGAGCGCTCCGGCTGGCCGGTGAGCGTGGTGCGGGCGGTGGCGGACCGCAACGGCCTGCTGAAGGGCCGTCCAGGGGCCGACATCCAGGTGAGCGAGCAGAGCACGGCTGGCCTCCGGCGCGCTTGGGACTGGACCGGCGAGCGGCGCGGACCTGTGGAAGAGGTGGTCTACCCGCAGGTGCTCGAAGGAGAGCTCCCCCGGTTGCCCGAGCCCCACCCGCGCGGCAGGGGCGGCAGGCCTCCACCCCCGCCGCCGAGGGCGCCCTGAGCTGTGGCGATCCTGGGTGCTGGCCCTCGTGCTGCGCCTGCCGGGCCCGCAGGCGCCATCGGATCCGGGCGCGAGCACCAGGACTACAGGCGCTGATCCCACGCATCCACTGGTCATTATTCGTCACGGCTCCGGGGCCATGACACCGATGGGTAGAACTGAGGCAACGCTGATGGTGTCAGAGGTGATCCATGTCCCCCGGCGACAACCCCGCTCCCCGCCACCTGCTCCTGGTGTGGCTGGGCGTGGTGCTGCTGGCTGCCTGGCCGGCGGTGGCGGCGCGCTCCCTGGTGCACCAGGTACCCGAAGAGCCGCTGGAGATGATCCGCGCGCTGCTGGAGGAGCGGCCGGTGCACAGCTACGGCGATCCCACCAGCGCGCTGGCCCTGGACGAGCCCCTGCCCCTGCGCGATGCCCTGCTGGAGCGGCTGCGCGCGGGGCGCGATCTGCCCGCGCGGCAGTTCCTGGAGCACGAGCCAGCGCTGGACCACGCGGCGCGCTCCATGGCGCTGTACTTCGCCGAGCACGAGGCCCTGCCCTCCGACAGCTACCTGCAGTGGCTGGCCTGGCAGCTGGGGGTCACCGCCCAGGTGCGCCTGCAGCGCTACTACTGGGGGCGCGGCCGCCGCCACGCGGAGAGCCTGAGCGTGCTGGAGAAGCTGGCAGGCCAGATCCCGGTGGACCAGGGGCCCATGCTGGTGGGGGTGGCCTTCAACCGGCTGGATCGCAGGCGCTGGATCCAGACCGCCTGCGTCATGAGCCAGCCGGTGGTGCTGGAACCCCTGGCGAAGCACCACGAGCCGGGGTCCTCGCTGACCATCGAGGGGCGGTTCGCCGTGGCCGCCCGGGACGCCCGGCTCTACATCGGAGGGCCGGCGGGTCCCACCGAGATCTACTGGCTGGGACTCAGGGACGACGGCAGCTTCGCCGTGGAGCTGCAGCTTCCCCAGCAGCCGGGCACCTGGTACCTGCAGCTGCGGGCCCGCTCCTTCCTGCCCCGCGAGGACGAGACGGGTGAGCTGCGCACCCTGCTGCACTTCCCGCTCTACCTGGGTGTGGACGAGCCCTCGGAGCCCGAGCGCTGGCGGCACCAGGCCCGCTGGCCCGTGTCCGAGGAGGACGAGATCCCCGAGAGGGTGCTGGCGGTGTACAACCGCGAGCGCAGCGCCGCCGGGCTGCCCGCGCTGGAGCTGGACCCGGTGTTGAGCGAAGAGGCCGCCAGCTGGGCGGAGGTGCTCGCCCGCGGCGGCGCCCAGGGAGCGGTGCCCCGCCTGCAGCGGCGCTTGCTGGAGCGCGGCGAGGCGGTGGTGGACAGCTCCACCCGCTGGAGCGGCTTCGTGGACCTGGAACCCCACCTGGAAGAGGACCTGCTGCGCCCCGCCTTCCGCGACGAGCTGCTCGATCCTCTGCAGACACGGCTGGGGGTGGCCACCACGCGCCCCGGCGCGTCTTCGGCCTACGAGGGCCGGATCCTGGTGCGCTTCCTGGCGTCCATGCCCGTGCAGGTGGAGGCCCGCGCGGACGCGTCGCTTCCGTGAATCAGGCGAAGACCACGGTCTTGTTGTCGTAGACCAGCACCCGGTCCTCCAGGTGCCAGCGCACGGCGCGGCCCAGCACCGTCTTCTCGAGATCGCGGCCTTTGCGCACCAGGTCGGCCACGGTGTCGCGGTGGCTGCAGCGGGCCAGGTCTTGCTCGATGATGGGCCCTTCGTCGAGATCGGCGGTGGCGTAGTGGGCGGTGGCGCCGATGAGCTTCACGCCGCGGGCCTTGGCCTGGTGGTAGGGGCGGCCTCCGGAGAACGCCGGCAGGAAGGAGTGGTGGATGTTGATGATGCCCGCGGGAAGCCGCTCGATGAAGGCCGGGCTTAGCACCTGCATGTAGCGAGCGAGCACCACCAGATCGACGCCTTCGGACTGGAGCAGCGAGAGCTCAGCCCGCTCCTGCTCCCGCTTGTTTTCCGCAGCGATGGGAAAGTGGTGGAAGGGGATCCCGAACTGTTCGGCCACCGGCTGCAGGTCGCGGTGGTTGCTGACGATCAGGGGAACATCACAGCA
>CAZEJJ010000242.1:0-8635 GCA_964512185.1 uncultured Enterobacterales bacterium | reverse complement strand
CCGAGAACCTCTCCATTCATCGCTCTCACTCTTCTCCTTGGGCTAGCCTGCGCTGACGACGACGCCGGCAAGAAGATAAACCAGACCTGTCTGGCCAACACCGACTGCGCGTCGGATGTCTGCCACCACGGCGCCTGCGCCGCGGCCAACCCGCTGAACAACGGCCAGCCATGCAGCTCCAGCGCCGAGTGCCGCAGCTTCAACTGTTACGGGGGGACCTGCAGGCCGGGGAACCGCGCCCTGGGGCAGGCCTGCCTGTACCACGACGAGTGCTTCACGAACCTGTGTAATAACGGCGTGTGCGTGCTCTCGGCCGGGCCGGATCTGGGGCATAAGGACAGCGGGCCGGACGCCGGTGGTCCCGACCTGAAGCCGCCGGACGCCGCGGCTCCAGACCGGGGCGAGCCGGACCAGGCTGCGCCCGATCAGGCTGCGCCGGATCAGGCGGCGCCGGATCAGGCCATCCCGGACCAGGCCGCGCCGGATCAGCTCATCCCGGACCAGATCGTGCCTGACATGCTCCAGCCCGACACCAAGCCGCCCAACAACTACACCCAGTGGTCCTCGGTGAGCACCTTCCCGGCCAGCTTCCAGGTCACCTCAATCTGGGCGTCAGGGAAAGTGGTGATGGTGGGGGGCGGCAAAAACTGGCTCACGGGCGGCCTGTATCGCACCGATGATGGAGGCAAGAAGTGGACCCAGGTGATCACAGCCTCCAACGTGACCAGCGTCTCCATGCAGGGCTTGGATGGCGCCGCGGTGGACAACCAGGGGCGGATCTACCGCACCTATGACGGCGGCGTGAAGTGGACCCAGCTGCACGACTGCTGGCAACTCAACCATCACGGCGCGGTGGCGTATCTGGACAAGACCATCGTGGCGGTGGGGTGGGGAAAGCTGTGCCGCATCGATCCTGCGGGCAAGATCTTCGACACGGCTTACCAGGCGGGCGCCATCAGCATCTCGCTCAAGACCGTGGCCCTGACCAAGGTGGGGGGCAAGGCCGAGGGGATCTTCATGGGCTGGAGGGTGGTGAACCCCAACGGCCAGCAGCATTACGTGTACCGCTCCTCGGACGGCGGCGTGACCTGGAAGGACGACTCCAAGGCCTTCTCCGTTGCCAACCTGTACATGCCCGAAGAGGCGCTCCTCTTCCCGTCGGGGCGCGTGCTCGCCGTGGGCCGCAAGGGTTACCTCCACGAGTACGACCCGAAGCTGAAGATCTGGTTCCACAACAAGGTGGCTGGCCCCAACGAGCGGCTCTACGACCTGGCCTTCGAGCAGCCCGCGGTGGGCAAGGCGAGGGTCATCGCGACGGGCACGAAGACCTTCCTCTCAACCGACGACGCCTACAGCTTCACCAAGCTGACCAACCTGCCCCAGTCCAAGGATCTGCACTGGACCGCCCTGTCCGGCACGGGCAGGGCATACCTCGGCTACCCGTACCTCACCGGCGGGCTGTACGAGAGCAGCTGGTAGGTCGAGGGCTCCGGGCTTACCTGCAGGACCCGTCCTTCTTCAGCTGATCCGGCCGCGCCAGGGCGTCCAGCGACAGCAAGGTCACCGTGCCCTTGCGCGCGGCCCGCTCCACCGACGGGAAGGCGATGGACACCTTGCGCAGCCGCGCACCGTCCAGCAGGCGCAGGTCCTTGGGGTTGAAGGGGCGCAGCTTGGCCACGGGCACGCGCCACTCCAGCCAGCGGTCGGTCTTGGACAAGAACCCCTCGGCGTAGAACCGCGAGCCCTTCTTGTAGCCCCCGCCCAGCTGGCCGTCCTCCACCACCAGCTGCACGCGGGTGCGTTGGTCGGAGCGATAGCGCAGCCGCACCACCCGGGCGCAGCTCCAGCGCCACCGGTCGTTGATGGTCACCCGCTGCCACGCGCCGGGCTCCTGGATGTCGTAGCTCAGCTTCACGGCGCGCTTGCCCTCCACCTCCACCTCCCGGGCGACCGGCAGCTTGCCCCCCGCGCCCTCCAGGGTCAGCTCGCCGCGGCGGAACCGCACGGGCGCGCCCTCCAGGCAGTCCCCGGGCACCAGGGCGAGCCGCCGCGCCTTCAGCAGGACGTTGACCCCCGGCTTGCGGTCGCTGCTGCGGGTGAGCACGCCGAGGCTGAACTTGCCCGGGCGGAAGGTGGTCCCCGGATCGCCGCCGCGCACCCAGAACACGCCGAGCCGGGCCAGCGAAAGGTTCATGGCGTACGGCGCCTTGCCCACCAACCCGGGCAGGTTCAGCCCGTGGGTCAGGCCGCGGGCGTCCTCGGCCTTGATCTGCAGGGTGTCCCAGGGGCCGACGCCGGAGAAGTCCGCCCGCAACTGCCAGCACGCCGCAGGCGTGGACAGATCGCCGCGGAAGGGCGTACTCCAGGTGACCCAGCCCTCCTCGCGCGTCTGGGATTGCAGGTGCAGCAAGCCGGGCTCGGCCGCTGCCACCCAGCCCGAGGCCGGCTCGGGCAGCAGCCCGAGGTTCAGGCGGCGCAGCTTGCGGGCGCTGGCCAGGGGCGGTGAGACGCTGCCGGGGAGCTTCTTCGCCAGGACCCGCCCCGGCAGAAACGGGTTACGCCCATCCAGGGCCGCGGCCAGCAGGCCGGTGGCGCCGTAGTGGGCCCTCGGGTGGAAGTGCGGGTAGCGCAGCGCGCTGTCGGGCGCGGACCGCGGCTGCCCGGCCACAGCCACCACCGCGCCGTCCGGGCGCTGCATGGCCAGGGCGGCGTTGAGCCACGCCGCGGCGTCGTCCGCCTTGCCCAGCCCGAGGGCCATGATGGCGCCCATCAGGGTCACCCGGGCGTCCACGCTGTCCAGGGGGCGCGAGCCGGGCGGCAGCGCCACTGCGTCGGAGCCGCAGCGGGTGTAAGGCGAGGGGCAGGTGATGGGCTCGGCCACCTTCAGCGTCTCGTCAGGGCAGCGCAGGGTCACCTTGCCGTGGTCGCGGCTGACGATGCCGCCGGTGCACCCGTAGAGCAGCCCGGTGCGATCCTGGAGCACCAGCCTGCCGCCGAGGCCGCTGGCCTTGACCCCGCTGCCCACGGCCGCCACCCGGGAGAAATGTTTGATCAGCCAGGGGCCGGGATCGTAATCGGCGGGGGAGGGCGCGCGCTCGCCCAGGACCCGGCGCGCCTCGAGCAGCGCCAGCGCCGCCAGGGCGTTATGGGTATGCGGGCCGGTGCTGTCCCGGTCGATGCTGTCCTTCACCTCGCCATGGCCCAGGATGATGCCTCGGGCAAAGTGGTCCTTGAGCCAGAGGGTGCCGGTCAGCAGGCGCGTGGCCTCAACGGCGCGGTCCTCGCAGTAGCTGCAGCCCCGGCGCAGGGCGAGCCCCGCCATGGTGGCCAGGGCGATTCCCTCGGTGGACAGGCGGCGGGAGCGGGGCACGATGGGCAGGCCGCCGTCGGGGCGCCAGGTGGCCTCGAGCCACTTGAGGCCCTTGCGGATGCGCTCGCTCAGCCCCGGGATCACCAGCCCCTCTGCGGCGAGGCTGCCGAGCAGCGCCAGGGCGGCGGCCGACTCGGAGTAGCCCGCCAGGGCCGGCTCCAGATCCTGGCCGCCGGTGACCACCACCTCGGGCCAGGAGCCGTCAGGCATCTCGCGCCGGATCAGCTCCGCCACCACGCGGCTGTGGGCGTCGGCGTGGCGCTCCTTGCCGTGCAGGGCAGCGGCCATGGCCACAACGTCCCACGTGTAGGAGCGCACCTCGCCTTCGGTTGCGCCTTCCCAGCTGCGCATCCCCTCCGAGGCCGCCCGGGCCACGGCGTCCTCGGCCAGGGACCGCGCGCGCTTCCAGGTGGCGGGGTACTCGGGGAATGGGGCGACCTTGTCACCCTGGATAGGGTTCAGGTCGCCCCAAAGAGAATCCGGGCACTGGCCGCACGAGCCGACAATGGCCACGAGCGGTACCAGCAGCCACGCGCTTCGGGCGGCTGACATGGACGCAATAGTAACCCAGAAGCGTGGGGAAGAAATGTGCGCAAGTGGCGCTGGCGTCAGAGTCCTTCATACTGATATGCCAGTAGTTCCATGGATATAATGATATTTGCTATGCTCAAGACTCGTTGCACACACCTGGCCTTTGTCCCAGCGCTCATGGCGGCCCTCTCCCTGGGCGGCTGCTTCAACCCCGAATACGGCGATATCGCCTTCGCCTGCAAGAAGGGCGGCGAGGAGTGCCCCGACGGCTACGAGTGCCAGCGCCTGGGCGGGGGCAAGCGCAATTGCGTGCGCCAGGGGTTGAAGCTGGACGGAGGCGCGGCGGGCGACGGCTCCAGGGATCGCGGCCCCGTCACCGACGCGCGCAAAGATCGCGGCCCCGTCACCGACACGCGCAGAGATCGCGGCGTCGTCACCGACCTGCCGCCCAAACCCGATTCGTCGCCCGGCGGCCCGGTGGTGACCCTGGTGGCGCCGGCCAACAAGCTCAAGACGGCGGCCTACAGCACCACCTGGCAGTTCAAGGTCGCGCCAAAAGCCGGGGGCGCTGCCATCGCCACCTGCAAGCTCTTCGTTGATGGAAAGGAGCGCGGCAAGTACCTGGGGCCGTTCAAGGCTGGAGCGACGCTCTCCATGATCTGGGGCGACAAGACCATGAAGGTGGCCCAGCACACGTGGTACGTGCAGTGCACCGACGCCAATAGCCTTACGGGTGTCTCGACTACCAGGATCTACGAGCACTCGCCCATCAAGCTCACCAAGTGTCAGAACAAGGGCTTCGTGCCCAACAGCCGCTACATCGTCTCGGGCCTGTTGCAGGCCAGTGCCCCGGTGTGCCTCGACATCAACGCCAGCGGGGTCATCATCGAGGGCGCCAGCGGGGCTATTCTCAGGGGCGCGGGTCACAAGGACCTGATGTGGCACACCCAGACCGGGCCAGTGGGCACGCTGTTCTACAAGGGCGGCAAGACCTGGAAGCAGGGATGGAAGAATAACGTCACCACCGAGAAGCACATGGACTCCGTCGACGCCAGGGACTTCACAGGCGACGATCGCCTGGAGATCATCACCGCCAGCTCGGGGGGGTACATTCGGGTCTACAAGAACCTGGGCAGCGGATCATGGCAGACCACGCCCACCCTTTTCACCTCGGGTAAGGGGCTCGGCGTACGGCGAGTGGTGGACTTCAACCAGGACGGCTTCCTCGACATTTTCGCCGGCGGTGACGGAACGAACGAGGTGTTCTACGCCGGCACCAGCTCCGGCAAGCTCAACTTTCAGTCCAGCTTCGGCTGGGGCTACTACACGCGCAACATGGACGTGGGCCACTTCAACAGCGACGACAAGATCGACGTGGCCCTCGGCAGCGCCTACACCAGCTCCCTCAAGGACTACCTGCGCTATGTGGGCGTCAAGGACAGCTCGAAGAACGGCTTCTCATCCACCTGGACCAGCAGCAAGAGCAACGGAGGCGGGTGGGGACCCTCCTTCGTGGCGGACTTCGACGGGGACAAGGACTTCGACATCCTGGTGCCAGACAACACCTCCTCGGGGTCACAGAAAAAGGCCATCATGTGGCTCAACGACGGCAAGGGGAACTTCAAGCTCCACGGCCTGAGCATCTTCTCGGACCAGCTGCCGGTGGGCGCCAGGGATATGAACGGCGACGGCAAGCCTGACGTGATCACCATCGGCTTGGGCAGCGGCATCGGCGGGTATATACGGGTGCACCGCTGGCAGAGCAACGGCTACTGGAAGGCCCACAAGAGCCTGGTCACGGCCTTCGGCTACGGCCTCGCCCACGTCGCGTTTCGAGACCTGACCGGCGACGGCAAGCCGGAGGTCATCGCGGCGGGCAAGGGCGCCAACGACAAGATCAAGGTCTACCGCAACGATCTGACCGCCACGGCCGGCTCCTTCTCATCCCTGGGGGACGGCGGCGTCGCCGGGACCGTGCAGTCCATGGACGTGCGCGACATGGACAACGACGGCGACCTCGACATCATCGCCACCCACTACCTCGGGATCGGCAAGGGGACCAAGCTGATCCATTACACCAACGTGGGAGGGGGGAAGCTGAACCACTACACCGTGCATTCCGATTCGCAGTCGAGCCGTCTCATCGCGGCGGCGGTGGGGGACCTGGATGGCGAGCCGTCGTTCGGAGTCCGCATCAACAAGGGCGTGTCAGGGGTCAGCGTCTCGAGCCTGGTGATCCGCGGCTTCGCAGGCGGCGTGGACGTGCTGGGCAAGGACGCCGCGTTGACCACCATCACAGTGGAGGACCCGGACCTGTTCGGGGTGCGCATCAAGAATACCTCCGGCGCCACCATCATGCGGCTGCTGCTCAAGCACGCGGTTCGCGGCGTGGGGGTCAAGGTGATCGGCTCCAAGGTCAGCATCAAGAGCGCCGAGCTGTGCCCCGCGGGGTACCACCCGACCATGACCTTCATCGGCGCCGAATGCATCAATTCCACCGTCACCGCCAGTGGCAACACCGCCTCGCTGAACAACGGCTGCGGCGCGTCGTTCATGAGCACCTTCTGCCCCTGACTTGACCCGCACCGCCATTTGTAGGAAGCAAGGGCCTCACGGGAGGTGTGCGATGAGGCTCTGGACGATCCTGCTGCTGGCCGCGGCCCTTTGTGCAGGCTGCAGCGACGACGACGGCGTGACCCCTGGCAGCGACGGCGTTATCACCATGGACAGCGGCGTGGACAGCGGCCCCGGTCCGGACGCCGGGCTCAGCGTCGCGGCGATGACCTTCGGCGCGCCGGCGAGCTGGGCCAAGCCGATCGAGGATTACATCGCGGCGGGCTACAAGAAGCTCGCGCACTACAAGTTCGAGCGCAGCATCCATGACCTTGTGGTGTTCGAGGGGCGGCTCTACCTCGGCTACGGGGACGCCACCTACAACCTGGGCCGCGTGACCCCCATCGAGATGCGCTACTTCGCCGACCCGAAGGCGACGACGGTGACCAAGGAGTTCACCACCCAGGAGGAGCACCTGGAGCGCTACCGCATCCTGGATGACCGCCTGACCATGGCGGGCATCGACGCCACCGAGGACGCCTGGCTGGGCAACGTGTACCACAAGGCGAAGGGGGGCAAGTGGTCCAAGAGCCGCACGCTCAAGCAAGGGGTGCATGTGCACGACCTGGTCTCGTTCGGCGGCGCCTGGTACGCCGTGGGTTCCGGCGCCACTCAGGCCGAATGGACCGCGAGCAACATCCACTCGATCCTGTGGAAGTCCACCGACAAGGGCGCCAGCTTCAAGGTGCACGACCGGCGCAGCAACCAGAAGGTGGGGGACATCCGCTGGACCTGCCTGCTGCCCGTGGGCAAGACGATGTGGATGTTCGGCTACCACTCGGACAACGCGGGCAACCCGACGGAGTTGATCAACGCCACCACCGACGGGACCAAGCGCACCGACCTGGCGTCGACCCACACCCTGTATAACGCCTGGGTCTTCGAGACGCACCCGATCTCGGCCACCCTCGGCATCGCCCGCGGCGTCAAGATCCTCACGGTGCCCAAGCTGGTCTGGAGCACCTGGGCCATGGACGACAAGGGCGGCGTCAAGCCGGTGGCGAAGCTGGCCAACCGGCGCGTGCTCGACATCTACCCCGTGCCCGAGACCGGCGAGCACCTGGTGATGACCCACGACGAGACCGAGGTGGAGAAGATCAAGAAGCTGACCAAGTTCAAGCTGCGCGTGTCGGTCACCAGGGACTTCGAGACCTTCACCGAGGTGCTGAGCTGGGAAGCCACCAGCACGCCCAAGAGCGTTGCGTACTGGCAGGGGGATCTTTATGTGGGGGATCGGGTTGGGGCGATCTGGAAGGCCGCGAAGAAGTAGCAAAAAATGCTGAACAAGAAATGCTGAACAAAAAATGAGGTACCCCGTTTCATTTGAAATTTCTTGTTTCTAGTTCCTTGTTTTTTGTTTGAAGAGGAGTTCGAAAATGTCCCAGAACTTCGAAACCGTCCGCCTCTCCGTCGCCGACGGCGTCGCCCGCGTCACCATGAACCGGCCGGACATCCGCAACGCCTTCAACGAGGTGATGATCCGCGAGCTGCGCGAGGCGTTCGCGGCGGTTCGTGACGATCCCGCGGTGCGGGTGGTGGTGCTCACTGGTGAGGGCAAGGCGTTCTGCGCGGGCGCGGACCTGCACTGGATGCGCAAGGTGGTGGAGTACACCTACGAGCAGAACTACGAGGACTCGCTGAACCTGGCGAACCTGATGCGCGAGGTGTACGACTGCCCCAAGCCGGTGGTGGGGCGCATCAACGGGCCGGCCATCGGCGGCGGCACCGGCCTGGTGGCGGTGTGCGACATCCCGGTGGCGGCGCAGGGGGCGGTCTTCTCCTTTTCGGAGGTGAAGATCGGCCTGGTGCCCGCGTGCATCTCGCCCTACGTGCTCAAGCGTGTGGGCGAGCGCTACGGCCGGGAGTACTTCCTGACGGGCGAACGCCTCACCGCGGACAAGGCGCTGCAGTGCGGGCTGGTCAACAAGGTCGTGCCGCCCGAGGAGCTGGACGCCGCGGTGGACGCGTACGTGGGCAACCTGCTCACCAGCGGCCCCGAGGCGCTGGCCACGTGCAAGCGCATGGTGCGAATGGTGGCCGAGCAGGACCTGGAGCAGGCCGGGCCCGCCACCGCCGAGATGATCGCGCGCCTGCGCATGAGCGAGGAGGGGCAGGAGGGGA
>CAZEJJ010000241.1:0-8708 GCA_964512185.1 uncultured Enterobacterales bacterium | reverse complement strand
AGTGCACGCGAGGGCGGCTTGTGGGGGTGGCTATGAACTTCCGAGCGCGTGCACTGGGGGCCCGATTCCGGGGTGGCCTCGGAGGCCGAGGAGGTGCCCGGCGCGGTGGACGAGCACGGCTGCTCGCCCATCTTCGACCAGGATCGGCTGCCGGTGTTCAACCTGGAGCTGCAGCCGGCGGACTGGGCCGCGCTGCAGGCCGCTACGCTTCGGGCACCAGGGAGTACCACCCCACGCGCTTCATATACAGCTCCGGCGGGGAAGGGGAGCTGGTGGTGGAGCAGGCGGCGGTGCGTCTGCGCGGCAACCCGGGGTTTTCGTGGCTGGGCCCCAAGATGCAGTTCGTTATCTCCTTCAACGAGGATGATCCCGACGGGCGCTTCATGGGCCTGCGCAAGATCTCCCTGGACGCCAGCTGGTACGAGCCCACCCTGTTGCGCGACCGGCTGGCCTACACCTGGCTGCGCAGCATCGGCGTGCCGGCCAGCTGCACCAACAACGCCCAGCTGCTCATCAACGGTGGGTGTAGGGGCTGTACAAGAACGTAGAGTACGTGGACCACGAGTTCCTGGAGCGCAACTTCGGCGACGAGGGGGCCACGGGGGTGCTCTGGAAGTACTCCACCGAGAAGGCCTTCCCTCGCTCACCATCATCATTTGGCGCGTCGTAGGAACTGCCACCATCGCTGCGCGCAGCGCGACGTCTTCAAGCACCACATCCCCCGCGTCGAGCCTGCGGTTCCGCGGGCTGGACGCGCATTGGGGCCGACCCTGCCGGTCAGGGTGCCGTCGAGTGCGCGGTTTTGGAGGCATATGCGCGCATTGGGGCCGACCTTGCCGGTCAGGGTGCGGTTGAATGCGCGGTTGCGGGGGCTTGTGCGCGCATTGGGCCCGACCCTGCCGGTCAGGGTGCGGTCGAATGCGCGGTTGCGGGGGCTTGTGCGCTACCGGGGTGCGATCACCGCCGCGACCTGCGCCTCGTCCAGGTCGAGGATCGCGGCAAGCAGTCCGGTGGGGTGATCAGCAAGGTCGGCGGGGGAGCGCAGGTAGAGCAGGTCGGTGAGCAGTCCGGCCTGCTCGTGGTTGAGGCCCGTGGTGGCGGTGAGCCCGTCCAGCAGGGTCTCTTCGTCGGCGGGGGTCAGAGCGGGAAGCTCGGTGGGCGGCCAGGGTGTCGTGGTGGCGGCCGCCGCCTGCTGGAGGATCTGTGCCTCGTCCGGTCCGATCTCGAGAGTCATGGCGAGCTCGAGAGGTTCGGCGGTGGCGAGGTCCCCAGCGCTTGCGAAGCCGTTCTTGACCAGGGTCAGGGAGCGGGCGTCGTCGATGTCGGGGATCTGCGCCAGCTCCCAGACGCTGATGCGGCGTAGCCGCTCGTCACTGCTCCAGCTGTACAGGTTGAGGGTCCAGCCCGTGAGGTTGGCCGCCAGCAGCAACTGCTTGCCCTGGGGTCCGGCGGCGGTGTGCACATCGTCGTCGGCCACCACCAGGTCCATCGCCTTGGCCGGTGTGTCCATGTAGATCCGCTTCACGGCGGTGGGAGCGATGGCGTGGCAGGCGGCCTTTGCCGGGTCTTCATCGAAGGGCAGGATGTCGATGGTCTCACCGTCCAGGCTCTCGACCACCTGCCTGATGCGCTCGCCGTCGGGGCCCACCACCGTGGCCACCGGGTCGTCGGTGCCGCGCACCACCAGCTTGGTCCGGAAGCCCTGCAGGCGCGCGCAGGCGGTGACCTCCAGTTGGCCCGTGGCGTGCTCGGGCACATGTTCCGAGAGCAGCTGCAGCACCTGTGCGCAGCTGGCGTCGCCCATCGTCTGCACACCCTGCGCGTCGGCGGCGAAGGAGAGCAGGGCCAGCAGCAGCATGGGACCTCCGGTGGGAGGCCTATCATGACGGGTGGCGTGGGAGCGTCAGCTCAACGGGTCCCACCCGGGCCGTGGGGAAGGCAGAGCGGTTCGGGCTCCACCGCTTCCGGGTGGTTCTCCAGCAGCCATGTGCGGAGGGCCAATTGGAGGCGGAGTGCGTGAGCCACCCGTGGGGGAACGGGCGGCTGGCGCAGGCGCCGCACCTGCGATGGTGAGCGCCCTATCAGCTCGGCCAGTTCCCCGGTCCCCCCTGCACCGGGCGTACATTGCACCAGGGTTCGCCGGGCCAGGGTGGTGGAGGAGGTTCGCCGGGAGAGGTCAGCCAGGCCGAGCGCTCCAGCGGCGGCATCGCGCAGAAGTTGGTATTCCACGCTGGGCGTGGGCGTGAACCTTCCCGGTTCGAGCTGGGGTGGGCCCAGGTGCCGCAGCAGATCCGTGCGCGACACGCGTGGAAGGTGCTCTCGGACGCGCTTGACGCAGTCGCAGGTAAGCAGGCGCATGCCCAGCAGCTCGGGCAGGCTGCTGGCGTCCAGGAAGGGGTCGCTGTGGATGCCATGGCGATTGCGCTGGCTCAGTACGTAGTGGAACGCTGACAGCATGTGGTGCTGGTCTTCCAGCGCCTTGATGCGGACGGGAAAGAAGGGCACTGGTAGGGCGAGGGCGATGCGCAGCGCGCACGCGATGGCCTGGGCGAGTTGCCCCGCGCGGCGACGATCGCAGAGCGCCACCACGTGCAGGTGTGTGTCGGCGGCTCCGAAGGCCAGCAGCTTGAAGCCGGCGCTGACGCGGTAGACCGTGCGGGCCAGAGTGCGACGCGCGGCGTCACTGGGGGCGATGACGCGATCGTCATCCAGGCGGAACATCAGGTGGTAGCCGAGCTCTTTCATGGGGACCTCCATCGGGAACCCCAGTGCATTCCAAGTTGCGTGCCGACCCTCCGTGGCGCTCCAAGGCTGGTTTTCGCGCGAAGATCGTCGAAAACGTCGAAGAGGTGTCGAAGATGTGACGGACGCATGAACCCATGCCTCTCCTCAGTGCGCACTGGGGCCGATCCTGCCGGTCAGGGTGCCGTCGAATGCGCGGTTTCTGGGGCTTGTGCGCGCACTGGGGCCGATCCTGCCGGTCAGGGTGCCTTCGAATGCGCGGTTTCTGGGGCTTGTGCGCGCACTGGGGCCGATCCCGCCGGTCAGGGTGCGGTCGAATGCGCGCCCCTACCCCAGCGCCGCTTCCGCCCTGGTTCTTTCCTCTGCCAACAGGGCCGGGGGCACGGTGACCCGTCCACTCGCCACGCCCTCCAGGGCCCGCAGGCCCAGGTCGCGCACCATGGGGAAGGGCACGGTGAAGGCCACGGCTCGCTGGGGGCCCTGACCGCAGCCGTGGGTGGCGCGCTCGTAGAAGACGCGGGGCAGGGGTTGGATCTCCACACCTCGCGCGGCGTTCATGGCCTGCACCTGCAGCAGGGTGTGCGCGGATCGGCGCAGGACGTCGGGCACCGCGTAGTCGACACCCAGCTCCGCGTGCAGCAGCTCCAGCTTCGCCAGGGTGGCCAGCGAGGGCCCCCTGAAGAAGCGGTGGCTGGCGGCATCCATGGCGCCGTAGAGCACCATGGCGTGCATGGCGTTGAGCACGTGGGCTTCGGGGGGCAGGGCGTGGTCGGCGGGGTCGTAGGGCAGGCCCAGGAAGTTGTGGCGGCCCGGTCCGGCGCAGCAACCGCCGTGGTGACCGAAGGTCCACGACAATCCCACGCCGGTCTGGGGCAGGGCGCGCGGGTTGTGGAAGGGCAGGGCGTGGCCGCCCACGGTGAAGTGCCGCTCGAGGCCGTGGCGCCGCTCCACCGCAGCCGCTCCCAGCCGAATCAGCTGGCCCAGCTCGCTTCGCCCGGCGACCGCCTGCTCCAGCGCGCTGCGCTGCGACGCCCAGTCGCCGAAGCGCACTCCGCTGTCGCGCCCTCCCTCGCTGGCGAGAGCCAAAGCCGCCAGCGTCACCAGGGCCTCGATGTGGTCGTACGCGTGGGTATTGGAGTGCTCCAGCACCCAGGCGGCCTGCTCCACCAGACCCTCGAACACGCCCAGGTTGATCAGGCCCTGGCAGGTCTCCCATTCACCGGCCTTCATCGCCTGAGCCCCGCCATCACCCGAGGGCATCAGCGCAGGCTGGGCGCGGCGGTTGGGGCAGCCGGGCACGCAGCCATGGCCGGACAGGGCGGCCGAGTGTCGCTCCGCCAGCCGAAGCTGGCCGCGCGCCAGGTGCTCGGGCAGCAGGTCCTCCAGCACCTCGGCGGGCACGTGGGCGTCGCGGAACAGGTTGGTGAGGCCATAGCCTTGCTCCAGCCGACCGCGCGCCGCCGCTCCGTAGGTGCCGCCCAGCAGGGGAGCCGCGGGATCCTTGCTGCCCGCCAGGTCCTTGTTCGTCCGCGATCGGGCCAGCCGTGCCTGCAGCGTGCGCAGGCCGGCGGGATCCCTGCCTTGGGACGGATCCACTTCGGGCCGAGCCATGGCTACCGCCACCAGGCCGTTGGCCCCGAAGATGGTGCTTCCGCGGGCCGCCGCGCAGTCGGGCACGCCTCCGGGGCTCCGGTTGCACACCACCGCGCCGTAGCGGAAGCCCACGGTGGCCGGATCGACCACGGCCACCGCCAGCTCCGAGCCGTGCTCCCGGTACAGCGCGTGGGCCAGCTCTCGGGTGCCCGCGATGGGCCCGCCGTAGCTGGCCAATGTGCGCAGGCTCGGCCGACCGCGGGGATCCAGCAGCAGCACCTGGGGCTGGGCACAGCGACCCTGCACGCGGATCCCCACCACACCGGCCCGCGCCAGCCAGCACCCCAGCAAGCCGCCGCTGCGGCTGCCCTGCAGGTTGCAGCCCAGCCGAGAGATGCCGTACAGGTTCAGCTCGCCCGCGAAGGCGACGCCGCTGGCCGCGGTGGGCGCGTAGCCCGCCAGGTAGAGGGTCTGCTCGGGGTGCTCGGCCTGCGCCATGCGCTGCACCGCCAGCTCCTTGCCGAACCGCTGCAGGCCGTCCACCCGCTCCGAGCTCAGTCGCCCGGACTCCACGTCCACCGCGATCTCCACCAGCATGCGCGCTCCGGGGTGTCTGTTCAGGGTAGCAGGCTGAACAGGTCGGGGAGGGGGGTGACGCGCCCCGTGAAGTCGGCGTCTGGGATGCTCACGTCCCAGACCACCTGGCCCTCGGGGCTGATCTCCCGGATGCGGTTGCCGGTCCCGAAGTAGTGCAGGGTGTCGCCGTTAGCCAGGCGCAGGGCGCCGCCCAGGGCCTCGGCCCAGATGCCCTCGTCATCACCGAAGCTCCAGGAGAGCGACAGGCTCCCGTCGTCCAGCGCGTACTCGCGCACGATGGTCTCCTCGGCGTCCTGTGTGGCCTGGCAGGACATGATCATCGTGCCCGTGTCGGTGTACAGCGCCCCGTGTTGGTGCCAGAAGTCCCCGTCCTCCGGCTCGAATACCCAGGCCCCGGGTAGATGGCCGAACCAGCGCAGCTCCTGGCCGGTGCTCCGATCGAGCTCCACCACCGAGTGCATGTAGAACAGGGACACCAGCAGGCTGTCCCGGTTCTGGTCCCACTGGATGGTGTTGGAGCCGCAGCGCCCGTCCCCGCTGATCTCATCGAGAAAAGCGCGGCAGCTCCACAGCCGGCTCTGCTCGCCACCGGAGAGCCGCTCGATGGTCTCGTCGTCGCCGTCCCACGAGGCCCACAGCAACGAGCCATCGTCCAGCTCTGCGAAGGCGTGGTGCAGGCCCGGTGTGTCGTGGGTGGCCCGCAGGTCGCCGTCCAGGGTGATGGCCTGTACCTGCGACGCGGCGCCCTCGTCGAAGCCCAGCCAGAAGCTGGAGTGGTCCAGCAGCAGCCGGGTGCCGTCCAGCGAGGGCAAGGGATGGTTGGTGGAGCGGAAGGCGGGGCTCTGTAGCGCCCAGACGATGCGGGCTTGGCGATCCAGGATCACCGTCCAGGCGCCCATGCCGCGCTGCGCGGGCTCCGCCTCGGTCAGGCTGGTGAGGAAGAACGCGGTCGCCCCATCCCACGTCCCGGCATCCCCCAGGATCAGCTCCGGCAAGGGAATGCTGGCCGGAAGCTCTCCGGTGATGGCCTCGCCTGGCAGCTCCCAGCGCCCGCGGTTGTCTTCGCTCACCACCTGGAAGTCCAACTCAGCACCGTAGGGCAGGCCCGCCAGCCACTGCTTCTGGCTGCCAGCCTGCAGCTCGCGAGCCGGGCTGCTCATCCAGTCCTCACCCTCCAGGCCGTACTCTACCCACGTCGTGGCGGCGCGGCTCTGCTCCCAGTGCACGAGTACCAGGGACTCCAGCTCGTCGTGCAGCTGCCAGCCCGCCGCCTGCGTGGGGCTCCGGGCCTCACCGGAGTCCCCCTGGGAGTCCTCCACCGGGCCGCACTGGCAGCTCTGCAGCAGCAGGCAGGTGAGAAGCGCCGTGCGCATGGAATCCTCGTGCGAAACTGGCAGATCCATAGCCGAGCCGGCGCTGGTCGGCCGGCACTGATCCGCTCCTGCCGCTGAGGTGCGGACCGGGCCTGGAGGAGCCATGTCGCGCGCCTTTCCCCTGATCGCCGAGCGGGGGGGCCGGGGCGGGGCGTCGCCTGGGCGCGCGCCTTCCCCCTCTGCGCCGCGCGCGGGGCGGGGGCCCGCGCCACGCCGCCGCCGACTGCGTCCCCCAGGCGGCGGCCAGCGGCACCCTGCCAGCCCCCACAGCTGATCACCGTCGAGGCCCCGCTGCCGGGTCTGCTCAGGATGTGAGCTGCTTCCTCACGGTGCTGGGCCGCGGCTCCAGCGACCTGGGCGAGCTGCTGCGCAACGCGGGCCCCGTGGCGGCGGACCCGCCGGAGGCCAGCGCTCGCCACCGCCTGGCCTGCCTGGCCGCGGCGGAGTGTAGCCTGGCCAGCGGACGCCGCGGCGTGGTTGAGCACCCGCCAGCGCGCCGGTTTCGCCGACTATGAGCCTGCCCCGCTGTGACGAGGGCGCGGTGCAGCCGGTGGTGCAGTGGCGGGCCAGGTCATCGCCCATCTGGTGCGAGCCGGGGCCCGGTCAGTCCGCTGGGCCCTCCTCGGGCAGGTGCCAGATCTTGCGCGCCACGGCCACCGACTCCTGGTCTATGGAGGGCGTGCCCAGCTGCACGGGGACGATGAGGTCGATGTCGGCGCCCACCCGCTCGCCCTCCACCAGGGGGCCGTCGGTGTCGGCGGTGAGGTAGGTGATGCGCACGCCTTCGGTGCCGTCTTCGAGGGTGAAAGAGGCCTGACCGCTGTCCTCGTCGTCCGAGCGGAACATGATGATCTCGCCCACCGAGCTGGTCTCGCTGACCACCCCTTGCAGTTGGGCCGAGCCAAGCCGGGCGAAGCGCTGGTCCATGCGCACCTCGGCGGCGGTCTTCTCGGGCGGGTCGCAGGCGGCCGCGAGCAGCAGGGCGGAGAGGGCCAGGGCGCGCATCTGTCTTCCTCGTTGGTCCATCTCCTATCCTCCACGGCGGCTCCTGGCTCCGGGTTCGATCCCGGATGGGGTCTTGTTGCGCCTATTGTGATGAGAACGCTGGGTATGCGTTCTCACAGCCGGGGGATGAAGGGGGAATGATGACTGGACCGGGACCTGGATTGCGGGTTGATTTCGTCGAGGACTCTACGCCTTCCCTGCGAAGTCTGGAGCTGTTTCTCTGTTGTGACGCGGCTTGTCGGCGCACATGGTTCACGGAGTTGCTGGTGCTTTCCCCCGCTCGCTACAAGATGGGCACCGTTTCGCGCCTCACGGGTTTCTCGGCAGGGCTGCTGCGCATCTGGGAGCGCCGCTACCACCTGCTGGAGCCCCACCGCACCCATTGTGGGCACCGGCTGTACTCCGAGGACGATCTGCGCCTGCTGCTGCACGTCAAGGCGCAGCTCTCCCAGGGGCAGACCATCGGTGAGGTGGCCAGGCTCGGTCGTGGTCAGCTGATGACCGACGCCGCACCGCCAGATCCACCAGGTCTGGCGCCCGCGCTGCCCCTGGAGGCCCCCCTGGCGGAGTCGCTGGTTCGCTGGAGCCAGGGCGTGGCCGACGCGGCGCAGGTCCTGGATCGCCTGCGCATCGAGGCCCTGCTGAACGAGGCCTTCGCCGTGCTCAATACCGACGTGGCGGTCTACCAGGTGCTGCGACCCGCGGCCTACGAGATCGGCGCGCGCTGGCGGGAGGGCGAGTGTTCCGTGGCGGGTGAGCACCTGGCCAGCGGCATCTTCGAGCGGCGCCTGCGGCGCCTGCTGGCCGCGGCTCGCAGCACGCGCCCCGGGGCACAGCCGGTGATCTGCGCCTGCTGCCCCGGCGAGCTGCACTCGCTGGGCCCCCTGGTGCAGGCCTGGGAGCTGGCCCGGATCGGGTACGAGGTGAGCTGGCTCGGTGCCAGCCTGCCCCTGGTGTCCCTGGCGGAAGCCGTGCACATCCTGGGCGCGCGGGCCGTGTACCTGGGCGTCGCGATGGAAGAGTCCTTCCAGGCCCAGCGGGCTCCCCTGCTGGAGCAAATCCAGCGCTGGGAGGGCGGAGTGCAGGTGGTGCTGGGCGGCCGCGGAGTACCGGCCGCCGACGCCGAGCTCGAGCAGGCCGGGGTCCGACTGGACGCGGCCTAGGAGCCCTCGGGAAAGCTCATGTCTACTGCGACCCACCAGTGCCTGCTGCTGCTACACACGTGACGCGCCCTGCTTGCAGCGAACGACACGGACGTAGTTGTCTGCGTGTTGAAGCCACCCGTTACGGACGCCTCCGCCGGTCGCTACTGCGCAGAACCCGTCCGTACGGTCCACCGCCTGCGGCGGCGGCTTTCGCCCCAATGCTGCGCATTGTCGCTACGACATGAACCGGCGG
>CAZEJJ010000240.1:0-8982 GCA_964512185.1 uncultured Enterobacterales bacterium | reverse complement strand
GTGCTGAAAGGCCAGAATGGATGGCTGCTGAAGCCGGAGCGGCGGCAGGCGCTGATGCCGAGGCTGTAGCTGAAGCTGACGCCGAGGCTGAGGCCGAGGCTGAGGCTGGGGCTGAAGCTGTGGCTGTAGCTGGGGCGGAAGCTGTAGCTGAAGCTGAGGCTGAATCTGAAGCTGCGACTGTCGGGGGTCGGGAGCGGGCGGTTCCCGGTAGCCGTGACATGCGTGGGCCGTCAAATCATGTCAAGTCTATGCATTTGGTTCATATAGACTCAGAGGGTTCCATGAACAGAGCTTTGGGGATGGCGCTGGCGGCGATGCTCGCCGTCGCGTGCAGCGACGATGACCAGGGGCTGCCCACCAACGCCGCCTGCACGAACAACAGCGACTGCGCAGACCGCGTCTGCCACGATGGCCAGTGCGCCTCGTCAGCGCCCGCCGGCGCCGGGGCCGCCTGCCAGGGCAACGGCGACTGCAAGAGCTACAACTGCGTGGCCGGGGTATGCGCGGTGGGCAAGCGCAAGGACGGCGAGACCTGCGTTCGCGCCGTGGAGTGCCGTAGCGGCTACTGTAACGCCCAGCGCAAGTGCGGCTTCCCGCCCAGGCTGGACGCCGGCGTGCCCGACCTCGCCTTGCCGGACAGCGCCCTGCCCGACGCCCCGCGCCCGGATCGTTTGCGCCCTGACGCCCCCCTGCCCGACGCGCCTGTCCCGGACGCGCCAGTGCCCGACGCGCCCGCGCCGGATCTGGCCCTGCCGGATCTCACGCCGCCGGACCAGCTGCAGCCCGACGCCTCCCTGTGCGGCAACGGCAAGCTCGACCCCACCGAGCTGTGCGACGGCGCCCTGCTGGGCGGCAAGACCTGCAAGACCCAGGGCTTCACTGGCGGCGCCCTGGCCTGCAAGGGGTGCAAGCTGGACACCCTGCGCTGCTACGAGATCCGCGACCCGGCCGGGATCAAGGTGGCGGCCGGCCAGTCGTACTACCGCATGGCCACCCCGAAGGTCGCCTCGGACGGCTCGGGCTTCCTGGTGGTGATGTGGGGCCCGGGCGGCGGTGGCTCCCCCGTGGCCCCCTGGATCAACGCCGCGCTGGTGGACGCCTCGGGCAAGGCCAGCGCCTCGTTCTACGTCGCCAACACCAGCCCTAAAAAGAAGATGCCAGACGTGGCCTTCGGCGGTAAGGACTACCTCGTGACCTGGGAGCAGGGCAACGCCATTCGGGGCACAACCGTGTCCACCACGGGCAAGGTGGGCAACCCGGTGGGCACGATCCTGCTCCAGTCCTCGGCCCACGCCGCCGCCATGCACTACCCGTCGCTGGCCTTCGACGGCACCAACTTCCTGGTGGCCGCCTGGCTTCACTCGGGGAACCAGCACAACAGCCCCAAGCAGCTGCTGGGCCGCCGGGTGAGCCCGGCCGGGGCGACCCTGGGCACCACCATCAAGGTCAACGTCACCAACCACAAGTCCGGCGTCCCTGACCGCCCCACCCTGGCCTTCGACGGGCTGAGCTACAAGGTGGCCTGGACCAACAACGCCGACCTCTACCTGTCCCGGATCAGCAGCGCGGGCGTGCGGCTCAACAGCGCGGACGAGGTGATCTCCAAGGCCACCGCCGAGCAGCGTCAGCCCGCCGCGGCCAGCAACGGCAAGGAGACCTTCCTGGCCTGGATGGACGCCCAGAGCAGCGGCAAGGAGATCAACAGCGCCACCGTCAGCACCACCGGCACCGTGAGCAAGCCGGCCTGGGTCTCGGTAAACAACTACCTCAAGACCATGCCCGCCGTGGCCACCGACGGCACCCACTACCTGGTGGTGTACCAGGAGAAGAGCTGGCTGCGGGCCGTGCGCCTCGACAGCTCGGGCACCCAGCTGGAGCCCCCCTTCCAGCTCACCAGCTCCGCCGGCGCCCAGGAGATCGATCCGGCGGTGGCCTACGGCGGCGGCCAGTTCCTGGTGGTCTGGACCGACTACCGGACCTCCAAGAGCTCCATCTACGGCACCCGCCTGCGCTTCGGCAAGGCGCCCTGAGCCCCGTGAGCCGAGGCCGCGGCCCGGGTCGCCATCGACATGTCTGTTGGGTGAGGGACTACCGGTACGCCGTCATCAGCTGGTTGACCTTCACGTCAGCCTTGGTGGGCGGCTGGATGTAGGGCGGCATGATGGGCGGGCGGGGGATGCCGATGCTCGGCAGCTTGGCCGCGGCCTTGCCCATGAAGGGGCGGAACCAGGGCATGCGCTGGCTCATGCTCAGGGTGGTGGTCACCTGGTTGCCGCGACCCTCGCCCTGCACGAACACCAGGTGGTCCTGCAGCCGGCCGGTGCGCTTGGTGCGCGCCAGGATCCGGCCCTTGTCGGTGTTCACCGCCGACGCGCCGGACACCTTGACGCCGTGCACCAGCTTTCCGGGCGGGAAGCCGCCGTCGGTGAAGGCGTTGACGTCCTTCGGCTTGCGGGAGTTGATCTTGCTGACATGTTTGCCCTTGCTGTTGGGCGCGACGGGGTGGGCCTCGTAGATCCCCTGGGATGACTTCTGCACCAGGTAGGTGCCCTTCTTCTTGTTGTTCCAGAACATGAAGCGCTTGACGCCCTTGGCGGGCTTCTTGGCGTGCACGATGTAGGCGTCCTGGCCGGACGCGCTGCGCAGGCCCTTGCTCACGCGCTTGCTCCAGCGGGACTTGTAGACGCGTACCTTCTTGGCGCTCATGTCCAGCTTGGCCCGGGCGGCCACCGCGTCCCACGCCTTCTGCGGGACCCAGTTCCGGGGATATGGGGTCCGCGCCTCGGCGGTCCCGGTGAAGCCGGCCATCAGGATGGCGCCGGCGAACATGACGACGGTTGCGGTCCCCACTCTGGGGGCGGTCAGTGCGAGCGGGTACATTGGCTTTCTCCTTGCTCTCTGGCTGTTTTTTCCACTCGGTTTCTGCCCCCCGGCAAAAGCAAACCTGGTGCCAAAAAAATGGCCGGTTTTTGGCGTGGATCCGGGGCAAATGGAAAGTGCAGGAGCTATCGCGTCTGGGGGCGACAGGCCCCATGGGATGAGCTGTTGGCAGCTCAACTATTTGAAATCATGAACGTACGGGCCGGTTGCCTTGAATCGGAGGCTCGCTCCAGAATTCAAATAGACCATTTGTGCGCCCTCCGGGCGCGAATGCCAGAGTGCCAGAACGCCGGAGCGCCGGAATGCCAGAATGGGTGTTTCGGCCGATGGCTTACGGCTGAGCCGGTGCGGGTTCAGTCCGAGGTCGATGCCTGCTGCGGGTTGCCAACAGAGCCAGGGCGATGATCAGAAACCAGGCGCCCCCGGGCGTCGGGGACGACCCCATCGCGCAGCCGCTGGACTCGCTCCCCTTCAGCTCGCAGACGCCCGCCTGGCAGGTGCCCGCGCCGCCTCGGCACGGCTCGCCGTCGGGCACGGCGGAGTCCACCACGCACCAGTATGCGTAGCCGAGGCACTTGCCCACGATGTTGCACTCGCCCGTGGCGGCGCGGCAGGACGCGCCGGCGGGCTGCAGCGCATCCGCCGGGCATCGCGGGCTCTTGCCGTCGCACTTCTCCACCGGATCGCAGCCCCCCCGGGATGATCTGCAGCTGCCTCCCGCCGGCAGGACCGCGTCCGCCGTACAGCTGCGCGACACGCCATCGCACCGGTCCACCGCATCACACTCCCCCGCCACGGGCCGGCAGATGGCGCCGGACGGCAAGGTGGCGCAGGTGCCATCGGCCAGCCCCCCCGCTGACACGCTGCACACCTGGCAGTCGCCGTCATTGCCACCGCCACAGGCCGTGGCGCAGCACACGCCGTCGACGCAGTGCCCGCTGGCGCAGCGGGAGGCGTCGGTACAGGTGGCGCCGTCCAGCAGCAGGATGTCCTGGGTGCTGCCGCCGACGCAGGTGGAGCAGCAGACCCCGTTGACGCAGCGCTTGCTGACGCAGCGGCTGGCGTCCTTGCACGCCTCGCCGTCCTGCTTGAGGCAGGTGAAGCAGCCGCTGTGCAGGTAGACAGCCCCGGCGTACTTGGCCTTGCTCGAGTCACCATGGGCGCCCGCCGCTGCCCACCCCTTGCCCAGGGCCACCGCGTCTCCCAGCGAGCCCTTTTTCTGGCCGCCGGCGACCACCAGCTTTTGGCGCTGGTACCACGTGCCGCCGTTGCGGAAGAAGATGTAAGCGGCGCCGCTATATCGGCCGTTGGTGCGATTTTCAGGGTCGCCCACCAGGGCGGCGTCACCGCGCAGCGCCACCCTCGCGCCGAACTCCCGCGCCAGCGCCCCGTCGCCAGGAGCGACCTGCTGGTGGAACTTCCAGGTCTTCCCGGAGCGCTGATAGAACAGCGCCGAGCCGGACCAGTTTCCCCGGTACATGGATTCCGGACAGCCGGCCAGCAGGGCGTCCCCGCTCAGGGCCACCGCCCCGCCCAGCTCCGAGCACGCCACGCCGCCGCGGGCTGTCACCTTCTGCTCCAGGCTCCACTTGGTGCCGCTGCGGACATAGATATAGATGGCGCCGGCGTCCTTCCAGTGGTCGTCGTCGCCCGGAGCTCCCACCAGCACCCTGCCCTCCTTGATGGCCACCGCGCTGCCGAAGAAGTCCTCGTGCTTGGGCGACGGCGCCACCAGCTTTGCCTGCTGGCTCCAGGTCTGGCCCGATCGCGCCATGATGTACGCCACGCCGGCGTCCCACTTGTACCCCGGTGCCTCGGGCGGCATGCCCACCACCGCCGTGGCGCCGTCCATGGCGATGGAGGGCAACGGGTCATTGGAAGAGCTGTGCTGCAGGAGGACGAGCTGCTGTGTCTGCTTCCAGCTGCCCCCCTTGCGCGCGAAGGCGTACAGCTCTTCTTCATCGCCGTAGTTGCTGGCGAGGACCAGGGCGTGGTCGCCGCTCAGGGCCAGGTCCACGCCGAAGTAAGCGCCCGAATAAGCCTTCGCGGCCATGAGCTTGGCCTGTTGGCTCCAGGTGGACCCCGCGCGCACGAACACGTAGGCCGCCCCCACGGCCCAGCCGCCCCCTGCCCAGGGTGCCCCCGCCAGGATGGTGTCGCCGTCCATGGCCAGCGAGTAGCCCAGCTCGTGGTTCTTCTTGGCGTCGGCGGCTGTGACCTTGTGGGTCAACTTGACGGTGGCGCCTTGCTCGAGCGTGGCCAGGGTCGGTGCGTCCGGACGGTCCCGCGGGGCGCACCCCACCAGAGGCAGACAGACCAGGGCTGCCGCCAGGCCCGCGCCGTGGCGCGAGCGGTGCACCTTCGTCCCCCATAAATCCCTGGCTGTCATCCCCGGCACCCCATGAAGCGATCCTACAATACTCGGTTGCCGGGGTGCGGGGATCCGTTCAGCTGTCCCCCTCTACTCGCAGACGTCCATGTAGCGCGACCAGCCGTACTTCAGCCCCACGTTGTGGCGGCAGGTCAGTTCTTGCGCGCCTTCCGCCGACCCTTGCCTTTCTTCGCCGCGTGCTCCGCCCTGGCCTTGAACGCGGCGTCCATCTCGGGGCAGGTCTGCGGGTCGCGGTGTCCAGGCGGGCCGGAGGCGAACAGCCCGGAGAGGGCCGCGCTGATGGCGTCGGCGTCGGGGATCATGACCCACTTGCCGTCGGCCATGGTCACCGGTTTGGCCTGCTTGCGCCCGATGGACAGGCCGTGGATATGCTCCGGCTTGACCTTGCCGGCCCTGCCCAGCAGCCGCAGGATCTGGCCCGCCTGCATGTCGGTGAACAGGGTCTTTTGCACTGCGGGGATCAGCGCCCGGATCCGCCGCGCCCCCAGCGCCCGCGCGCGCTCGCGCAGGGCCATCAGCACCCCCTGCTGGCGCCGCGCCCGGTCGGCCAGGCCGCGGCCGTGGCGCGAGCGCACGAACATCAGCACGGTGCGGCCGTCCATGTGGTGGACGCCCGTGTCCAGCTTCAGCTCCAGCTTGCCGCCGGGCCCGCGCGGGTCGATGAACCGGTCGTGGATCGGGCAGATCACCTGCACCGACACGCCGCCCAGCTGGTCCACCACGCCCTCGAACCCGGCGTGATCCACGAACAGCACCTGCGCGATGTCCAGCCCCAGGGTGTGCCTGATCACCCCCTTGAGCCGCCGCACCCCCTCGTCCGGGCCGCCGGCGCGCACGCCGCTGGCGTAGACCGTGTTGATCCGGTTCGGGTCCTCGCCGGGCACCACCACCAGCATGTCCCGCGGGATGCTCACCAGCCCCACGTGGCCGCTCTTGCGATGCATCACCAGCACCAGCAGCGCGTCGGTCCGTCCCCCGTGGGCCCAGGGCCGCGAGTCGATGCCCGCCAGCAGGTAGTTGTCGGTCTCGGTCAGCGGCGGCGTGGGGACGCCGCGGGTGATGGCCGCCATGTAGGGCCGCAGGGATTCCTGGTCCAGCACCTCGATGCCCGCCGCCCGCCCCGGGCCGAGCCGGGGCCGCACGGCCTCCGGCGCTGGCACCAGGTCCGGCGCGGTGGAAAATGGCTTGTAGGTCAGGGCGGCGCTGCCCACGGCGGCCAGGGAACCCATGCCCGCGAGCAGGATGCATATGGTGACGAGTCGGCGCATACGGCGATCAAGAGCAAGACCGGGGCCATGAAGGCTGGCCAGCCGGACTGTTCAAGCATTACAGATCGTTGCGCGACTCACAAAAAAGCGCCAGTGGACCAGGATACACAGGGGTTGTGGCGCCGGACTCCACCCCCGAGGGGGCGGCGGCCAGGGTGTTCGGGTTGCGTACCCCCGTGGGTGCGAGCCCCCGCCCAACACCCGCCCCCCCCACAGGCCCCGCGGGGGCTGGCTGACCGGTCTGGGCCATATGGTGGTAGAGCGAGTCGCCCTTGTTGTAGTGCCAGAATTCGCCGGGATAGTGGAGGAAGCCCTGACGTTCCATCAGGGCGGTGATCTCGCGGCGGTTTTGCCGTTCTTCAGTGCTGACGAAGGGCGAGTCCATCGGCGTGTACTCGCTCATTTCGAGATAGGGTTTGCCGCGCCAGACTTCTTTCCCGTCGTCCAGGCGAAAGACCGAAAAATCGACTGCGGCGCCCAGGGTATGAGTGCCGCGGTTGGGATAGTTGGCGACTAAACAGGTCGAGCGGCGGCGGATCAGGTCTAGCGGCGGAGTTTGGCGGCCGAGCTCCCAACGACAACTGCCGACGATCATGTCGAACACCACCGGTTTCTGCCCGAGCAGGGTCTGCATCTGCTGAGTGCGGTAGCCGTCCTCGATCTTGAGCAGCCAGCCGCGTTCGCGCATTTCGCGAGCGATGGCCAGGAGGTCGGGGATCAGACTCTGGCGGATATAGAAGATGCGGTCGAGATCGCCGGCTATTTTAGTTGCGGAAAAGAGCATTTCTATACCAGCGTCATCGGCGGCGTCGGCTATCGAGGCGAATCCCTCGCCGGACTCGATGGTGGGATATTCGGTCATCGCCTGCAGCAGGTGGTGGCTGCGCTCCATATGCTCGGTCCAGAAGCGGCGGCGGCTTTCTTCGTCAGGACGGGTCTCGGGCGGCATGTTTTTAAACGTCGGGAGGTGATCGCGAAGTATAAGCAATTCGTCGAGGAGCTACAATAACGGGGACTGGTGGGGATGGATCAAGTCTGTCGAGTGTTGACAGTACCTTCTTTGTTTGCCTGCTTCCCAGGTATTGAAGAATTCACCGGGAGCCAGATAATGATCATTAAAGATATCGAAGCGATTCTCCTTAAAATGCGCTACAGACCCGAGCTGGAGCAGTGCGTGCTGCGCTCGGGGTTGCGCAGTACCAACGCGCAGGTGACGCTCTATCGCGTCGAGTTGGAGGGGGGTGCGGTGGGTTATGGAGATAGTATCGGCGTGCCGACGGACGTGGCGGGTTTTATTGGGCGCAACGCCCTTACCGGTCTCCAGCAGATCCGCCACGGCGGAGTGCAAATGGCGCTTTATGATGCGGTGGGACGAGCGCTGGGCGTACCGGCGCACGAACTAATGGGACGGCAGGTACGCGACAAGGTTCCCTTTGCCTACTGGAGCTGTTGTTTGAGTCCGGAGGAATGGGCGCAGCAGGCCCAGCGGGCGGCCGAATTGGGCTATAGGGTTTATAAGTTCAAGTGCCGTCCCTGGTGGGATCCGGTCGAGCAGATCGAGGCGGTGGCCAGGGTGGTGCCCGAGGGATTTACCTGTTGGCTGGATTTCAACGGACATCTGCGCGAAGTGCGGCAGGCTCTGCCGGTGCTGGAGGAGTTGTCCAGGCACGATTGTATTGGAGGTTTCGAGTCGCCGATGCCCCAGCGCGATGCGGAAGGGTACCGCACCCTGCGCGCCAAGCTCAACAAACCGATCGCCGCGCACTTTGGCAGCGGCTGTTGTCATGTGCGCTCAGACCCGGGTTTTGATCGGGGCGTGACGGCAATGGACCAAATCGCAAGGGGTTTGTGCGATGGTTTTGTGATGGGGGGTGGTGACGTACAGGGCGTGCTCGATAAATCAGCGCTTGCACAGGAGGCGAAGAAGCCGTTCTGGATTCAGGTGGTGGGGACCGGTTTGCGGGCGGCGTGGGTTGTGCATCTGGCAAGCGTATGCAGGCAGGCGACGCTCTCGAGTCTGGCAGCGCATAATATCTGGCAACAGGATCTGGTGGAGGGGCCGGTGCCGGTAGCCGGTTTCGCACCGGTGCCGCAGGGTCCGGGGTTGGGCGTAGAGGTCGATGAGGCGGCGATTGCGGAACTGAGGCGGGCCGAGCCGCTGGAGGTGGTGCGGGAGATTACCACGGTGGTCCATCCCGATGGAGTGCGCTGGCACTTCGCCTCCGAGCAGCAGCGGCATGAGCACTGATGTCATAATCCCAAACGAATGGAACAGTGGAAGCATACCGAGGACCACATCATCATCGCCAAGGTCGATATGCTCGCACGAACTCTCGAGGTTGCGGAGGAGGTTGCGGTGAGTCAGGACGACTCCTTTGGGCCTGCCTGTGCTTCCCGAGGTATAGAGCAGCGCGGCCTCGTCATCATCACGGCGGCCGGCAG
>CAZEJJ010000239.1:0-9033 GCA_964512185.1 uncultured Enterobacterales bacterium | reverse complement strand
GGCCGTCCCCAAGAAGGACAAGGCCGTCCCCAAGAAGGACAAGGCCGTCCCCAAGCCGGACAAGAAGGTGCCGAAGCCGGACAAGGCCATGCCGAAACCCGACAAGAAGGTGCCGAAGCCGGACAAGGCCATGCCCAAGCCGGACAAGGCCATGCCCAAGCCGGACAAGGCCCTGCCGAAACCGGACAAGGCCCTGCCAAAACCAGACAAGGCTCCGCCCAAGCCAGACATCGGCACAGGGCAGGTCAAGTACACCGGCTCGTTCCCCAAGGGAAAGACCGGCTTCCTGACGGCCACCCTCACCGTCGGTGGGTACGCCCGCACCGTGCGCCTCTACCTGCCCAAGGGCCTCTCTTCCAAGCCGCCGGTGATGATCACCTTCCACGGCACCAACGGCAACGCCCAGCCCTTCATCACCTCCAGCTACGCCAGGACCCTGGCCGACCAGAAGAAGGTGCTGATCATCGGCCCCGAGGCGCGCAAGCCAGGCGTCAAGGACTGGGACCACCAGTACTCAAATGAGAAGTACTGGCAGACCTACCCCCACACCAACCCGTCCACCAACCCTGACCTGCTGCTGGTGCAGGCCATCATCCTCGAGGCCCAGAAGGCGTACGGCGCCGACCCGAAGCGCTTCTACACCCTGGGCCACTCCAACGGCGGCTTCTTCTCGCTGCTGGCGGCCATGAGCCTGCCCACCAAGATCGCCGGCTTCGCCGAGAGCTCCGGCGGGCTCACACGCTGCACCTACATGTGGAGCTGCAAGTTCACGGGCTCGGGCAGCGCCAACACCTGCGCTGCGCTGTCCAAGCAAGCGGGCTACGCCGCATGCCTCTGCGGCGGCGCGTACAAGCCGGGCCCGGTTCACACCAAGGCGCCCAAGCCGCCCGGCTACCTGTTCCACCACACCAAGGACTACCAGGTCTCCGCGGCCCACACCTGCATACTCGAGGCCCGGCTCAAGGCGCTGGGCTACAAGTACAAGACCCATCTGGTCACCGACCCGTACCACTCCATGCCCTACAACTTCGCCATCGACGCCTGGAACTATCTATCGCAGTACAAGCTCCCCTGATGCTAAAGTCGTAACATAAGGTACCAATGAAACAGGTAGAGATCCCGCGCTACGGGGGGCCCGAAGTGCTCGAGGTGGTGGAGCGTCCGGACCCGGAGCCGGGCCCCGGCGAGCTGCGCATCGCCGTGCGCGCCACGGGCATCAACTTCGCCGACATCCTCGCCCGCATGGGGCTGTACCGCGACGCGCCCAAGCCGCCCATGGTGATGGGCTACGAGGTCTCGGGCGTGGTGGACGCCGCCGGCAGCGACGCGCCCGCGGAGCTGGTGGGCCAGCGCGTGGTGGCCATGACCCGCTTCGGCGGGCACGCGGATTGCGTGGTGGTGCCCGCGGAGTCGGCGGTGCGGCTGCCCGACGCCATGGGCTTCGAGGAGGCCGCCGCCATGCCGGTGGTCTACCTCACCGCCTACCACATGCTCTATCACCTGGGGAACCTGCACCCCGGCGAGCGGGTGCTGATCCACAGCGCCGGCGGGGCCGTGGGGCTGGCCGCCATCCAGCTGTGCAAGCGGCGCGGGGCCGAGATGTTCGGCACCGCCAGCGCCGGAAAGCACGAGCGGCTGCGGGAGCTGGGGGTGAGCCACTGCATCGACTACCGCGCCGAGGACTTCGAGCAGGTGGTGGCCGAGCGCACCGACGGCAAGGGCGTGCATATCGTGCTGGACGCGGTGGGCGGCGCCTCGTTCAAGAAGAGCTACCGCAGCCTCGCCAAGGGAGGCCGGCTGTTCTGCTTCGGCATCTCGTCCTTCGCCGGCGCGGGCAAGCGCAGCTTCTGGCGCACCGCCGGCTCGGTGATGGCCATGCCGCTGTTCAGCCCGATCCGGTTCATGCTGGACAACAAGGGGGTGTTCGGCGTCAACCTCGGCGACCTGTGGGACGAGCAGGAGCTGGTGCTGGGCGAGCTGAACGCCCTGCTGGAGCTGTACGCGGCCGGCGACATCCGCCCCGCCGTGGACCGCGCCTTCCCCCTGGAGCAGGCAGCCGACGCCCACCGGTACATCCAGGAGCGCAAGAACTTCGGAAAGGTGGTGCTCGTCACATGAAAGAAGGTCTGTACGCCCCCCCGCTCACGCCGCTGACCGCCGATCTGCGGCCCGACGCGGACCGGTTCCTCAAGCACTGCCGCCGCCTGCTGGCCGACGGTTGCCACGGGCTGGTGCCCTTCGGCACAACCGGCGAAGGGACCTCGCTGTCGATCCACGAGCGGGAGGCGCTGCTGGACGCGCTGCTGGACGGGGGCATCCAGGCGGACCGGCTGGTGCCAGGCACCGGCTGCGCTGACCTGCCCGACACGGTGGACCTGACCAAATACGCCGTGAACATCGGCTGCGCCGGCGCCCTGCTCTTGCCGCCGTTCTTCTACAAGGAGATCACCGACGACGGGCTGTACCGCTACATCTCGGTGCTCATCGAGCGCGTGGCCGACAACCGCCTGAAGCTGCTGCTCTACCACATCCCCCAGATCTCCGGCGTCCGCATCTCGAACGCGCTGATCCGCAAGCTGTACAAGGCGTACCCCGAGACCATCCTCGGCGTGAAGGACAGCGAGGGATCCCCGGAGCATACCTTCGAGCTGCTGGAAGAGATGCCCGAGGTGAAGGTCTTCGTGGGCACCGAGCACTACCTGGCCCAGGCCCTGGCCGCCGGCGGCGCCGGCTGCATCTCGGCCATGACCAACCTCAACGCCGCGGGGCTGCGCCAGCTGTACGACGACTGGCACAAGACCGGAGCCCGGGAGATCCAGGAGCGGGTGACCCAGGTGCGCCGGGCGGTGGAGTCGTTCCCCATGATCCCGGCGCTCAAGGCGGCCGTGGCGCTGCTCAACTCCGACCCGGCCTGGGCCACCCCGCGGCCGCCGCTTTCACCCCTGGGCAGCGTCGCTCGGCAGGAGCTGATGACCGCGCTGATGGCCGCCGGTTACATGGGCTGACTTGACCTCCCGCCCCGGGACCTGGATATATAGCTACCTGCAACCAGCAAGGAGAAGACATGCTCTATACGCTCATCGGTGTGGGCGGGGTGGTGGTGGTGTTGATGTTGCTCAACCTCAAGACCTCCCGGCCGGACGGCAAGCTGATCAACAAGTTTCACATGCACGCCTACCGCACCATGCTCGGTTACATCATGCCCACCCGCAACGAATCGGTGGTCTACTTCGACTCCTACGTACGTGCCGAGGCGCTGCTGGACTACATCGACAAGGCTCGCGTCAAGCATGAGGTCGGCGTGATCCACTGCATCCTGGCGGCCATCACCTCGGCCAGCCAGCGCAACCCGAAGATGAACACCTTCATCTCCGGGCGCCGCCTGTACCAGCGCAACAACTGGTACGTGTCGTTCTCCATGAAGCGCAAGAAGATGGACAAGGAGGCCAAGGTCTCCGCGGTGAAGCTGAAGCTCGACGACAGCGAGAACTTCGACGAGCTGGTCAAGCGCATGAACGGCGACATCAAGGTGGAGCGCTCTGACGCCGAGACCTACGCGGACAAGGAGACCGGCCTGCTGATCAAGCTGCCGCGGCCGATCCTGCGCTTCGCCTGCGCCTTCGTGCGGTGGGTCGATTATTACAACCTGCTGCCCAAGAGCTTCATCGACGGCGACGCCTTCTACTCCACCGTCGTTGTGGCCAACCTCGGCAGCGTGGGCATGGGCGCCGCCTACCACCACCTGTACGAGTGGGGTAACGCCGGGCTGTTCATGATGGTGGGCAAGATCGAGGACCGCCCGGTGGTGGAGGACGGCGCGGTGGTGGCGCGCAAGGTGCTGCACCTGCGCTACTCCTACGACGAGCGCATCGACGACGGCCTCACCTCGCGCTACGGCATCGACGCGGTGAAGAACAGCCTGGAGCACCCGTTCGAGACCTTCGGCTGCCTGGAGCAGGACGGCAGCGACGTGCACGCGCTGGACGGCTGGGAGGGGATCGAGCTACCCGGTACGGAGCCGCCGCGCTGAACGTCGGCGCCCGTCGCAGGACCCTCGGGGGGAGCCCGCCCGAGGGGCGGATCTTTCGGACCCGAAACAGCGTCGGGGGTAGAAGCGGCGTCCTCGCCGCTTTCGCTGCAGCGCTGCAAACCACGCGGTCAGAGGCCGCGTCTACAGGTTAGTTTCGGGTCAGTCCTGAATGAAGAGCTGATTGCTCTGAATCATCTGGCGCACGCGGTCACGCTTGCGCAGCTTCTTGCGCTTGGGCGGGGGGCTCTTCTCCTGCTTGCGCTCACCCTGCAGCTTGATCCACTTCTTGTTGCGGCTCTGCCACACGTGGCTCTGGATCTCTGACTTGGAGGCCGGCATCTTGTAGCCGTTCTTGGTCAGGATGTCCTTGGCGCCCTTGCTGATCTTCTTGCGCAGCTTCTTGGGCAGCCGGTCGCGCGCCACCGAGAAGCCCTGGCTGCTGCCCGGGCTGGAGCGGTGGGAGTCGAGGCAGAAGACCTGCAGCTTGAGCCGCCGGGTCTCGCCCGGCTTCACCTTCAGCTCCTCCTGGTCCTGCCACTTGTTCCCCTTCTGCACCTGGAACGGCCCGGCCGCCCCCAGCCGCTGGGGCGCCCGCTCGGGATCACCGTCGGGCACGAAGTACAGCCCCTTGGCGTCGAACGCCTGCGCCTTCTGCGTCTTGTTGGCGATGTCCACCACGATATGCCCGTTGGTGCCGCCGGTGTAGCGCACGAACCGGACCTTCATCTTGACCGAGGTGCCCTTCTCGGCTGGCAGGTCCACGTACTCTCCAGCGCCGGCCATGGCCAGCCCCGGAAGCAGCATCAGGGTGAGGGAGAGGAGCAGACGACTGGCGCCGAGTTTCATGGGATCACCTCCAGAGGGGTCGTGGGTCATGTGACAGGTAAACGCACGGAGGCGCCGGATCGGTCTGAGGCGCGGGCAAATTTATGCTAAAAAGATTCTCATCAGAATTCAGCGTGTTGGGCTCAAAGCGAGGACACATGAGCACCAGGAAGCCCGTGGAGATCGATCCAGCAGACCCGGTGATGACCCTGCCGGACCGGCTGGAGTTGGGTGAGCAGATCGGCGAGGGCGGCATGAGCTACGTGCACGAGGCGCGGGATCGAAACTTGCTGCGTACCGAGGCGATCAAGCTGATCTTGCCCTCGCTGGCCCAGGACCCCACCACCCGCCAGCGCATGATCGAGGAGGCCCAGATCACCGCCCAGCTGGACCACCCGAACATCCCGCCGGTGCACGAGCTCGGCATCACGCCGGAGGGGCGGCTCTACTTCACCATGAAGCGGCTGTCGGGGCGGACCCTGGGCGAGGTGCTGGCAGCCAGCCAGGAGCAGCCCCGGCCAGAGGGGGAGCAGTACCGCCTGCTGCAGCTGTTCCTCAAGCTGTGCGACGCGGTCTCCTTCGCCCACAGCCACAGCGTGATCCACCGCGACCTGAAGCCGGACAACGTGATGATCGGGGACTTCGGCGAGGTGTACCTGATGGACTGGGGCATCGCCCGGGTGACCGAGCAGACGGCGCCCGCGCCGCCGGAGGTGGAGGAGCCCAAGGAGCAGCCCGCCATGCGCCGCTCTCAGCGCATGGCGACCCAGGACGGCAAGTACGTGGGCACGCCGTCGTACATGCCCCCGGAGCAGGCCCACGGCAAGCACGAGGCCACCGACGAGCGCTCCGACATCTTCGCCCTGGGCGGCATCCTGTACGAGATCCTCACCGGGCGGCCGCCCTACCAGGCGCGCACCACCCTGGAGATGCTGTTCCTCGCCGCGGACGGCGACGTGCCGCCGCCCCAGCAGGTGGTGGAGTGGGAGCTCCCCCCGCGGCTGTGCAAGGTGGCGAGCCGGGCCCTGGCCAAGGACCCGACCGACCGGTTCGAGAGCGTGGCCGAGATGGCCGGGGAGATCGACGCCTTCCTGCAGAGCGGCTGGCAGTTCCCGAGCGAGAGCTTCTCGGCGGGTGACATCATCGTGCGCGAGGGCGACCGCGGGGATCGCGCGTACATCGTCACCAGCGGCCACTGCAAGGTGTACAAGGAGGCCGCCGACGAGCAGATGGAGATCGGCGAGATCGGCCCGGGTGACGTGTTCGGCGAGACCGCCGTGTTCGCGGAGCAGCCGCGCAACGCCACGGTGGTGGCCCAGGATGACGTGGCGGTAAAGGTGGTCACCGCCAGGCACTTCAAGGACGACCTCGGCATGGGGATCTGGCTGTCCCGGTTCGTCAAGGCGCTGGCCCAGCGCTTCGACGAGCGCAACACCCGGGCCACCTTCCTGGAGCGGGAGGCCGAGAACTACCGGCTCAACATGCGCCTGCTGAGCCACCTGCTCTACGAGGGCCACGACGACGACGAGGGCTACCGCCGGGCGCCCTGGTCACCGCTGCAGGACGCGCTGGTGCACGAGTTCGGCCGCCCGCCCGAGGAGATCGTGGCCGAGGTGACCCGCTGGGGGCCGTACGAGGTGAACCTGGAGCAGGACTACATCCGCTCGCTGGAGCGGGCCTTGTAGCGACGGTACGCGGCCTTCAGCTTGGGCAGGTGCACCCGCAGCAGGGACCGCGCGCGGTGGTCAGACGACGCGCCGAAGTAGGGCTTCAGCGATGCCGCCAGGTGCTGCTCGATCTCGGCCAGCCCCATCTTCGGGTCGCGGCCAGCGGCCCGCCACACCCGCGACGCCACCGCCGGCCCGGAGTTGTAGCCGATGTAGAGCAGGAAGATGTTGCCGCCGTAAGCGCGGAGCATGCGGCCGACGTAGAGGTTGCCGGCCTTGATGGCGCGGGCCGGGTCGAACCGCGCGTCGGACAGGTCGCAGGGGAAGCTCTCCTTGTGGCCGAGCAGCTTCTCCATGTCGCCGCTCTCCAGGTCCTTTTGCACGGCGCGATCCACCCGACAGGCGCCGTCGCAGTTGCACGGGTAGACCTTGCCCACGCCGAACACCTTGCGGTAGGGGTTGGTGCGCGCCGTGGGGCCGCAGAACTGGGTCAGCCCCACGCAGCCGGTGGTGCTCACGGCGAACTGGCGGCCGCCTGACTCGACCCAGATCAGGGCCTTGACCAGGGCGAACCGCTTGCGGTCCTTGCCCACGACCTGGCGGATGGTCGGGTCCCAGCGGTCCATGAAGGAGCTCGTGGGCGGCGGCGGCGCCACCACAAGCCCTGGATCCCCGCCGTCGTGGATCGGGATGGTCTGGCCGCTGTCCTCGGGGAAGGCCACCTCCCACGCCTCCTTGCCGCCGCCCCGGCTGGCCACGGGCGTGGAGGTGATGCGGCTGTAGAGGCCCACCACCGACTCCACGAACGCCGCGGACGCGGTGCCGTCGGCCAGGTTCGCCGCCCGGGCGGCCCAGGCGGTGCCCGACATGCTGCGGGGGACCAGGGTCGGCTGGATCACGAAGGGGACCAGCAGCGCGGTCACCCCGACGGTGAAGGCGAGGCTCCACGCCATGGCGGTCCGCCGGAAGCGCTTGCCGAAGCCCTCCATGGCGCGCTCCACGGCGGCGATTCCTCGATCCACCAGCCCCCAGAGCCGCATCAACGGCTTGCGCAGCAGCACCAGCCAGGTCAGGTGGACGAAGCAGGCGCCGGCCAGGCGCAGGGTGAGGCTGCTCACCGAGGCGCGGTGGCTGGACCAGCGCCAGAACTGGTCAACCGAGTCGAAGTCGGCGTGGGCCACGGCGAGGGCCAGCAGCTGCTGCAGACCGTAGGCCACCAGGGCGAACAACAACACCCAGGCCAGCAGATAGCCGGCCAGGATGTCGTAGAGGCCCTTGATGATCTTCGCGAGCGGTCTCAGGTAGCGCATGGGTCTCCGGCGGAGGTGATTGTCCTATTTACGCACAGGGAAGCGCAAACGATCTAACGGAAGCAAAAATGATATGGTGGGGTCCCATGGGCCGTCGAAAACATGCGCGCTCGAGGTTCCGCGCTTTGCTGCACGAGGTCGAGTTCGTCAAGGGACATGACGGGTTCCTCCGGGGCAAGCCGGAGCCGGAGCTGATCTTCGCCACCTACGCCCAGGACGACGAGAACATATCGCTGCTGCAGACCAGCCGCCGCACCCTGGAGATCCAGGGTGGGTTCCCCTGCGTAACGAGCCTGCCCAACCGCCTGGTGATCAACGCCCGCGTGCCCCGCTGGGCGCGGCAGATCGCCCTGCTCTGCCTGGCTGTGGAGAACGACGGCGGCACCGACGCCAGCACCCTCACCGCCGCGCTGGCGGAGCCCTCGGCGTGGAAGACGCGCGCCCGGGACTCGAGCATCGCCGCGCCCTTCGCGCTGGACGAGCTGTCGGTGTTGCGGCCCACGCCCGCGCCCACGGCCATGCAGGTGCGGCTCACCTTCGCCGGCGAGGAGATGGCGCAGGTGTGCAAGGTGGATGACTGGATCGCCGCGGCCCTGATCCTGCTGGACGCCCGGCGCGCCGCCGGCGACACCTGGATCATGCGCCTGCTGTCGGACGACCGGAAGAACGACTGGAAGGCCAAGATGGAGCTGCGGCTCTGATCCCATCTCGTTGACGTCCGGCGCGGCGCTGGCGTATCGTTCCCGCATCAACAAACGAGGACGTCCGGAACACCTCCGCCATGCTGAACTATTGCCCTGGGGGGGTGAGAGGGGATGAGTTGCACTATTGCGTCCTGAAACGAACGACGAAGGACCCGGCTAACAGGAGGCCAGGATGATCGGTTCAAGCACCACTGACTCACGCATCAAGAACCTGCTCGATCAGGCGGAGATCAAGTACGAAGTGGACAGCGACGGCGACTTCAAGGTGCTGTTCGGCGTGGGCGACGGCAGGAGCCAGGTCGCCTTCATCAACTCCAACACCGAGCGGCTGATGGACATGGAGATCCGCGAGATCTGGTCCGTGGCGCACAAGAGCGACGGCCCGTTGCCCCAGGCGCTGGCCAATGACCTGCTCGAGCGCAACAAGCGCGTAAAGCTCGGCTCGTGGGGCGTGACCAAGATGCGGGACGGCGCCCACCTGACCATCTACACCATCC
>CAZEJJ010000238.1:0-9061 GCA_964512185.1 uncultured Enterobacterales bacterium | reverse complement strand
CTGTATCAGGTGCACTTTTTCAGGTTTGTCGATGGAGCGGAGCGGAATCGAACAGACCCCGGCAACGGCGCGGCCCTGGCACGGCGCAACGACATCACGCCAACGCCCCAACCCACCACCGCCCTATTAGCCCCCACGCCAAGGCCGAAGCGGGCACAACGAGAAAGCAGACCGCCAAGGTCCCGCCCCACCCACAACCCCACTACAGGCCGCGACCGGGCGAGCGCAGCGAGCACGGAGCGGGCAAACAGGTATACGGCAGACATGGGAACTCGAAAGACCTGCTACCTCCGCAATACCCCGACTGTCGGCTACCGCAGCCCCAGCCCGCCGTCCACCTCCAGCACGCTCCCTGTCAGGTAATCCCCCTCGGCCAGAAACGCCACGGCCCGTGCCACGTCCGCCGGATCGCCTCTGCGCCCCAGGGGCACCCGGCGCTCGAGCCGCGCTGCCGCCTTGGCCGACATGGCCTCGTCGGGCAGGATCAAGCCCGGCACCACGCCGTTGACTCTCACCTCCGGCGCCAGCTCCAGCGCCAGGCAGCGGGTGAGCATCTCCAGCGCCGCCTTGGCCACGCAGTGGTGGGCGTAGCCGCGCCACGGCTTGCGCCCGGCCAGGTCGAGGATGTTGACGATGGCCCCGCCCCGGGCCATGCGCGGCGCCACCCGGCGCGCCATGGCCGCCGGCGACAGCAAGACGAGCTGCAGGGTCTGCTGCCACAGCGCCTCATCCCCATCGGCGAAGTCGATCCGCGAGAACGCCGCCGCGCTGTTGACCCACAGCGCCGGCTCGCTCCCCAGCGCCAGCACACCCTCGGCCAGCGCCCGCGCTCCCTCGGGCGTTGAAAGATCCGCGCCCAGGGCCACGCCCCCGATCTGTTGGCTCAGCTCCCGCGCCTGCGCCTCGCTGCGGTGGTAGTGCACCACCACCCGCGCCCCCTTGCTGTGGAGCTCCTGCACGATGGCCTTGCCCAGGCGCCGCCCCCCCCCGGTGACCACCGCCAGCTTGTCTTTGAGGTCCACACTGGGCAAGATAGCACACCGAACCCGCCGACCGAGGACACCCCGATGCCCGACAAAGCCGCCATCTCCGAAGCCCTGGAGCGCCTGCTGCAAGCCATGGGCCTGGACCCGGAGAAGAAGGACTTCGCCGATACCCCCAGGCGGGTGGCCGAGCTGTGGGACGCCGAGTTCCTCAACGGCTACAGCATGGACGCCAAGGAGATCCTGGCCAACCCCATCGAGGGCGAGGAGAACCCGGACGCGGTTTTCGTCACCGACCTGACGTTCCACTCCATGTGCCCGCATCACCTGCTCCCCTCCCGCGGCAGGGCCCACGTGGCCTACATCCCGGACGGACAGCTGGTGGGCTTCGGCCGCGTGGCCCAGGTGGTCGCCTGCTACACCCAGCGGCTGACCCTCCAGGAGCGCGCCTGTCACCAGGTCGCCAACGCCCTGACCACCTTCCTGGCGGCGCGGGGCGCCGGCTGCGTCATGGAGGCCGAGCACCTCTGCCTGGCCATCCCGGGGGACAAGCACCAGAGCAGCCGCGTGCTCACCAGCGCCTTCGTGGGCGAGTTCAGCGAGCGCGAGGACCTGCGCGCCCGCCTCATGGCCGCGGCTGGCCGCTCGGGATGAGCACCACCCTGTACCTGGTGCGCCACGGCGAGGTGGCGGCCGACGGGATCTTCTACGGGCACATGGACGTGCCGCTCACCGAGACGGGCCATGCCCAGGCCCGCGCCGCCGCCGCCGCGCTGGCCGGCGTCCCCCTGGCCGCGGTGCTGAGCAGCGACCTGACCCGGGCCGTCGAGGGGGCCCGGCTGCTGGGCGAGCCCCACGGCCTGACCCCGGCGCAGGACCCGGCGTTTCGCGAGATGAGCCTCGGCGTGCTCGAGGGCGTACCCCACGACGAGGCCTTCGCCAACACGCCGGAGCTCGCCGGCAAGAGCTACCGCGACATGTGGACCTTCCGCTTCCCCGGCGGCGGCGAGAACCTGGCCGACATCGAGGCCCGGGCCATGCCCGCCCTGGAGCGCGCCCTGGCCCAAAACGAGGGGCAGCGCGTGGGTCTGGTGGCGCACAACAGCGTCAACCGGGTGATCCTGGGCCGGGCCCTGGGCCTCGCCCTGAAGGATGTGTTCGACTTCGCCCAGGACTTCGCGTGCGTCAACGTGATCCGCTACACGCCCCTGGAGCAGGGGGGCTGGCGAGCCCGGGTGCTGCTGATGAACTGGACCCCGGACGCGCCTCCACGTTGACACACCGACACCCCTGATGAATAGTTTCACAGCCTTGACAGGGGTGAATTATGCCCATCTACGAGTACATATGTAGTGACTGCAACAACGAGTTCGAGGAGCTGGTCTTCTCCACCAATGAGCAGATCAACTGTCCAGACTGTGGCACCGACAGAGTGGAGCGCGCCCTCAGCGTGTTCAGCTTCTCCAGCGGCGGCAGCTACAGCTCCTCCCACGGCGGCTGCAACTGTGACGGCTGCAGCTCCGGCAACTGCGGCTCTTGCGGCTGCGGAGGGCACTGACATGGCCATACGTGACATCGTCGTGTACCCCGATCCGCGGCTGCGCGATGACAGCGTCGAGGTGGTAGACGTCGCCGAGGTGCGCCAGCTGGTGCAGGACATGGCAGAGACCATGTACGCCGAGTCCGGCGCAGGCCTGGCCGCGATCCAGATCGGCGTGGCGAAGCGGGTGTTCATCGTGGACGCGCCCATCGCCGGCGGCACCGAGAAGGATCCGCCCATGGTGTTCATCAACCCCGAGGTGGTGGAGCTGGGCGAGGAGCAGGAGGTCACCGAGGAAGGGTGCCTGTCGTTCCCCGACGTGTTCGTGCCCATCGCGCGCTCCCTGCGGGCCCGCTTCCGCGCCACCGACCTGGACGGCAACCGGTTCGAGGTGGAGGGCGACGGCCTGTTCGCCCGGGCCATGCAGCACGAGTTCGACCACCTCAACGGCAAGCTCATCGCCGACTTCGTGGGCCGGATCAAGCGGCAGCTCATCCGCCGCAAGCTGGCACGCAACAGGGGCTGACCCGGTGGCCCAGGGGACCCAGCAAGCGCCGGTGATGCGGACCACGCTGGCCGCCGCGCTGGTGCCCGGGCTGGGGCACCTGCTGCTCGGGCGCCGCCTGGCCGCGGGCCTCCTGGCAGGCGCCGCGGCGCTGGCGGTGGGCCTGCCCCTGGCGCATGTGCTTCAGGGGATCCCCTTCTTCGACACCAGCCTCGGATCGTTCCTGCTCGGCACCCTGCTGCGCAACGCGGCCGTGCTCCACGCGTTCTCGGTCATCGACGCTTATCTGTCGGCGCTGGAGCCCGCCGGCGAGCACCACCCGCCCCGCCGGCGCTTGGCGGTGATCCTCAACGTGCTGCTCCCCGGCCTGGGCTACGGCTACATCCGCGCCTGGATCCGCACGCTGACCGGGCTGGTGCTGGTGGCGGTCTTCGTCTACTTCGCCATGAAGGGGCACCACCCTTACCTCGACCTCATCTTCCTGGGCATGCAGGTGATCATGGCGGTTGCGGTGTACCGCCAGGTGCGGATCCAGGAGCAGGCAGGCCCTGGCGGCAAGGACATGATGGCCGCCGCCGAGGCCGTGGAGCGCCGCCGCCCCATGGGGCCGCTGCCGGTGCATGACCAGGGCGCTCAGGTGGTGGCCCTGGTCATCGGGGTGATGGCCCTGGTCTGGGTCGGGCTGGTGGTGCAGCTGCGCATGCTCCCCGCGCAGGTCACGGGGCTGAGCGTGGACCACATCACTGCCGAGCCAACCCCCCGGGGCATCAACTTCAAGGTCAGCTCCCTGGGCCTGAGCATGTCAGCCATGGGCAAGGGGTGGGCCGCCAGCGATCATCAGCCGGGATCCCTGTTCCAGGCCGTGCACGAGGGCAAGGCCATGCTCAAGGTGGGCATCCAGCTGGTCCCGGCCTTCATGGAGCAGGAGCGGTTCATGGCGCGGCTCCGCCGCATGGGCGAGGGGCAGCGCTACCAGTTCAATCGGATCGAGCCGCTGGAGATCAACGGCCTCGCCGCCCGGCAGCTCTCCTTCGCGCGCCAATACTCGGGGGGCAAGTTGCAGCTATCCATCGTGGCCATCCCGCGCGGGCGGTTCGCCTATGTCATGTTCTTCGAGTGCCAGGAGCCCTCATGCGCCGCTCTGCGGCCGCAGCTGGATGCGTCCAGAGATAGCTTTACTCTTTCCAATTAAGTTAGATGCTTGTCGTATAATTCCTGATCCAAAATCTAGGATCCGGAGGCGGCTCCAATCTCCCTTTTTGTGCGGATGAGGCTATACTTCCAGGGTCATGCCGGAGCCCGCACGCGCCAACACGGTCCACGAGATCATGGTCCTGCTCAGGGCCGGGGATCAGGCCGTGAGCCGCAATCGCAACTTCGACCTGTTCGAGGATCCCACCGCCCGTCTGGCGTTGAGGAAGCACAAGCACCTGCTCGGGCTGGAGCGAGACCTGCGGCGCCACCTGCAGCGGCCGGGCAGTGAGGCGCGGATCCAGCTCCTGCCTTGCGCGGACTCCAGCGAGGACGATCCTCGGGTTGTCCTGCTGCTGGAGATTCCGGCCATCCGCCTCAAGCGGCGGGTCTATCTCAGCGCGGGCGAGCTAGAGCTGCTGCGCCAGGCGCCGGGGATGGAGCGAATCCTTCCTGAAGGGGAGCAGGCTCGAGAGGACACGAGCTGCGAGCAGCGGGGCTGAGCCGCGGCCTAGTCCTTGGCCTGATAGAACAGGGTGACGGTCAAGCAGTGAAACTCGTTGTCGGAGCTCTGGGTGACGATCTTGTCCGTGACTTCGTATTCCGGGTGCTTGCGCATCCAGCGCGTCACTGTCTCACCCAGCTCTTCGCGCTCCCTCGCCTTGGTTGCCGAAAAGACCTTGGCACCGCTGAAAGTCATGGCTCTACCCTCCTTTGGGCCGTTTCACCATTACTAGAAAATTCAACGAAATATCGTTCGTCGAAATCGATGTAGCATGGGGGGCAAAACCTGTCCAGAAGGTGAGACGCGTGAACCAGGATCAGCCCCAAAGGCCCGTCAACGAGCTGGCGCCGCTGCTGCGCGCACGGCACGGGCAGAGGGTGCGCAAGCTGTGCCTCAAGCTGGGCGCGACATGTCCCAACCGGGACGGCACCCTCGGTCTCGGCGGGTGCCTGTTCTGCGCCGAGCCAGAGGATCTTCCGCTCCCGCCCCTGGCGCTGCAGCTGACCCGGGCCCTGGCCCGGCTGCCCCAGGGCACCGGGGTCATCGGCTACCTGCAAGACCACAGCGCCACCTACACCAGCCCGGAGAAACTGGACGAGGCGCTGTCGCTGCTTCACGGGCGATCCGAGGTGGTGAGCATCGCCCTGGGCACCCGTCCGGACTGCCTTGGACCGGAGATCCTCGCCGTCCTGGCGCGCCACGTCCGCGCCGGCGGCCCGGAGCTGCTGGTGGAGCTTGGCCTGCAGAGCGTGCGCGAGGATACCCTGCGCTTCAACCGGCGGCTTCACACGGTGGCCTGCTTCGACCGGGCGGTGGCGCGGCTCCAGGACATCGGCGCGCGGGTCTGCGCCCACGTGGTGCTCGGCCTGCCCCGTCAGGACGAGCCAGGCGGCCCGCTGCGCCCGGAGGGCGAGGCCGCCGCCCGGGACACGGCCGCGCACCTGGCCCTGCTCGGGGTGGACGCGGTGAAGCTGCATCACTGCCATGTGCTGCGCCACAGCCCGCTGGAGGCGCTGTACCGGCAGGGGCGCTTCGAGCCGCCGGATCTGGACGGCTATATTCGTCGCCTGGCAGCGTTCTTGCCTCACCTGCCCTGGCGGGTGGAGGTCCACCGCCTGGTGGGCGAGTGCCCTGGCGCCAGGCTGGTGGCGCCCGAATTCACCGCCCAAAAAGCGGCAAGTCTGCAACAGATCCGGCGGGAGTTGCGTCGCCTGGGCGTGGTGCAAGGGGCCAGCGCAGGCTGAGGGAGCCGTGCTCACATTCGTTGACAGTCAGCAGGCCGGCTCATATAAATACCTGTGCTCGTGGAAGAACTCGCCCAGATACGCTTCATCGTTCCCGCCGCCGTGCTCGAACCGCTGGTCAACCTGCTGACCGAGGAGGGCGGGGGCGTGGAGGAGCGTGACGCCGACACCATGAACAAGGCCGCGGACGGCTCCAGCGAGGTGGTCGCCTGGCTGCCCGCCGACCGGGTGGACGAGCGGGTCCAGCAGGTGCAGACCCTGCTCGACTCGCTCAAGGACATGGGCCTCGAGACCGACCCCTGGTCCTGGGAGGCCGAGGAGGCCGAGGCCAAGGCCTGGGGCGAGGCGTACAAGGAGTTCTTCCCGGTGATCAACCTGGGCCGATTCCTGGTGATCAAGCCCTCCTGGAAGGAGTACGAAGCCGCGCCCCACGAGCAGGTCATCGAGATGGATCCAGGGCAGGCCTTCGGCACCGGGCTGCACGCCAGCACCACCCTGATGGTCAAGTGCATGGAGCGCCTCGCCCGTCGGGGTTCGCCGCCTGCCGCGGTGCTCGATCTTGGCACCGGCACCGGGATCCTCGCCATGTCAGCTGCCAAGCTGTGGCCCGACGCTGAAATCGCCGCTCTGGACAGCGACCCGGTGGCGGTGGAGGTGTGCCGCGCCAACCTGGAGGCCAACGACCTGCAGGATCGCGTGGAACTGCACGAGGCCTCCGCGCGGGATTTCGAGCTGAAGGATGCCAGCCAGTCGGTGATCCTGGCCAACCTGACCCGGGACCTGCTGCTGGACCTGCAGCCGAGGCTGGTCAAGCCGCTCGAGGAGTTCGGCCACCTGGTGGTCAGCGGGCTGCTGAGCCACGAGGCGGGGGAGGTGTGCCGGGCCTACAGCGCTGACCTCAAGCTGGAGCCGGAGCTCACCGTTGAGCAGGGTGGCTGGACCGCGGTGATCTTCCGCGTCCGCTACTGACATCCCATCGAGGACCCCGTGCAGAACACCTGCCGCCCACCATGCGTCGTTTAGGGATTCGCCGCCTGGTCCTGCCCGGGGGAGCGCTGCGAGGGGAGACGATCCGGATAGCCGGGCCACCGCACCATTACCTATCCCATGTGCTGCGTCTGGCCGTCGGCGAGCGGGTGGAGCTTGTGGACGGCAGCGGCGCGCGCTGGCTGGCGACGTTGCAGAAAGTGTCCCGCACCGAGGCCGTGGCTCATGTGGAGGAGCGGCTGGCGCCGGCCACCCCGCCCGAGAGCCGGCTGACCCTGGTGTACGGCCTGTCTCGCGCGCGCCGAACCGAGATGGTGCTGCAGAAGGCCACCGAGCTCGGGGTGGACAGGGTGGTGCCGGTGATCTGCAAGCGGTCGGTCAGCCGCCCGCGGCAGGCAGCGGCCAAGGCCGACCGCTGGGCCGAGATCATCGCCCAGGCGGGGCGCCAGAGCGGCCGGGCGCTCTTCCCGGAGCTGCTCCCCCTGTGTGAGCTGAAGCAGGGGCTCGGCGCGGCGCCGGATGGGAGCGCGCGGCTGATGGCCCACCCGGGGGGCGTTGACCTGGCGTCGGACGCCCTGGGTATCGGCCCGGGGTGCGGCGACGTGACCGTGGCGGTGGGTCCGGAGGGCGGCTTCGACGATGACGAAGTGGCGCAAGCGAGAGCCCTCGGCTACCGGGCGGTGAGCCTGGGTCCCAACACCCTGCGCACCGAGACGGCGGCGGTTGCCCTCATCGCCATCGTTTCCCACCTGACCGGTCGGTTATCCCCCCCTCGCGGCGGTGCTTGAAAAACGTGATTTTTAACACCGCTGACACTATAGTGTGGTCATGCTGGATCGGGAATCTTCCTCAGAAAACGGCTCCAGATCCGCCCGCAGCACCGAGGGGCAGGAGGTGCTCGTCGCCGGATTCTGGCGCCGCGCGCTTGCCGCAATGGTGGACGGGGTGGTGGTGCTGCCTGTCATCGCAGGCGTGGTCTGGCTGGCCAAGGCGCTGACCGGCTACAGCATGCAGGGGATGTCCCAGATCAGGCTCGAGACCGCGCTGGAGCTGGTCATCGGCGGCGAGGGCATGTTCTACAGCGTCGTGATCCTGGCGCTCTTGTTGGTGTCGCTCTACACCGCGCTGTTCCTTTTCATCTCCGGCGCGACTCCGGGGCTGAAGCTGCTGAGGCTGAAGGTGATCAACGTTTATGGGCAGGCCCCTGAGATGTGGCGGGTCGCCCTGAGGTGCGTCGGGTTCGTCCTTAGCCTCGGGCTGCTGGGCCTGGGGTTCATCTGGGTCGGGTTCGACCGTGAGAAGCGGGGGCTGTCGGACTGGGTAGCAGGCACGTATGTCATCCGCTGCAGGACCTAGAACTCAGGAGATGAGGTAGCCATGGGCTCAAGGCTCAGTTCGGCGTTGGTTCAGTCAGACGTGCTCGAGGTCAAGACCCTCAAGAGCGCCCTGGCGCGCCAGGCGATCCTGGGCGGCGGACTCGACACGATCCTGCTGGAAAAGGGGATGGTGGATGAGGGCGCGCTCCTGGCGATCCTAAGCCGCGTATGCGGCATGCCGCCGCTGGAGCAGGGCCATATCCCGACCCTCGAATTCCTGCCGAACCCTCCCTTCGATCTGGCCACCGCCGAGGAGAAGAAGGTCTGTCCCCTGGACGCGGACGACGAGGACATCATCCTGCTCGTCACCGAGGAGACCGAGGACCTGGAGCTGGAGGAGCTGGCGGTCTCGCTGAACATGAACCTCCACCTGTTCGTGGGGCCCGAGCTCAGGCTGGTCCAGGCGAGGTCCATTGTCTACGGAGCTGACCTCGAGAAGCGCCACATCAAGCTTCTCGGCTTGCTGGGCGACGACACCGCACCGGTGGCGACCTACCTGGCTGAAGAACTGGAGGCCATCGAGCCCACCGAGGAGCGAGCCGTCATCGAGCCCCGCGTGAGCCTGACCGAGGCCCCTGCACCAGGCGAATCCCTGCTGGAAGCCGAACCCTTCGAGGCCCCCGAACCCGAACCCGAACCCGAGCCCGAGCCCGAGCCCGAAGAGCCCGATCCCGAGCCCGAGCCCGAGCCCGAGCCCGAGCCCGAAGAGCCCGAACCCGAACCCGAAGAG
>CAZEJJ010000237.1:0-9374 GCA_964512185.1 uncultured Enterobacterales bacterium | reverse complement strand
GTGTAGCAGCAGTAGGCACTGGTGGGTCGCAGTAGACATGAGCTTTCCCGAGGGCCCCTAGGAGCCTGCAGGCTCCTAGCCCCAGCTGGATCGCAGCCAGCGGGAGAGGATGCGCAGGCGTCGTTCGTCCTCGCTGTCCTCGGGATCCATGGTCTCGTGATCGAGGGATGCCTCCTCTAGGTCCGGATCGCTGGCTTCGAGGATGGCGGGCTCCTCGGGTTCCTTCAGGGGCTCGCAGCCGGGGGCGAGCACGTGTTTCGAGATCATGGGAAGGGTGGCTGGCGACCATCGGGCGCGGGACATCTGACCTCCAGTTCGTGGTGGACGCGGGTCGCCATTCCCGGCGAGCGGGTGTGGGGTGGAGACGCAGACGCAGGACGAGGACGGGGACCCACGAGAGGCGTGGGCCTGTAGGCGCGGCAGGATCCGGGCTGAGACAGGAGGAGACAGGCGGTGACGTCACGGCGCCACGAAGCGCAGCTCCGCCACCTGCCCTCGGCTGTGGCTGCCGGTGTCGTCGGTGTCGGCGCCGATGGCGATGTGGCTCGGGGGTGGGGCGAGGGCGCCGAAGAAGGCCTGGTAGTCGGCGGCCAGGTCGACCCGCTCGTCGAACCACTGGCCGGTGGGGCTGTCGCCAGAGCGAAGCACCACCATGCCGCCGGCGGTCCTCATGTGGGGGCTGTCCACCCAGCTGCCGCGGGGGGCGCTGCCGCCCCAGATGTAGGCGATGGCGCGGCCCGGGGCGTCGCGGCCTTTCACCAGCTCGACGATGGGCCGCACCACGCGCTCCCAGGTGCTGGCCACCGCAGGATCGTAGGGGAAGGCCACGAAGATCACGAGGGGGCGGTCGTCCCCGCCCCCCGTGTTCAGATCGGTAGCGGGGAAGGTCTGATCCAGGCGCCAGCGCCAGGCCAGGGCGGGCGTGGCCTGCAGGTCGAGGCTCGGCAGCGCGGTGTAGAGCATGGACACGCTGGTCTCGCTCTCCACCTCGATCTCGCCCGCTGGAGTCGTCGTGTAGCGGTTGCCGGGCTTGCGGCCGAAGCTCAGCTCCTCCCAGCCCGTGTCCATGGGCACGGTCACCTGCTGGGCCTGGGCGGCCGGGACCAGGCTGATGAGCAGCGATGGCGAGAAGATCTGCATGGGGACCTGTGCTGACGGCGAGCATAGCCCTCGCGCTACAGCTGAGCAGCGCCCGACGTGCTGCCTGCTACCGAACCTGGCCTGCTCCCTGGGCTACCGTCGGGTCGCGGATAGACTGGTGCGACGAACCTGGAGGTTCCATGCGAAGCCCCGCCGCCTTCCTGCTGGTCCTGCTGGCCTGTACGCCCACCCCCGACGAGAGTGGAGATCCTCCCGCCGAGACCGGTGACACCGCGCCGCCGGGCCTCGAAGGCGACGCCCTCGTCTTCCTGGATCGCTCCGACACCGCCTCGTTCTGGGAGAGCACCGACGTGGCCGCGGTGGAAGGCGCGCTCTACTCCTGCACCGGCGTGGCGAGCTTCGGTGTGCACGACATCAGCGATCCCGAGGACCTGCAGCTCACCGACACGCTGTACTTCCCCTGGCAGGAGGGCCAGCATGGGCGCTGCACGCACATCGATCTGGACGGGGTGCGCCTGGTGGTGGTGGCGGAGCAGGACGAGATCCAGCCGGTGCCGGGGGTCGCCTTGCTGGACATCTCGGTGCCCCTGCAGCCCTCGCTGCTCGACGCTGCCAGCCGTGAGGAGCTGGTGGGCCTGCCTTCCATCCGCGGGGACAGCCTGTACGTCGCGGCCGGCACAGGTGGAGTGCTGCACTTCGACCTCTCCGGCAGCCAGCTGGACGAGCAGGGCTCGACTGGAGATCTGGGCAATGTGCTGGCGGTCGAAGCCCTGGCCGACGGGGTGGCCGTCGCCTCGAGCGACGCTGTGCTGTCCATCCTCGATGGCGAGCTGGAGACCGTGGGCAGCATGTCGCTGCCCGCCGCGGCCATGGACCTGATGGACCTGGGTGACGATCGGCTGGCGGTGGCCATGGGTTCTGCGGGGCTGGCCCTGGTGGACCTGGCGAGCCGCAGCCTGCTGGGGCAGGTGGCCACCCAGGGCACCGCGCTGCGCCTGGACCGGTTGGACTCGGGCGAGCTGCTGGTCACCAATTGGAGCGACCTGCGGATCTACGACGTCGACGGCGACCTGCCCGATCTGATCGCCGTGGACGCGGTGTTCGAGGCAGGTGACCAGCCGCGGCACTTCGGGGCAGCCACCACTGGCGAGCTGGTGTTCTCCGGAGAGTGGACCGGCGTCTACGCCCTGCGCTACAGCGACGGCGTGGTGGGGCCCGAGCTGACTCCCAGCGATCTGGCGCTCAAGGTGCCCGCCGACGGCGCCGCTCAGCAGGTGGAGCTGGAGCTGCTCAACGAGGGCCAGCTGGACCTGGTGGTGGAGTCGCTGGATCTGCCCTCGGGCTGGAGCTCCAGCAGCGACAGCGTCAACCTCGCGGCCGGAGAGGCCACCACCTTGGAGCTCTCCTTCGAGGGCGCCACCACCATCTCCCGGGACTGGCTCGAGATCCAGAGCAACGACGCCGACGAGCCCACCGCCAGCATCGCGTTGCAGATCGGAGCCGAGGGTGTGTTCGTGGGCGACGAGGCGCCAGGCTTCTCCTACTCGGGCCTGAACACAGGCGAGACGCACACGCTCTCGGACCAGCGCGGCAAGGTGGTGCTGCTGTCCTACTTCTCCCTGTTCTGACCCATCTGCGGTCTGGAGTTTCCAGACGTAGAGGCGCGCTTCCACCAGGGCTACAGCGACGACGACCTGGTGGTCTACGGGCTGCTGGGCTCATCCATCGAGGGCTACACCGACGAGGACGTGCTGCTGTGGGCCGAGCAGGCCGGCGCCACCTTCCCCGTGATGGTGGACGATGACGACACCTACGGCGACTACGACAAGTACGGGGCCACGGCGCCCTACCCGCTGGACGTCATCGTCGATCAGAGCGGCATGGTGGCCTACATCGCCACCCACTACGACGCCGACGCCATGGCGGCGGTGATCGACGAGCTGCTCGACTAACCGCGGATTCGCTCCACCAGCGCATCGGAGAGCTGGCCGGTGTGCTGGAAGTGGCGCATGGACAGGATGGGGCGCGTGCCCCAGGCCGCCAGGGGCTCGCCCTGCAGCAGCTCGTCGTAGCGGCGGGGCTCGAAGGGCTGCAGCGCCTCGCGGCTGGTGCCCGCCTGGAAGTGCTCCAGGAGCTGCTGCAGGGTGTGCAGCGAGTTCATCTTCATGTATGGGCAGGTGGCGCAGCCGCCCATGGCGGAGCAGCCCTCGCTGGAGTCCACGCCCGGCACGATGACCAGCTCCTGGTGGTCGGTGACGGCCACCGCGTCTTCGGACACCGGGAAGATGATCTCCACGCTGAGGTCCAGGCCGCCGGCAGCCAGGTGCTCGGCCAGGCGGGCCTGCACCGAGCGCACGATGGAGGTGATCATGCCCGCCTCCGTGCCCAGGATCACGCTGATGGGCTCGCTGGTGCCGTCGGCGATGGCGGCGTCCACCCGCGCGTTGATGAACCCCAGGATGTTGGAGGTGGAGCCCACCACGCCGCGGCCTTGGTCCTGGGCCTGCAGGGCCAGGTCGAACATCTCGCCGGGCACCTCCAGGTGGGCCGCCACCAGCGCGTGCTGGTAGTGCTCGCGGATGACATGGGCCACCTCGGAGCCGAAGACATGGTGCACGATGCAGCTGCCCTGGCGGAAGTAGTCGTAGCGCTCCAGCGCCGAGGCGATGGCGGCGGGGGTGATCCCCGCGTGCAGCTGGGCCACCGTGGCGGCGTCCATGCCAGCCAGGCGCTGCAGGTAGACCCGCAGGTTGCGCCCCATGTAGGTGTCGGGGCCGAAGCGCACCGCCACCTCGGGCACCTGGTGGACGGCCTGCAGGATGGTCTTGACCGCGTTGGAGGAGGTGCAGGTGAGCGTGGGAACGCGCGCCTCGGCTCGCGCCTTCACGTCCAGGCCGGTGTTGATGTAGATGACGTGCAGCGCGTCCGGGGTGGCCGCCGCCTTGTCGAGCCAGGCGTCGTAGGCCTCGGACTCAGCCGCCTCGGCCAGGGAGCAGCCGATGGCTTCGGTGGCCACGCGGTACACCGGCACCTGTTGCAGCCCCTGGGAGTCCAGCACGGCGCGCACGTTCTCCGACATGAAGTCCACGCCCAGCACGACGATCCGCTCGGCTCCCGCGTGCACCATCTCCACCGCCTTGTCGGCCATGGCCAGCGAGTCCGAGACGAAGGTGTGCGGCCAGCGGGTGGAGGCGAGCACGCCCTGCAGCTCGGCGTCCATGTAGAAGTGGGCGGCCACGCCGGTCCGGGTGGCTTCCAGCAGCTCGTCGAGTCGCCGCACCTGTGCGGGGTCGGGGAGCAGGAACTCCGCCTGGGTGCGCGCGTAGGGTCCGAGAGGCTCCAGTGAGCTGGCCCGGATGCGCAGCGCGGGGAAGGCGCCTTCGGTTGGCAGGAAGCCCATGGCTCTCCTCCTTGGCGGGGGGCCGCCCCAGGTATCACGGGGCCCCTTGAAGGTCGTCACCACGCGGAGGCGTGGCAATGGGGGAGGGCTCGGGGGTATCCTGTGGAATGAGGCCTCTCACATGGACCCGACACCAGGCCAGAACAGCGCTACCCATTCGCGCTACCTGCTGGGAAGTCCCTGGCTGGAGCGTGTGGCGCTCACGGCAGCGTCCATCGGTTTCTACCTGCTCTACATCCCGGTGAGCCGCTACTCCGTGAGCCTGGAGCCCCGCCCCGTGGCGCTGGCCATCGACCGGCAGATCCCGCTGATGGACGGCTGGATGTATGTCTACGCGGCGGTGTTCATCAGCGGCTTCCTGCCCGCTCTGGTGGTGGCATCGCCACGGTTGTTCAGGAGGATGGTGGCGGCCTACCTGCTGGTGCAGGTGGTGGCGTTCGGCTTCTTCGTGATCTGGCCGGTGCACATGGACCTGCGGCCCGCGCAGGTGGTCATCACGGACTTTCCCAGCTGGGGACTGCGCTTGGCCTACCACCTGGATCCTGTGGGGGCCTGCTTCCCGTCCATCCACGTCACCCTGGCCAGCCTCTCCGCGCTCTGCTGCGTCAAGGTCGATCGCCTGGTGGGAGGGCTCGCCCAGGTGGGCGCGGTGGTCATCGCCCTGTCCACGCTGTTCGTGAAGCAGCACTTCGTGGCCGATGTGCTCCTGGGCTTCGCCCTGGCCTACGGGGCCTGGGCGCTGCTGGTGGAGCGCTTCCCGCTGCACGACGTGCTGCCTTCGCAGCGGCACCTGCCCCGCTGGATCCCTGCGCTGCTCATCGTCCCCTACCTGGGCGTGGTGGGGGTGCTCTACGTCCTGTACCTGGCGGACTGGACCCCCTGGGTCAGCTGAGCTCCCGCTCCAGGGCGGCCAGCTCCTCGTCGCGGGGCCAGGTGCCGCGGGCCTTGGTCAGCTTGGCGCGGGCCTGCGCCTGCAGCCCCTCGGCCAGCAGGTTTCGGATGGCCAGGGCTTCTTGCTGCGGCGTGAGGGGGCGGGCCTCCAGCAGCAGCTCCAGGCGTCGCAGCTCCTGGCCCTGTCTGCCGGTGGCGCGCAGCTGATCGATGGCCTCGCGCGCCAGCATGGGGCGTCCCCGCTTGAGGGCCTCGGTGGCCACGGCGATGAGCCCGTCGGGGTGGCCCGTCACCATCTGCAGCGCCTTGTCCTCCATGGCCTGCCGCTCGTCGCCCCCGGCGAAGCTGGCGCGGGTGACCAGGGCGCGGGCCCTGCCCACCGGAGCGCTGCGGAACAGGGAACGGATCATGTAGGCCACCACGAGCGCGCCGATCAGCAGGACCACCCAGGAGGGGACGCCGAAGGCATCCACCAGCCCCTGGAGCGCGCTCTTGATGCCACCCATGGCTCCTCCTGGAAGACGCGCCACCTAGCGCGGTCGCCCCCCCGCGGCACGGCCCTGGCAGGCTATGGTGGAGGTGTGAAGACCATCCAACCTCGCCCCGGCGTAGTAGAAGCCCACCTGGGCCGCCTGCCGCTGTTCGCGGACCTGAACGCAGAGGATCTCGCGGCCCTGGCGTCCACCGCCAGCCTGCGTCTCTACGATCGGGCCGAGGTCTTGTTTCATAGCGGCACCCCGGCCCACGCCCTGTTCTGCGTGGTGCACGGCAGCGTGCGCGTGCTGCGCATGGGACCGGGTGGCAAGGAGAAGGTGGTGCACCTGCTGGCCGCGCCGGGCATGGTGGCCGAGGTTCCCGTGTTGATGGGGCTCGATTTCCCCGCCAACGCGGAGTGCAACGAGGCCTGCACCGTGGTGGTGGTGCCGCGCGCCGCGCTACGCGACCTGGTGGGCAGGGACCGGGAGATCCCCATGCGCCTGCTGGCGGCCGCCATGGGCCGGCTGCGCGAGCTCACCCGCTCCCTGGCGCGCCACGGTGAGCGCAGCGCGGTGGGTCGGGTGGCCGCCTACCTGCTGGGCCTGGCGCACTACGACGCGGTTGTGGAGCTGCCGGCGGCCAAGAAGGACGTGGCCAACTACCTGGGGCTGCAGCCGGAGTCCTTCTCCAGGGCGCTCGCGGCGCTGCGCAAGCAGGGGGCCATCGCTGTGGACGACACCGAGGTGCGCATTCTGGATCGCGCCCTGCTGGAGCGGGCGCTCAGCGACCCGTGAGGGGTGACTCGTGATGGTCTTGACCTGGATCAAGCCTCTCTGAGCGCGGTCTTGATTCCGATCAAGGCCTCCCCCCGGGGGGGGCGCGTAGTCTGTGGGTGTCCAACGGAGGTCACCCATGCTCCGCAAGATCATCGAAATCGACGAGAAGCGCTGCACCGGCTGCGGCCTGTGCATCACCGCCTGCGCCGAGGGTGCCCTCGAGCTGGAGGACGGCGTGGCCAAGGTGGTCAAGGACGACTTCTGCGACGGCCTGGGAGCCTGCATCGGTGACTGCCCCGAGGGCGCGCTGCGCATCGTGGAGCGGGATGTCCCCGACTTCGATCCCAAGGCTGTTGAAGCCCACCTGCACAGCACCGGGGGACGCGAGGCCGTGGCCCGCTTCCACCGCGAGCACGCCGCCAACGTGCTGGCCGGCGCCAGGAAGGACGCGCCCGACAGCCTGGCCTGCGGCTGCCCTGGCACCATGGTCCGTACCCAGGAGCCCGCGGGCGCGGCCCCCGCTCCTGCCGACGATGACGGCCTGCCCGCCCAGCGGAATCCCTCGGAGCTCGGCCAGTGGCCGGTGCAGCTGCACCTGGTGCCACCCCGCGCACCTTTCTTCGCAGGCAAGGAGCTGGTGGTGCTGTCCACCTGCGCCCCGGTCGCCTCGGCCGATGTGCACTGGCGCTTCCTGCGCGGTCGCGCGGTGGTGGTGGCCTGCCCCAAGCTGGACCGCACGGAGCCCTACGTGGACCGGTTGGCGGGCATCTTCTCCAGCAATGACATTCCCAGGGTCATGGTGGTGCGCATGGAGGTGCCCTGCTGCGGCGGCCTCACCCACATCGTGCACAGCGCCGTGCAGCGCTCCGGCCGTGATGACCTCGTCGTGGATGAGATCATAATCGGTACGGATGGTCCGATTAAAAGCCAGCGCCGCTTGCACGGTTGAGCTACACGACGCAGCTCGATCTTCACGCTGTTCTCCACTCAACCACCCTCCTATCAGGAGATAGATCCATGTTCTGTTACCAATGTGAACAGTCCGCCAAGGGCACCGGCTGCACCGTCAAGGGTGTCTGCGGCAAGGATGCCAACACCGCGGCTCTGCAGGACCTCCTCGTGCACACCACCATCGGCCTGGCCCAGGTGGCCTGGCCGGCGCGCCAGCTGGGCGTCATGGACCCCGAGCTGGACCGCTTCGTGCTCGAGGCCCTGTTCACAACCGTCACCAACGTGAACTTCGATCCCGAGCGCATCGCCGGGTACATCCGCAGGAGCGCTGGGCTGGCCGACAGGGCCCTCACCGCCTACCTCTGCGCCTGCGAAGAGCAGGGCACCACGCCGGCCTTCAACCAGTTCCCGGCGCACTGTCTGCCCGCCGAAGACATCGCCGGCATGGTGCGGCAGGGCGAGGCCCTGGGCATCGCCGGGCGCTTCGACAGCTCCGGCGAGGTGATCACGGGGCTGCAGGAGCTGGTCATGTACGGGCTCAAGGGCACCGCGGCCTACGCCGATCACGCCCTGATCCTGGGCCAGACCGACCAGGCCTTGAGCGACTTCTTCCTGGAGGCCCTCGCCTTCCTGGGCTCCAACCCCGACGACGTGGGCGCCTTGACCGCCATGGCGCTGCGGGTGGGCGAGATGAACATCACCGCCATGGCCCTGCTCGACGCCGGCAACACCGGCACCTTCGGCCATCCCGGGCCCAAGGCGGTGCGCGTGGAGCCCGTGGCCGGCAAGGCCATCCTGGTGTCCGGCCACGATCTGCTGGACCTCGAGCGCTTGCTGGAGCAGACCGAGGGCAAGGGCGTCAACATCTACACCCACGGCGAGATGCTGCCGGCTCACGGCTACCCCGAGCTGAACAAGTACGCGCACCTGGCCGGCAACTACGGTGGCGCGTGGCAGGACCAGGCCAGGGAGTTCGACGCCTTCCCCGGCGCGATCCTCATGACCACCAACTGCATCCAGAAGCCCCGCGAGTCCTACAAGGCCCGCATCTTCACCACCGGCCTGGTGGCCTGGCCCGGCGTGGACCACGTGAACAGCGATGACTTCGGCCCGGTCATCGAGGCGGCCCTGGCCGCCCCTGGCTTCGAGGCCGATGGCGGCGACAGGACCATCCTCGTCGGCTTCGGCCACAACGCCGTGCTGGGCGTGGCGGACAAGGTGGTGGACGCCGTCAAGTCCGGCGCCATCAAGCACTTCTTCCTCATCGGTGGCTGCGACGGCGCCAAGAGCGGCCGCAACTACTACACCCAGCTGGCCGAGGCCGCACCGGACGATGTGGTCATCCTCACGCTGGCCTGCGGCAAGTATCGCTTCAACAAGCTGGAGTTCGGCGACATCGGCGGCATCCCGCGCCTGCTCGACATGGGGCAGTGCAACGACGCCTACTCGGCGGTGCAGATTGCCGTGGCCCTCGCAGATGCCTTCGACACCGACGTCAACGGCCTTCCCCTCTCCCTAGTGCTCTCCTGGTACGAGCAGAAGGCGGTCTGCATCCTGCTGAGCCTGCTGCACCTGGGGATCAAGAACATACGCCTCGGGCCGAGCCTGCCGGCCTTTGTCACGCCAGCCGTGCTCAATGTCCTCGTCGAGAACTTCGGCATCAAGCCGATCACCACGGCAGAGGAAGACCTGGGCGCGATTCTTGGGTGAGTGAGCGTATATAGGGTATCGCCTCGAACGTGGGGGGGCCGCCGGGCCGGGCCCCACCCTTTTATTTG
>CAZEJJ010000236.1:0-9424 GCA_964512185.1 uncultured Enterobacterales bacterium | reverse complement strand
CGCTACGACATGAACCGGCGGCAGGCTTGCCGCCTCTTTCCCGAGCGCTCCTAGTCCATCCGATCCTCTTCGCTGTCCGACAGCCCGCGGTAGCAGGGCAGCTCGTGCCAGCCGTCGAGCCAGGGGGCGCGCTCGTCGTAGCAGACGTTCTCGGTGACGGGGCGATCCAGCTCGGCGAGCAGGGCGGCGGGCAGGTAGACGCGGCCGGGGATGTCGCGGTGGCGATAGGTCACGGAGCTTCCGCAGCGCCGGCAGAAGCCGCGCAGCACCCCTGGAGATGACTCGAAGGGCTGGATGAGATCGGCGCCCTGCACCACCTGGAATCGCTCCTCGGGCACCGAGGTCCAGGTGACGAAGGCGGCGGCGTGGGCTCTGCGACAGTCGGGACAGTGGCAGTGGCTCGCGAACTCGGTGGGCCCCTGCAGCTGGAGCTCCACGCCTCCACACAGACAGCGGGCGCTGAGGAGCATGCTCAGCCGCTCCCGTAGAACGCTGCCCAGAGGCGATCCGCGGCCTCGGTGCTCCAGCTGGAGCTTAGGGTGCCGTCCTCCACCAGCCAGGCGTTGGAGAGGAAGGCCAGGGTGGCGCCGTCGGAGGGACGATACCCCAGCCAGGCCACGTAGCCGTAGACCCCACCGTTGTGGAAGAGCTGCTCGCCGTGGTCGTCCTGGCGGATCACGGTGCCCAGGCCGTAGTCCAGGGTAGATGAGACCTCCATCGCATCGCCCACCATGGCGGCCGCAGCGTCGGCACCCAGGACCGTGCCTTCGCCCCACAGGGCCGATCCCCAGGCCGCCAGCCCCGCGGCCTGTGCCACGAGGCTCCCGGCGGGCCCCAGGCTGGAGTCGTGCACCACGGTGAGCATGTCGGTCTGACCGTGCAGCTCGTAGGGCTCGTCGCCGGACATCAGCAGGTAGCCGCCGATGGACTGGCCCCAGCCGTCGTCGCCGGCGGGGAGCACCAGGGCTTCGTCCAGCCCCAGGGGCACCAGCAGGCGCTCGGTCTGCAGCTGCTGCCAGGGCTCGCCAGTGACCGCCTCGGCCGCCAGGGCCGCCAGCAGGTAGTTGGTGTTGGAGTAGGACCAGCTGCTGCCCGGCTCGAAGTCCAGGGGCTCGTCCGCCACCAGCGCCACCAGCTCGTCGAGGGTCCAGACCTGGTCGGTGGTGCCGTCCGCCTCCAGCAGGCCGAAGTACTCCGGCACGCCGGAGCTGTGCTGCAGCAGCTGCCGCAGGGTGATGTCATCCCCCCGGGCCAGGCCCAGCCAGTGCATCGACAACGGATCGTCCAGATCCAGATCTCCGGCCTCCTCCAGGGACAGCAGCAGCGCCGCGGTGAGGGTCTTGGTGACGCTGCCCGCCTTGGAGAAGGCGTCGGCCTGCAGCGAGCCGCCCTCGAGATCCACCGAGCCCGCGGCGCCCGTCCAGCGCTCCACCCCGGGAAGCTGCACGGCGGCCAACGCTCCCGGAGGGCCCAGCTCGTCCACGATGGCCAGCAGCTCATCGTCCAGGCGCTGTGCCACCGCCTCGTCGAAGGGCTCCAGCGGCTCCGGTTCGCCCGTCTCCTGCATGGGATCGGGCTTGCAGGCCAGCGCCCCCAGCGCGAGGGCAGTGACGAAGGGCTTGAACACGGAGACCTCCGGGATCGCGGGCCGCCAACCTAACGGCCTCCCACCAGCTACACTGGAGCCTGAGGTTCCCCATGTCCCTGGACTGCATCCTGCTGGGCTCCGGCGGCACCGTGCCGCGGGCCGACCGTCCCTTGAGCTCCCTGGCGCTGCGCCTGGAGGGAGCGGTCTACCTGCTGGACTGCGGTGAGGGCACACAGGTGCCGTATGCGGTGCATCACGTTGGTGTGCGCAACCTGCGCGTGGTGGCCCTGTCCCACCTGCACGCCGACCACGTCATGGGCCTGCCCGGCCTGCTGGCCATGCGCGCCCTGCTGGAGGATCCCGGGCCCCTCACCATCGTGGGCCCCCCGGGCACACAGCAGTGGCTGGTCCCCATGCTGCGCGCCATGTCAATGCGCATCCCCTTCCAGCTGCGCCTCCGGGAGCTGCCCGTCGCGGCGCCTTCCAGGACGGGCCCGCTGCCCATCGCCTACGAGGACGAGCTGCTGACCCTGCGCTGGCTGCCCTTGGAGCACTCGGTGTTCTGCGCCGGCTACCGGATCGAGGAGCACGCCCGACCTGGACGCTTCGATCCGCGACGGGCCCTGGCGCGGGGGCTCAGCGCGGGCCCCGACTTCGGCCGCCTGCAGGCCGGCCACGCGGTCACCGCCCCCGACGGCAGCAGCGTGGCGCCCGGCGACGTGATGGGCCCACCACGCCCCGGCCGCACCGTTGCCTTCTGCACCGACACGGCCCCCTGCAAGAACCTCTACCGCCTGTTGGACGACGCCGACCTGGCCTTCATCGAGGCCGCCTTCCTGCCCGCGCACGAAGAAGAGGCCCGTCGCAAGCAGCACCTCACCGTGCGCGACGCCGCCCGCATCTGCTCCCGGGCCGACGTGCAGCGGGCGGTGCTCACCCACCTGAGCCCCCGCTACCAGGACGACGTGCTCCCAGAAGCAGACGCGGTGGCCGCCAGCTTCTCCGAACACTACCGCCTGGGCCGCTCGGGAGAGCGCTTCGAGCTCCGGTACCGGGACTGACTCGAACACCCGGCGCCGGGAGCAATGTAGGGGAGCGGTTCATCCGCTCCCGAGCTTGGCACCCACGTCACCGCCAAGGACGGGAGGGAGGGCAGCCGGCCGCGAGAGCTACCGGAACAGGCCCCAGATCAGCTCGCCCGCGAGATCCGTGCACTGCACATCGCCCTGCCACTGGCTCGAGGCGATGGCGTAGGCGGTGAGGCTCTGGCCGCCCAGGTACAGCGGGCCGGCCTCGTAGGGCAGCAGCACCGCCAGCGACTCGGCGTCGAAGGCCAGCTCCGTCCAGGTCTGCACGCCGCACTGATCCTCCACGGAGCCGTACTGCTCACCCACGCTGAGCTCGAGCCCCGGCACGTCACCGTCCTGCAGCGCCGGGCCCCAGGTGCCCTGCTCGAGCGCGGCCACCACCCCCACCTCGTCCTGGATCACGAAGCCATTGGCGGAGCCGAACTGCTGCACCGAGCGGAACAGCACGCTCACCTGATCTCCCTCGTCCAGGTCGAGACGCCGGGTCTGGTCCACACCCGCGGCGTCCTGTACGCCGTAGCCGATGCGCCAGGTGTTGCCGGCGTCGTCCTGCAGCTCCAGGCTGCGGGCCACGCTACCGTAGCACTCCAGCCGCGACTCCAGCAGGTCGCCCTCATCGTCGGACACCACGGTGCCGTCGAACTCGAAGTCCCACTCGCCGAAGCCCGTGTCGTCGGGGTTGGCGCCGCGCTGGAGGCAGGCGGTGCCGTAGCCCGGCTCGTTCTCGGGCTCGTTCCAGCAGGCGACGATGGGCAGGACCAGCAACAGCGCGGCTCGGTTCATGGCGTGACTCCGGAGGTGTCGGTTCCCCGCCATGGTTAGCAAGGAGCGTGCCGCGGCGAAAGTCCCCGGACAAACAACATCGATGGGCGCGGAGCCGCGCACATCCATGGCATAGAGATCACGGCTGGGCCCGTGCTATCCTCGCGCCGGTGTCCGCAAGAGGTCCCGGCACATGCGCCTCCCGCCCACGATCAGGCTCGCCGCGTCGCTCGCGCTGCTGGCTGGTTGCGAGCGGGACCAGCAGGCCAGCCCCCTGGTCCTCTACCTGCGGCAGGGGCTGCCCCCCCGGGGCACCAGCTACGACCTCATCAACCCCACCCAGCGCGACCTGGGCAGCCTGCAGCTGGCTCCCCCCAGCGCACCCGAGAGCCGCGACTGCGGCGACGTGGTGGCCTTCGGCTCCGCGCTGCAGGACGTCCCCAGCGAGGGCCTGCAGCTGCGCGAGCTGCTCTACCGGGTGTGGTGGTCGGCCGGCGGTGGCCGCGGTGTCTTCGGCCTGAACGCGCCGGGCCTGCCCAGCGCCCTGGGCCAGCGGGTGGTCTCCTCCTGCTGCCAGCCCGAAGCGGGGATCGAGAGCGGCTACAGCTGGCTGAGCGCGCGGGTTCCGGCACAGCAGGCGCTCAGCGCCGAGCAGCTGCAGCGGCTGTTCCTGACCTTCCACGGGGTGCACTCCACCGTGCAGCTGGGCAGCTGCCCGGGCCGGCTGTCCATGGTGGTGCTCAACCCTCCAACGGACGCGGAGCTGTCCGGCCGGGACCTGGACGGCGACGGAGTGGACGACCTGGAGGAGCTGCGCGGGTTCCGCGATCCCTTCGCCGCCGACGCTGGCAGCGAGCCCTGCCTGGTGCCGGTGGCGGGCAGCCCCGCCCGCGAGCTGCCCGCCCTGCCCGCCCTGCCCGAAGCCCAGCGGGAGCTGGAGCAGCACCGCGTGGACGGCGAGCTGACCATCAAGGGCGAGGTGCTCAGCCACCAGGGCGAGCTGCAGGTGTCGGGCAAGCTGCGCCTCGAAGACGCCACGCTGTTGCTACAGCCCGGCGCGGGCCCCACGGAGCACCCCATCCTGCGCGTGGAGTCGGGCGCCCGGCTGGAGATGGTGAGCTCCACCCTGGCCCCACTCAACGGTGCCCAGGGCTTCCACCTGCGCGCCGAGCGAGGCAGCCAGGTGCTGCTGCAGGACAGCCGCTTCCTGCACGGTGGGCTGCTGCACATCGAAGAGGCCGGCCACCTGGCGGACAGCACCGCCGCTCTCAACCTCGAGGGCGACGGCGCGGTGGTGCGCGGCTGCACCTTCGCCCACAACCTGGTGGCGCTGGCGCTGAAGGGCGACGAGGCCCTGGTGGAGAACAGCCGGTTCCGGGCCAATTCCACCTCGCTGCGGGCGGAGGGGAGCCGGGGCATGCTGCGCGGCAACCACAGCCTGGCGGACGGCAGCTTCCTGATGCTGGACCGCACCGCCGACCGCTGGCTGATCGAGGGCAACACCATCGAGCAGAGCCTGGACATCGGCATCGTCATGCGCGGCGAGACCCGCGATCATCGCGTGCTGGACAACCAGCTGCTGAACGGCAGCTCCGGCATCATGGTGGACGGACAGGCCGCCGGCCTGACCTTCGAGCGCAACCGCGTGCGCAGCTGCCAGCAGGCCCTGGTGGTCATCGAGGGCGATCTCTCAGTCCACGAGCTGCTGGACAACCAGCTCACAGAGGACCGCAGCCTGTGCGGAGCTGCGACGGTGGCGGGCGGATCCTCCAGGCGCTGAAGAACAGCAGCGCGGCCCCGCAGAAGACGCAGATGTCGGCCACGTTGAACATGGGCCAGTGGTGCAGGTGCAGGAAGTCCACCACGTAGCCCCGGAAGATCCGGTCCTGCAGGTTGCCCAGGGCCCCCGCCAGCATGAGCGCGTAGGCCGTGTGCTCCCAGCGGCTGGTGGCCCTGCCCCTGATCAGGAGCACCAGCAGACCCAGGGACAGCAGGCTCACCACACCGATGATCAGCCCCCTGCGCAGCTCCACCGGGATGAAGCGCAGCAGGCCGAAGCCCACGTCGTGGTTGGCGGCGTAGCTCAGATCCAGCACGCCGGGCACCAGGACCACGGCGGGCTGGTTCCGCAGCCCAGCCTCGGCCAGCTCCTTGGTGGCGTGATCGCAGCCCACCAGCGCCGCGGCCAGCACCAGCACCAGCAACAGGACGGTCATCCAGGATCGCATCGTTCACTCCTCCGGCGGCCAGCAACCCCGATGGGGGCTCGCTCCTTCCCCGCAGGCTGAGATCCGCGACAGGCGATGCAGCGCGGCGCTCCTCGCCCGGGCAGACCCCCTCGGTCCCGTGCTACCTTCTGGCTCCCTCCCATCTGCTCGGAGCTGAAATGTCTGTCCACCTCAGCACCTCGCTTCGCCTGCTGGCGGCCCTGCTGGCCCTGGGTCTGGCCGTCTCCTGCGGCGAAGACGAGCCGGATCCCAAGGACTCCACGCCCCCCGAAGACAGCGAGCCGGAGTGGGTGCCACCCACCGACGCCGACGGTGACGGCTTCACCGAGGCCGACGGCGACTGCGATGACGAAGACCCCAACGTGCACCCCTACCAGACCGAAGCCTGCAACGGGGCCGACGACAACTGCAACGACATCGTAGATGAAGGCTTCAGCGACAGCGACGGCGACGGGGCGGCCGACTGTGTCGACACGGAAGAGTGCGACGGCCTCGACAACGACGGCGACGGCCTGGTGGACGAAGACTTCGACGACGGCGACGACGACGGCGTCGCCGACTGCGTGGACGCCGAGGACTGCGACGGCCTCGACAACGACGGCGACGGCCAGGTGGACGAGGGCTACGACGCCGACGGCGATGGCTACACCCAGTGCGGCTCCGACACCGAGCAGGCCGACTGCGACGACGGCGACGACACCATCAACCCCGACGCCACCGAGGACACCTCCAACCAGCTGGACGACGACTGCGACGGCCTGGTGGACGAGGACACCTGGGCCGAGAGCGACCTGGTGATCACGGAGATCATGAGCAACCCGGCAGCCGTCGCCGACAGCCACGGCGAGTGGTTCGAGGTCACCAACAACAGCGGCGACAGCCTGTACCTCAACGGGCTGGTCATCAGCTCCGGCAGCGGCGAGACGCACCAGGTGCTCTCCGACGAGCTGCTGGTGCTGGAACCTGATGCCGTGTTCCTCTTCGGCATCGACGCCGACGAAGACAGCAACGGCGGCGTGAGCGTCGGCTACGTCTACTCGGACATCTCCCTGGGCAACGAAGAAGACGAGCTGCTGCTCACCGCGGGCGAGGTGCAGCTCGACGGCGTCACCTGGGACGACGGCGCCACCATGCCCGACGAAGCCGGCGCGTCGATGGCCATCGATCCCTGGTGGTCCTCGCTGGGCGACCGCACCGATCCCACCCTGTGGTGCGCCAGCTACATGGAGTGGGCCGAGTTCTCCGACCTGGGCTCACCGGGCGAGACCAACAACAGCTGCCCCGGCTTCGACCACGACGAGGACGGCTTCACCGGCGACGACGGCGACTGCGACGATCTAGATGCCGACATCTACCCGGGCGCCGAGGAGATCTGGTACGACGGCGTCGATGGCAACTGCGACTTCCTGTCCGACTACGACCAGGACTACGACGGCTACGACGCGGACAGCTACGGGGGCAGCGACTGCGACGACACCTCCGACGAGGTCTACCCGGGCGCCACGGAGTACTGCGACACGGTGGACAACAACTGCAGCGGCGACGAGACCGACGCCCTGGACACCATCTACTGGTACCTGGACAGCGACGGCGACGGCGACGGCGACGAGGACAGCAGCCTGGCGGTGGACATCTGCGCCCAGCCCGCTGGCTACGTGGCCACCAACACCGACTGCGACGACAGCGATCCCAGCATCTACTACGGCGCCACGGAGACCTGGTACGACGGCGTGGACTCCAACTGCGACGGGCTGTCCGACAACGACGCCGACTACGACAGCTACGACAGCGACGCCTACGGCGGCACCGACTGCGACGACGACGACGCCACCGTGTACCCCGGCGCAGACGAGTACTGCGACGACATCGACAACGACTGCGACGGCGACACGGACGAGGACGCCGTGGACATCCCCCGCTGGTACTACGACGCAGACGGCGACCTCGACGGCGATCCCTCCACCTACATCGACGACTGCGACCAGCCCAGCGGCTACGTGGACATCAACTCCGACTGCGACGACACGGATCCCACCGTCTACGACTGCGCCCTGGGCCTGTCCGCCGACAACCCCGGTGCCGACTGCGCCGACATCCTGGCGTCGGACTCCACCGTGACCAGCGACGTCTACTGGATCGACCCAGACGGCGACGGCGACCCCGCCGACTCCTACGAGGTCTACTGCGACATGGACAGCTACGACGGCGGTTGGAACTACATCTACTGGGTGGACGCCGAGTACTTCGACGGCACCTACGCGGTGAACCGCGCCACCACCACCGATCCCCCTACGGCCATCAACACCCAGGACGACATCTGGAACGCCGGCGACGAGATGACGATCTCAGAGGTGCTGTTTGGCTGCACCAACCAGAACGACGCCGACAGCTTCTACTGGTACTACAACAGCGGCGACCCCTACGACTACTTCGCCGGCAGCACCGACTACAACTACGTCACCCACTCCGCCGACGACTCCAACACCACCTACGCCACCTGCTTCTCCACCCACAAGGCCGAGAGCGGCTACGGCTTCCTGGTGCTCGAGAACGGCTCCTGCGGTTCCTGCAACACCATGCTGTACGGCATGTACCACTACACCTCGGGCGGCGGCTGCAACAGCACCTCCTCCACCTACGGATCCCACGCCAGCCCGTGGGACGGCCGCAGCATCTACTACCCCATCTGCGGCGGCACGCAGACCAGCAACGGCAGCTTCTTCATCGCGGTGAGATAGCCCGGCGGCGGGAGATCATCGCGGCGAAGGCCAGCAGCCCCAGGATGCCCGAACCCAGCAGGGTCCGACGGGCACCCGTGCAACCGCAGTCGCCCTCCTTCTCCTCGGGCACGCCCTCCAGGGCCGTGTCGTCGCCGGTGGAGCTGTCGGCCTCGCTGTCCCCGGTGCTGCTCTCGGTGTCGTCCACCGGCGGGCTGGTGTCCTGGGGCGTGGTCTCGTCCTGCCCGTCGCAGTCTGTGCAGACCGCGTCTCGTCGATGCCGTTGTCGGGCTCGTCGGTGGCGTCGGGGTTCACCTCCGGGTCGGCGTCGTCGCAGTCTCCCTCGGTCTCGCTGAAGCCGTCTTCGTCGTCGTCGTAGTCCAGGGTCCCCTCGTCTACGATCCCGTCGCAGTCATTGTCGATGCCATCACCAGCCCCCAGCCCGGTGCCGCCGTCCTCGGGCGCACCCGGGTAGACGCGGGCGTTCTCGTCGTCACCGTCGTCACCTTCGCAGTCCTCGGCCTGGTAGCCGTCACCGTCCACGTCGCAGCAGACAGGCTCGGACCAGCAGTCGGTGTCGTCGCAGTCGATTTCTCCGTCGAGATCGTTGTCCAACCCGTCGTCGCGATCCTCGGCGCAGCCGGTGCTGGCGCTCACGTCGAAGCTCAAGGTATAGCCCGGATCGTAGACGGTGCCGGTTGCCGTGCCGTCGTCGGTGCAGGGCCCCGAGGCCACGTCCAGGTGGGCGGCGCCGTAGGCCTCCACCACCACGTAGTAGGTCTCCCTGGGGATGCCGGTGAACTCCACCCCGTCGTCGGTGTCGTAGGACTCGGTGGAGCCCTCCAGGCAGCCGGTGTAGGGATCGCAGCTGTCGTCCAGCACGTAGATGTCCAGGTCGCAGGTGAGATCGGTGATGAGCATGCTCACCGAGCCCTCCAGCTGGCACTCGAAGGAGTACACCGCTTCGGGGGCCAACTGCTCTTCGTTGGAGCAGGCGACAGAACAGGTCGCCGTCAGGCGGCCGCCCCGAATCGTAGCGAG